>NZ_JAUSQM010000001.1:3804064-4121070 GCF_030811215.1 Nocardioides massiliensis
CGGTCGGGTGACGACCGAGATGCGCGTGGGTCGTGAGGAGATCTTCGGCCCCGTGCTCGCCATCCAGACCCACACCGGCGACGACGACGCCGTCCGGCTGGCCAATGCCACCGAGTACGGCCTCTCCGCCGGCGTGTTCGGCCGCGACCAGGACCGGGCGATCGCCGTCGCCCGACGGATCCGGTCGGGCGTCGTGCACGTCAACGGCCTCAACTCCAACCGGCTGGCGCCCTTCGGCGGCTACAAGCAGTCCGGGCTCGGCCGGGAGTACGGACGTTTCGGCATCGAGGAGTTCCTCGAGGTCAAGTCCATCCAGCCGCCCGCCACCCCTTGATCAGACCGCCTGATCAGACCGCCTGACCACGACTCCAGGAGCTCCTCATGGCACTCGACGCTGCCACCACCGCACTGCTCGCCAAGCTCGCCGAGGCGGGCGGCGCACCCATGCACGAGACGACCCCGGCCGAGGCACGAGCGCGGATGGCAGGGATGGCGACGCTGTACCCGACCGGTCCCGAGGTCGCGCGCGCCGAGGACCTCGAGGTCCCCACGCGCGCCGGCAGTGCCGCCTGCCGACTCGTGGCCCCGGAGTCACCCCGCGGGGTCCTGCTCTACCTGCACGGCGGGGGCTGGGTCGTCGGCTCGCCGGCCGAGCACGAGACGCTCGCACGCGAGCTCGCTGTCCGCACCGGGTGCGCGGTCGTGCTCGGTGCCTACCGGCTCGCTCCTGAGCACCGCTGGCCCGCAGCGGTCGAGGACGCCTGGGACGTGCTGAGCTGGATCTCCACGCACCACGGTGAGCTCGCGCCCGCCGGCTCGCCCCTCGTCGTCGCCGGCGACAGCGCCGGCGGCAACCTGGCCACGATCATCGCCCGCCGCGCCCGCGACGAGGGCGGGCCGGCGATCGCGGCCCAGGTGCTCGTCTACCCGGTCACCGAGGCCGACTTCGACAACGGGTCCTACACCGACCCCGCCAACCAGCTGGCGCTCAACCGGCAGACGTTGGAATGGTTCTGGGACCACTACGTCGACGCAGAGCACCGCGACCACCCCGACGTCTCCCCCGCCCGCGCCGACGACCTCTCCGGCCTGCCGCCGGCGATCGTGGTCACCGCCGAGCACGACGTCCTGCGCGACGAGGGCGAGAAGTACGCCGAGCAGCTGCGTGCCGCCGGCGTCCGCACCACCCTGCGCCGCTTCGACGGCCAGATGCACGGCTTCTTCACCATGTCGGGCCTGCTGCCCGCCGGCGCCGAGGCGCTGGCCCACGTCGCCGCGGAGCTCGAGCCCCTGCTGACCACCACGCACGAGGAGCAGTCATGAGCACCCCCACCTCCGGCCCCAGCACCGGCCCCAGCACGGGGACGGACCGTCCCGACGTCGTCGTCGTGGGCGCCGGGTTCGCCGGGCTCTACGCCCTGCATCTGCTGCGCCAGCGCGGCCTCGACGTCCGCGTCTTCGAGGCCGGCGACGACGTCGGCGGCACCTGGTACTGGAACCGCTACCCCGGCGCCCGCTGCGACATCGAGAGCATCTTCTACTCCTACTCCTTCGACGAGGACCTGAAGAAGGAATGGCAGTGGAGCGAGCGGTACGCCGCGCAGCCCGAGATCCTCGCCTACCTCCAGCACGTCGCCGACCGCTTCGACCTGCGCCGGGACATCACGTTGTCGACGCGCGTCGAGTCCGCGCACTTCGACGAGGAGACCGAGCGCTGGACGGTCACCACGGACCAGGGTGAGACCGTCTCGGCGCAGCACCTCGTGCTCGGCGTCGGCCTGCTGTCCAGCACCAACCTGCCGCAGATTCTCGGCCGCGACGACTTCGCGGGACCGACCTACCACACCGGCGCCTGGCCGCACGAGCCCGTCGACTTCACCGGGCAGCGCGTCGGTGTCATCGGCACCGGCAGCTCCGGCATCCAGCTCATCCCGCTGGTCGCGGAGCAGGCCGACCACCTCACCGTCTTCCAGCGCACGGCGAACTTCTCCCTGCCCGCCCGCAACGGTGACCCGGACCCGCGATTCGTGAGGAAGTTCCACGAGGACTTCGAGGGCACGCGCGAGCAGCTGCGCAGCTCGTCGTACGGCATCCTGCTCGAGCCGCCCACCAAGAGCGTCCTCGAGGTCAGTGACGAGGAGCGCGAGGCGACCTACCGCGAGCGGTGGGAGGAGGGGACGCTCACCGGCATCCTCCAGGCCTACAACGACACCGTGCGCAACCACGAGGCCAACCACCACGCCTCGGAGTTCGTCCGCAAGCGCATCGCCGAGATGGTCGACGACCCGCAGGTCGCCGACGACCTCACCCCTCGTGGCTACGCCTACGGCACCAAGCGGCCCTGCCTCGACACGAACTACTACGCGACCTACAACCGCGACAACGTCACCCTCGTCAACGTCCGGCGTGACCCGATCGAGCGCATCACCGCGACCGGCATCATCGCCGGCGGCACCGAGCACGAGCTCGACGCGCTGGTCTTCGCCACCGGGTACGACGCCATGACCGGCCCGCTCCTCGGCATCGACATCCGCGGCCGCGACGGGGCCCGGCTGGCCGACAAGTGGGAGAACGGCCCGGTGACCTACCTGGGCATCTCCACCGCCGGCTTCCCGAACATGTACATGATCTGCGGCCCCGGGAGTCCGTCGGCGCTGAGCAACGCCGTCGTCTCCATCGAGCAGCACGTCGAGTGGGTCGCCGACCTGCTCACCCATCTGGAGGAGCAGGGCATCGCGGTCGTCGAGGCCGAGCCCGACGCCGAGGTCGCGTGGACCGAGCACGTCCAGGTCGCCGGTCGCGCGACCCTCTACCCCGAGACCGACTCGTGGTACATGGGCGCCAACATCCCCGGCAAGCCGCGCGTGTTCCTGCCCTACATCGGCGGCGTCGGCTACTACCGCGAGCACTGCGCCAAGATCGCCGCGGACGGCTACCCCGGCTTCGCCCTCCGCGCGCCCAGCACGACCTGACCAACGGTGTCGTGCCGGCGCCTCAGGGCGGCGGCACGGCCCGTCGTCGGCGGCGGGCACGCGCCACTTCGACCTCGACGAGGCTGAGGGCGGCACCCGTGCCGGAGCGGTAGTAGTGCCGCCGCAGGGCGCCCTCGACCTCGACGGCGTCACCGTCGCGCCAGGACTGCACCGAGCGCCGCGCGGCGCCGCTGCGGGCGGTGCAGCCGATCCAGTCCGAGACGGGTCCGCCCGCGCGTACGTCGCCGGGCGGGCGGCGTACGACCACCCGGACGGTCCACAGCTCGTCGCCGCTGGGCAGCACCCGGTGCTCAGGCTCGCCGGAGACCCGGCCACGAAGGTGCACCGTGCACGCCTCGTCCGGGTCTGGGTTCTGCATCGTCATGTCGACCACCTCCACGCGGAGCGTGGTCGACCGGCGTCTCCACGCTCGCCAGTCCGGCGCCGGCTGTGGACGCGATCGGAGGATGCGCGCCTGGGGACGACGAGCGACCCGGGTCAGCCCCGGTCGCGCTCGAGCTGCTCGGCCCGTGCAGCGGCGTCGGTGGCCTGCTCGCGGTCCGCGGCGTCGGCGCGGTGGAACCACTCCAGCGCCTCTTCCTCGCGGCCTGCCGCCAGCAGGGCGTCGGCATAGGCGTAGCGCAGCCGGGCGACCCACGACTCACGGTGGGTGCTCGACAGCGGCGCCTGCTCCAGCGTCCGCAACGCGGCGTCGACCTCGCCGCGGTCGCGCCGGGCCCCGGCCTCGACGATCGTCATCTCGGCCTTGAGCCCCACGGGGAGGTTCGGCACCGACGGCGACTGCGCCAGCTTCAGGGCGCGGTCCGGGCGCCCCAGGGCACGCTCACAGTCGGCCATGATCGGCAGGTAGTCGTTGACGCCGTTCATCCGGCGGGCGGCACGGAGCTCGGAGAGCGCCTCGGCGTACTCCCCTGCGGCGTACGCCGCCTCGCCACACGCCTCGCGCACGATCGCCACGCGCGCGGCCCGGGCGCGGGCGGCGAGCGTGTGCTCGTACGCCGTGCGCGGGTCCTCGTCGATGAGCATGCCGGCCGCGGCGAGGTGGCGCGCCACCCGCGCGGCAAGCTTCTCCGGCAGACCCTTCAGCTGGGCGTAGACGTTGCGGTCGAGCTCCTTGCCCGTGATGGCCTCGGGGATCGGCGGACCGTCGTACTTCGCCTGCGAGTCCGAGCGCGACTCGGCGTCACGACGGTCGGGTCGCTCGCGGCGATCGCTCGGGCGTCCGGCGCTGGACGACCCACGCTGCGGGCCGCCCCGACCACCGGGGCCACCGCGCCCGCGGCCCTCGTCCCTGCCCTGGGGTGCGCCTCCGCCGCGCTTGCGGGGGTTGCCGTTTGCAGACGGACGACGATCGGCTGGCATCGGGCATCTCCTTTGAATCCTCTTGAGGTGTGCTGAAAAGCGTAGAGGCCACCCCAAAGGGGTGGCCTCTACCAAAGAATTGTCCGGCGACGTCCTACTCTCCCACGACCTCCCGGTCGCAGTACCATCGGCGCTGAAGGGCTTGACTTCCGGGTTCGGAATGGCGCCGGGTATTTCCCCATCGCTATGGCCGCCGAAACTCTATGGAATTGTCGATCGGTTCACCGACCGCAACTCGGGAACCACACAGTGGACGCGCAACATCTTTGAGAGACAAGCCCTCGGCCTATTAGTACCGGTCGGCTAGGCATTACTGCTGTACACCTCCGGCCTATCAACCCAGTCGTCTACTGGGGGCCTTACCCGGTTAACCCGGTGGGAGTCCTCATCTTGAAACGTGCTTCCCGCTTAGATGCTTTCAGCGGTTATCACTTCCGAACGTAGCTAACCAGCCGTGCTCTTGGCAGAACAACTGGCACACCAGAGGTTCGTCCACCCCGGTCCTCTCGTACTAGGGGCAGCCTTTCTCAAGACTCCTGCGCGCGCGGCGGATAGGGACCGAACTGTCTCACGACGTTCTAAACCCAGCTCGCGTGCCGCTTTAATGGGCGAACAGCCCAACCCTTGGGACCTACTCCAGCCCCAGGATGCGACGAGCCGACATCGAGGTGCCAAACCATCCCGTCGATATGGACTCTTGGGGAAGATCAGCCTGTTATCCCCGGGGTACCTTTTATCCGTTGAGCGACGCCGCTTCCACATGCCAGCGCCGGATCACTAGTTCCGACTTTCGTCCCTGCTCGAGCTGTCACTCTCACAGTCAAGCTCCCTTGTGCACTTACACTCGAAACCTGATTGCCAACCAGGCTGAGGGAACCTTTGAGCGCCTCCGTTACATTTTAGGAGGCAACCGCCCCAGTTAAACTACCCATCAGGCACTGTCCCTGATCCGGATAACGGACCTAGGTTAGACATCTAGTACGACCAGAGTGGTATTTCAACGATGGCTCCACGACAACTGGCGTCGCCGCTTCACAGCCTCCCACCTATCCTACACAAGCCGAACCAAACACCAATACCAAATTGTAGTAAAGGTCCCGGGGTCTTTCCGTCCTGCCGCGCGTAACGAGCATCTTTACTCGTAATGCAATTTCGCCGAGTCCATGGTTGAGACAGCGCCCAAGTCGTTACTCCATTCGTGCAGGTCGGAACTTACCCGACAAGGAATTTCGCTACCTTAGGATGGTTATAGTTACCACCGCCGTTTACTGGGGCTTAAGTTCTGCGCTTCGCACAAAGTGCTAACACGTCCCCTTAACCTTCCAGCACCGGGCAGGAGTCAGTCCGTATACATCGTCTTACGACTTCGCACGGACCTGTGTTTTTAGTAAACAGTCGCTTGGGCCTGGTCTCTGCGGCCATCACCGCTTCCCCACGCAAGGTGGTTCACGGATCCGGCCCCCCTTCTCCCGAAGTTACGGGGGCATTTTGCCGAGTTCCTTAACCATGGTTCACTCGATCGCCTTAGTATTCTCTACCTGATCACCTGAGTCGGTTTGGGGTACGGGCGGCGCATAGCTCGCTAGAGGTTTTTCTCGACAGCATAGGATCATCCACTTCGTCCAAAAGGACTCCCCATCGAGTCTCAGGCACATGATGAGCGGATTTGCCTACTCATCGCCCTACACTCTTAGCCGTGGACTACCATCGCCACGGTTGGACTACCTTCCTGCGTCACCCCATCGCTTGGCTACTACTAGTTCGGGTCATGCGCTCCGCCACCATCGTCCCGAAGGATCAATGATGGTTTCGGGCACTTAGCATCACTAGGTTCGCCATGGGCGCTATTTTGCCGGTACGGGAATATCAACCCGTTGTCCATCGACTACGCCTGTCGGCCTCGCCTTAGGTCCCGACTTACCCAGGGCAGATTAGCTTGACCCTGGAACCCTTGATCATTCGGCGGAAGAGTTTCTCACTCTTCTTTCGCTACTCATGCCTGCATTCTCACTCGTGTAGCGTCCACGACTGGTTCACACCGCCGCTTCACCCGCCACACGACGCTCGCCTACCCATCCACACACCTGGACCACAAAGGCCTAGCTTAATATGTGAATGCCATAGCTTCGGTGGATAACTTGAGCCCCGCTACATTGTCGGCGCGGAATCACTTGACCAGTGAGCTATTACGCACTCTTTCAAGGGTGGCTGCTTCTAAGCCAACCTCCTGGTTGTCTTTGCGACTCCACATCCTTTTCCACTTAGTTATCGCTTAGGGACCTTAGCTGATGGTCTGGGCTGTTTCCCTCTCGACTACGGAGCTTATCCCCCGCAGTCTCACTGCCGCGCTCTCACTTACCGGCATTCGGAGTTTGGTTGATTTCGGTAAGCTTGTGGGCCCCCTAGACCATCCAGTGCTCTACCTCCGGTAAGAAACACGCGACGCTGCACCTAAATGCATTTCGGCGAGAACCAGCTATCACGGAGTTTGATTGGCCTTTCACCCCTATCCACAGGTCATCCCCTCAGTTTTCAACCTAAGTGGGTTCGGTCCTCCACGCGGTCTTACCCGCGCTTCAACCTGCCCATGGATAGATCACTCCGCTTCGGGTCTAGGTCGCGCTACTCAAACGCCCTATTCGGACTCGCTTTCGCTACGGCTTCCCCACACGGGTTAACCTCGCAACACAACGCTAACTCGCAGGCTCATTCTTCAAAAGGCACGCTGTCACAAGATCCAAAGATCTCGCTCCAACGGATTGTAAGCACATGGTTTCAGGTACTATTTCACTCCCCGCCAGGGGTACTTTTCACCTTTCCCTCACGGTACTTGTCCGCTATCGGTCACCAAGGAGTATTTAGGCTTAACGGGTGGTCCCGCCAGATTCACACGGAATTTCAGGGGTTCCGTGTTACTTGGGGTGACGTCTCAGAGCCATCGTCTTACGTGTACGGGGGTATCACCCTCTACGCCGGGACTTTCCAATCCACTTCAACTTCAACGATGGTTTCTTACTCTGCGTTGGTTCGGCAGAACCAACAAGACGGCCCCACAACCCCAGTCACGCAACGCCTGCCGGCTATCACACGCAACTGGTTTGGCCTGTTCCGATTTCGCTCGCCACTACTCTCGGAATCACTCTTGTTTTCTCTTCCTGTGGGTACTGAGATGTTTCACTTCCCCACGTTCCCTCCAACTGCCCTATGTGTTCAGGCAGAGGTAACTGGACATGACTCCAGCTGGGTTTCCCCATTCGGAAATCCCCGGATCACAGCTCGGTTGCCAACTCCCCGGGGCTTATCGCAGGCTCCTACGTCCTTCATCGGCTCTTGGTGCCAAGGCATCCACCATGTGCTCTTAGTAGCTTGTCGTTCTACAAAGATGCTCGCGTCCACTGTGTAGTTCTCAAGATACGGGCGGCACCACCAGCCAACTCCACGCTTACCACCCCCCACAGGGAGCAACAGTTCATGGCGCTGATGGCCCGACGAGGCGATCGAAGAATCTCGATCCCTCAGGACCCAACAGTGTGCTAGACCGAACTGCTCGAAGCTTCGAGGTTCCACTCCACCCCACTCCCCAAAGGAAGCGAGGCGGCTGTACTGACGAAGCGCCTCACAGCGCGACCAAATAATCGACGTTCCACTAGTGAGCAATGCCAGCCGAGGAACATTCGCCCTCGAAACCAACATGTCTGGAGAGACCACCGGCTAACCGGTAAGCCTCCCATACAAATGCTCCTTAGAAAGGAGGTGATCCAGCCGCACCTTCCGGTACGGCTACCTTGTTACGACTTCGTCCCAATCGCCAGCCCCACCTTCGACGGCTCCCTCCACAAGGGTTGGGCCACCGGCTTCGGGTGTTGCCGACTTTCGTGACGTGACGGGCGGTGTGTACAAGGCCCGGGAACGTATTCACCGCAGCGTTGCTGATCTGCGATTACTAGCGACTCCGACTTCATGGGGTCGAGTTGCAGACCCCAATCCGAACTGAGACCGGCTTTTTGGGATTCGCTCCACCTTACGGTATCGCAGCCCTTTGTACCGGCCATTGTAGCATGCGTGAAGCCCTGGACATAAGGGGCATGATGACTTGACGTCATCCCCACCTTCCTCCGAGTTGACCCCGGCAGTCTCTTATGAGTCCCCACCATAACGTGCTGGCAACATAAGACGAGGGTTGCGCTCGTTGCGGGACTTAACCCAACATCTCACGACACGAGCTGACGACAGCCATGCACCACCTGTATACCGACTAAAAGGGGCCGTATCTCTACGGCTTTCCGGCATATGTCAAACCCAGGTAAGGTTCTTCGCGTTGCATCGAATTAATCCGCATGCTCCGCCGCTTGTGCGGGCCCCCGTCAATTCCTTTGAGTTTTAGCCTTGCGGCCGTACTCCCCAGGCGGGGCGCTTAATGCGTTAGCTGCGGCACGGAACTCGTGGAATGAGCCCCACACCTAGCGCCCAACGTTTACGGTGTGGACTACCAGGGTATCTAATCCTGTTCGCTCCCCACACTTTCGCTCCTCAGCGTCAGGTAATGCCCAGAGAACCGCCTTCGCCACCGGTGTTCCTCCTGATATCTGCGCATTTCACCGCTACACCAGGAATTCCGTTCTCCCCTGCATACCTCTAGTCTGCCCGTATCGGAAGCAGGCTCAGGGTTAAGCCCTGAGTTTTCACTCCCGACGCGACAAACCGCCTACGAGCCCTTTACGCCCAATAATTCCGGACAACGCTCGCACCCTACGTATTACCGCGGCTGCTGGCACGTAGTTGGCCGGTGCTTCTTCTGTAGGTACCGTCACTTGCGCTTCGTCCCTACTGAAAGAGGTTTACAACCCGAAGGCAGTCATCCCTCACGCGGCGTTGCTGGATCAGGCTTTCGCCCATTGTCCAATATTCCCCACTGCTGCCTCCCGTAGGAGTCTGGGCCGTGTCTCAGTCCCAGTGTGGCCGGTCACCCTCTCAGGCCGGCTACCCGTCGTTGCCTTGGTAGGCCATTACCCCACCAACAAGCTGATAGGCCGCGAGCTCATCCTCCACCGCCAGAACTTTCCACCACCATCAGATGCCTGAAGTGGTCATATCCGGTATTAGCCACCGTTTCCGGTGGTTATCCCGAAGTGAAGGGCAGATTGCTCACGTGTTACTCACCCGTTCGCCGCTCGTGTACTCCCGAAGGAGCCTTACCGCTCGACTTGCATGTGTTAAGCACGCCGCCAGCGTTCGTCCTGAGCCAGGATCAAACTCTCCATAGAAAAATGCTGATGCCCACCCGCCGAAACGAGCAGTCCATCGACCATTTAGGAGTATCCCGGCAAGAAAAACCCGACACAAACCAAAAGGCCCATGCCAAGCGTCTTACCAAAGGAACCGTCAACACCTATCAACAACCACCCCCAAAAAGAGAGCAGCCACCGGAAGATGCCGACGGGGCGTTACAAATTAATTCGTCGACTTTTAGCACACTGTTGAGTTCTCAAGGATCAAGCGCGCCCACGTCCCAGCCTCTCGGCCTTCGTCGCGGGGCAACCCGATCAAACTTACCGACTTGGCGGGCCCGGGTCAAACCGGGCTGCTGTTCGGCTCCCCCACCGTCTCAGCACGCGTCGATCTCGAGTCAAGCGGGCCGGAGCGCGCCTCATCGATCTCGATGGAGTGGAACTGGTGGAAGCTGGTCTCCCGGGGCCGGCCGCCCGGCCTTTCGGCCTTGCGTCCCGCCGCTCCGTGGCGACAAGAGAGAACAGTACGCACCCGCGGGGCGGTTCGCAAATCGGGGGTCCCATCGCCGTGCAACCCCGCCCCTGGGGCGACCGTGCGCCGGCTCGACGCCGGCTCTGGCGCCTCCCCCGGACGCCGATCGCCCGGCAGCCAGGGGGCTGCCGGGCGATCGGTGCAAGCGGTGGAACAGGTGCTGCGAGGGACGGTGGTCAGTCCATCCACGCTTCGTCGAACAAGACGATCGAGTTGGCTGCACCCTTGACGCCGTGGACGTTGTCGGCCCAGGCGCTGAGCTCGGCGAACGGCATCCAGGTCAGGAACGGCACGGTCTCGTTGTAGGCCTCCTGGACCTCGGCGAGCGCCTCCTGGGCGGTGGCGTCGTCCTGGGCACCCTGGAGCTTCTCCAGCGCCGCGTCCATCTCCGGGCTGGTCGGCATCCCGTAGGTCTGCGTGGCCGTGCTGTGCAGCGTGGTGAACAGCTTGGAGAACGGGTCGGCCTCGCGGTAGTTCAGACCCCAGCCGGCGAAGTCGTAGTCACGCTCGACGGCCATCCGGTTGATGAGGTCGGTGACGGTCGGGAGCAGCTCGATGTCGACCTCGAAGCCGACGGCCTCCAGAGCGGACTTGGCGACCTGGCCGGTGTCACGACCCGCGGAGGTGTTGGAGTCGAGGTAGGTGATCTTGCCGTCGTACCCGTCGGCCTTGGCCTCCTCGAGGAGCGTCTTGGCCTCCTCCACGTCCGGCTCGAGGACGTCGACGTCCTCGGCGTACCAGCGCGAGTACTCCGGGAAGATCCGGGCGCTCGCCATGCCGTGACCGTCGTACACGCGGGTCCGGACCATCTCCGGGGCCAGCGCCAGCTGCATCGCCTTGCGGACCCGGACGTCGGCGCCGGGGCGACCCTCGGTGCCGTTGATCAGGGCGGTGTCGCTGATGGCGACGAGGTTGGAGTAGCCGCGCACGCCGCTCTCGAGGACCGGGTCGACGACGTCGGGGTCACGGAAGTAGCCGGCCTGGATGCTGCCGCTCTCGAAGGAGTCCTGGACCGTCGTCTGCTCTCCCAGGAAGACGAAGCGGAGCTCGTCGAGGTGGGGGCGACCGTTCCAGTAGTTCTCGTTGGCGGCGAGGACCAGCTCCTCGCCCGCGCGCTGCCGCTCGAGGACGAACGGACCGGCACCGACCGGCTTGAACGCGTCACCGACGGGGCCGGCGGCCTCCGCGACGATCATGCCCGGACCGCTGGCGAGCAGCGAGTCGAACCAGGCGAAGGGCTGCTTCATCGTGTAGACGACGGTGCGCGGGTCCTGGACGTCGACCGACGCGATGTTGGCGTTCCACAGACCGGCGTCGGGCGCCGTGTGGGAGTAGTAGCGCTCCTGGCTGTCGGCGACGGCCTGGGCGTCGAGCGGGGTGCCGTCGGAGAACTCCACGCCCTCGCGCAGCGTCAGCGTCCACTCGGTGAGGTCGTCGTTGCTCTCGAGGCCCTCGGCGAGCTGCGGGACGAATTCCTCGCTCTCCGCGTCGTAGCGCATGAGCACGTCGTAGAGCGCGGCCATCTCGATACCGCCGGTCGAGGCGGCGGCGATGGAGACCGCGGGGTCGAGGCTGCGGGCCTCGGAGTACGCCGCGTAGGTCAATGTCCCGCCCTGCTGGGGGTCACTGGCGTCGTCCTCGGGTCCGAACATGCCATCGACGTACTCGAACGAGCCCTGCTCGGGCGCGGCGTTCGAGTCCTGGTCGTCGTCGGAGCCGCCACCGCACGCGGTGAGCACCAGTGCCGCTGCGACGAGCGCCACTGCGGGCCGGAGCCCGGTCCTGAGTCGCTTCATGCTTCCTCCTGTGTTGCACCCCGAGGCGTCGGGGTCGATGGGCGCGACACTAACGACGCGTCATATTTCGATGTGAACTAGTTCATGTCAGTGGGAGCGCGGAGTGGCGCTCGCCACGCTGGTGGGCGTTTCTACGTGGCCGGGCGGTAGCGCAGGAGGGTGATCCCGGCCTCCGGGACCGGGCAGAAGACCGGCTGCACCCGCATGCCGACCTCCAGCTGCGCGGGATCCGCCTCGACGATCTCCGTGCTGATCCGCGGTCCCTCGTCCCACTCGACCACGGCGAGCACCTGCGGCACGTGGTCTGCCCACGGCGGTGCCGTCGGGCGGTCGGCCACGGTGAACGTGTGCAGGGTCCCGAGGCCACTGATCTCGCGCCACTCGAGGTCGTCGGCGAGCGTCCCGGGCGCCAACAGCCGCGGGTAGAAGACATACGCGCCCAGCGACGGGGAGTACTGGATCCGGATCTTCTCCTCGGCCAGCCCGTCCCAGAAGGGACGGGAGACCGGGGTCGGCTCCGGAAGGGGGATCGCTTCGGTCGTCGTCGTGGTCATGGTCGTCCTCACTCGCCCTGGAGCAGGAGGGCGACCTGCTCGCTCATGATGCCGCCGTTGCCCGAGACGAACGCCGTGTTGCAGTCGGCGACCTGGGCGTCCGCGGAGCGCCCCATCAGCTGCCGCGCCGCGTCCACGACGTGGTGCATGCCCCCGGCCATCCCCGCCTGTCCGAACGACAGCTGTCCCCCGGCCGTGTTGACGGGGAAGTCCCCGCGGAAGGTCAGGTCGTGCTCGAGCACCCACGACATTCCGGTGCCCTTCTCGCAGAACCCCGCGTCCTCGAGGCTCATCAGCACGGTGATCGTGTAGCAGTCGTAGATCGAGGCCATGTCGACGTCGCTGCGCTCCAGGCCCGCCATCGCGAACGCCTTGTCGGCCGCGCGTGCGATCGGCGTGCGCACCAGGTCCTCGGCGTACGTCGGGGTCTTGAACGCGACGTGCTCGCCGAACCCCTTGATCCACACCGGACGGTTCTTCGACCGGCGCGCCACGTCGGCGTTGCCGACCAGCACCGCGGTCCCGCCCTGGACCCGCATGACGACCTCGAGCATGTGGATCGGGTCGGCGATCATCGGGCTCGCAAGCACGTCGTCGACCGTGATCGGCTTGCCATGGAACGCCGCACCGGGGTGGGCGCAGGCGTTGGTGCGCTGGTCGACGGCGATCTTGGCCGTCGCGCGCGGGTCGTAGCCGAACTCCGCGGCGTAGCGCCGGGCGATCTGGGCGTACGGCGCGTTCTGGCCGACGTTGCCGTAGGGGATCTCGAACTCCGCCTGGGGCGAGCCGTACTTGCCGCTCGAGGCACCCATCCACAGCGGCTGCGCGGGCGGCTTCGGCTCGGCGGCGCGCGGCAGGATCATCGAGCCGGGCACGACGCACAGCACCGCGTCGCAGATCCCGAGCTCGACCGCGGCGGCGGCGCGCCAGACCATGCCCGCCGACGTGGCTCCACCCAGGTCGACCCGCTCGCCGAAGTCGACCGGCAGGCCGAGGTACTCCGACAGCGTCGCCGGGGCGAACATGTCGGACTCCTGGATCCCGTGGGTGACCAGGCCGTTGACCACCGATGCCGGCACGCCGGCGTCGTCGATGACCAGCTTGGCGAGCTCGGCGTACTGCTCGAGCGTGAAGCGGGCCGGTCCGCTCTGCTTCTTCTCCGCCGGCAGCTCCGCGATCCCGATGATCGCGGCCTCACCACGCAGCCCCATCAGCCGGCGCTCCCACGCAGGGGCAGCTCGACGGTGGCGGTCCCCGGCATCAGCACGTCCTCGCCCCGGCGCCCGGCGAGCTCCAGGTCGACCAGACCCCGGCCCTCCTCCACGCGTACGCCGGACACCCGGCCACCGAAGGTCAGCTCCTGGCCGGGGTGGGCCACGGCGCGGTTCTGCGCCGAGAAGCTCACCAGGCGACCGTGCCCGCCGATCCAGTCGGTCACGGCGCGCGAGAGCAGGGCCGACTGCAGCGGACCGTGCACGAGCACGTCGGGGTAGCCCTCGACGTCGACGGCCCACGTCCGGTCGTAGTGGATGCGGTGGCCGTTGTAGGTCGCGGCGCTGAAGAAGAACAGCTGGGTCGCGTCGGGGGTCACCGTCAGCGGGGTGACCTCGTCGCCCTCGGCGACGTCCTCGAAGTACAGCTGGGTCGTGCTCGTGGTCATCTCGTCCTCCTCACGGCCGCGCGATCATCGAGGTGGTGGCCTCGGCCACCAGCTCGGAGCGCTGGTTGGTGTACGTCGTGCGCCAGGTGACGAGCACGAAGGCGCCGGAGCGGCCCTGCTTCTGCACGATCGACTCGACGCGGCGCTCCATCGTGATCTCGTCGCGGTGGTAGCACGGCGCGTGGAAGGTCGTGCTCTCCCCACCAGCCATCCGCTTCGGCGCGGCGGGGAACGCGAGGTTGCCCGACGACGCTCCCGAAGAGCCGTCGGGACGCAGCTCGTCGAGACGGGTCACCCCCAGGACGGCGTACTGGACGTAGAGCGGCGGGGCGATCACGTCGTCGTAGCCGTGGGCGCGGGCGTGGTCGGCGTCGAACCACAGCGGGTTGTGGTCGCCGACGGCGACTGCCCAGCGCTGCCACTCCCGCTGGTCGACCGCGCCGGTCTTGGTCGCCACGACCTCGCCGACCTGCTCGAGCGCCTCGGGCGGGATCAGGTCCGGGGTCTGCGTGCTGCTCGTGCTCACTGCTCTCCTTCGATCAAGGGGGTGCCGGCGGGCGTCAGGCCAGCTGGCGGTCGGTGATGAGGCCGCGCTCCACGAGGGCGTCGTAGCGCTCGCGGGGCCAGCCCAGGACGGCCAGGTAGACGTGCTCGTTGTCCTCGCCGAAGCCCGGCACCGGCCGGCCGAAGGCGAGGTCGAAGTCATCGGCGCGCCACGGATGGCCCGGGTAGCGGTGGGTGCCCACCGACGGGTGGTTGCGCTCGCGCCACCACGCCCGCGCGGCGAGGTGCTCGTCGGCGAGCAGCTGCGGCTCGGTCACCACCTCGGCCACCGGCACCCGCCGGGCGACCAGGGCCTCGACGACCTCGTCGGCGGTGCGGTCCGCCGCCCAGTCGGCGACGGCGGCGCGGATCTCCACGGTCGACGCGCGCCGGGTCTCCGCGTCCGCGTCGACGCCAGGAAGCCGCGGGTCGTCACCCAGGCCGGGGACGCCGAGCAACCCGGCCCAGTCGCGGTCGTCGCGGATGCTCCAGGCGACCCAGGCGTCCTCCCCCACCACGCGTACGACGTCCTGGACCACCCACGGGTCGCCGTTGCCGAGCACCGCGGGGTCCCTGCCGTTGAGCTGGTGGTCGAGGACGAACTCGCCGATCTCGGCCATCACCGTCTCGGCCTGGGCGAACTCGATCAGGCCGCCCTGACCGGTCGTCTCGCGGTCCCACAGCTTCGCCATGACGGCGAAGGCCAGACCCGCGGGGGCGGCCTCGTCCATGTGGTAGTTCTCGCCGGCGGAGTCGGGCTCCTCGCCCTCGTAGCCGTCCATCGCGGCGATGCCCACCAGGCTGTTGAAGTTGGGTCCGTAGCCGAGGTAGTTGCTCATCGGCCCGCTCATGCCGAGGGGTGGCATCCGCGCCACGATCAGCCGCGGGTTGACCTCGAGCAGCCGCTCGTGGCCGATGCCGAGCTTCTCGAGCACGCCGTTGGAGTTGTTCTCCACCAGCACGTCGCTGACGGCGACCAGCTCCAGGAACGCCTCGTGCCCCTCCGGGGTGTCGAGGTTCATGCACGCCGCGAGCTTGTTGCGCGCGTGCCAGTTGAACAGCGCGGAGCGGTCGTAGGGGCGCTCGCCGGGATCCTTGTCGGGATAGGTGCCCCCGTGATAGCCGGTCTTGGCGATCGACTCCTTGGTCGTCCGCGCCGACACCTGCCGGCTGACCCGGTCGTTGCCCTCGACCCGGATGACCTCGGCGCCCAGGTCCCCCAACAGCGCGGTGGAGCCCGGCCCGGACCACACGACGGTGAGGTCGATGACGCGGACCCCGCTCAGGGGCAGGTCCGGGTCGGGGGTGTACGGCGCGCTCACGACAGGGCCTCCTCACGCACGGCGTCGCCGTGCTGGTCCAGCAGGGGTGCGGTGCAGCGCAGGGCGTAGCCGCGATCCATCCGCCACGGCGGGCCGGCGTACTCCAACCGCCCGGCCACCGGGTGCTCGGCCTCGACGAAGGCCCCGCGCTCGCGGAAGTGCGGGTGGGCCAGGACCTCGGAGACCGACAGATAGGCGGTCACCGGGATCCGGGCGGCCTCGGCCGCCTCCATCACCTCGATCTTGGGCCGCTTCGCGATCCACTGCGCGACGTAGGCCATGAAGTCGTCGCGGTCGGCGTCCATCACGGTCTGTCGGTCGAGGTAGCGCTCCCGGAACGCCTCGTCCTCGGCACCGACCAGGTGGACGAACCGGTTCCAGAAGGCCTGGTTGGTGACGTAGACCATGACGAACCCGTCGGCCGCGCGGAACGGTCCGGTGAAGGTCGCGCCGTGCCGGTGCGGGCTGCGGGCGCCGCGCGGTGCGGTGATGCCGGAGTACGACGCCGACAGCAGGTACGACGCGCGCCGGTCGGCGCCGGCGAGCAGCACCTCCTGGCCGGAGATGTCGAGCACGGCACCGCGACCGGTGCGCCGGGCGCGCAGCAGCGCACCCATCGTCGCCTGGCCGGCGCTGCGCCCGACCGTGTAGTGCTCCAGCAGGCCCGGCTTGCGCAGCGGGGACCGGTCGGCCTGGCCGGTGGCGTGCATCGGCCCGCCGGCCGCCTGCAGCACCAGGCCGCTGGCCTCCCGGTCGCGCCACGGCCCGGTCTGGCCGAACGCGCTGATCCGGGTGATCACCAGGCGGGGGTTGAGCTCGCGCAGCACCTCGGGTCCGAGCCCCAGCGCCTCGAGATGGCCGGGGCGGAAGGACTCGACGAGCGCGTCGGCGTCGCGGACCAGACCGAGCAGGACCGCCCGGTCGTCGGCATCGGTGAGGTCGAGTGCGACGGAGCGCTTGTTGGTGTTGAGATGCAGGAAGAGCGCGCTGCGCTCGGGGTCCGGCACGTCGTCGGGGAACGGCCCCCAGGCCCGCGTGAGGCTGCCCTCGCCCGGCTTCTCGACCTTGACGACGTCGGCACCGAAGTCAGCGAAGAGCTTGGTGGCGTACTCACCGGCGACCCACCGGCTCAGGTCGAGGACGCGCAGGCCCGCGAGCGCCTGCTGCTGCCCAGAGATCGGGTCGGTCGTCTGCTCAGACAAGGCCGATCGCCTCCTCGATCCAGCCGGCGGCCGCGTCCGGGCCGCCGCCCTCCACGCCGAGGCGGCGGGCGCGCTCGGACCACAGGTGCAGGTCGGTCTCGAGCACGTAGCCCATGCCGCCGTGCAGCTGGTGGGCGTCGAGCGTCACCCGGCGGTACGCCGTGGCGGCCTTCAGCACCGCGACGGCGGTCTCGCGCTGTCCGGGCCTGCCGCGGCCGAGCCAGAAGACCGCGCTGCGCGCGGCCAGACGCGCGGCCTGGGTGGCGATGTGCATGTCGGCCACGAGGTGCTGCGCGGCCTGGAACGAGCCGATCGCCCGGCCGAACTGCTCGCGCGAGGTGGTGTGGGCGACGGTCCGCTCGATCACGGCCTCGGCGCCCGCGGCCATGTCGACGCACTGCAGCGCCCGCACGGTCAGCGCCACCCGGCGCAGGGTCGCGAGGTCGACGTCCTCGATGACGGAGTCGGTCGCGACGGCCACCCCGTCGAGCTCGACCGCGTGTCCGCGGTCGCCGTCGCTGGTCGGCAGTGCCGTGCGGGTCACGCCCGGCGCGCTCGGGTCGAGCAGCAGCGCGATGGTCCTGGCCGGCTCCCCGTAGGTCGCGAGCTCCGCCGTGACCAGGAGCCGGTCGGCCAGGTCGGCGTCGCCGACGTGGTCGACCCGGCCCGAGACGCGCACCCCCTCAGTTACGCGCTCGGCGCGCAGCACCGGGCGGACGTCACCGGCGTCGTACGGGCTGGCGAGCGCCACGCTCCCCCGCAGCTCGCCACGGACCAGCGGCGCCAGCACCGCGGCGCGCTGCTCGGGCCCCGCGAGCGCGTCGATGGCGAGACCGAGGTGCAGCGTGTTGAGCACGATGCTCGGGCACAGCGCGCGGCCGGCCTCGGCGTACACCACCGCGAGGTCGTCGAGGGTCCCGCCGGATCCGCCGACGTCCTCGCCGAACGGCAGGGCGAACACCTCCGCCCGGGTCAGCGCCTCCCACAGCTTCTGCGGGAACCGCTCGCCGCCGGGCTCGCGCAGCGCGCGCACCAGCGTGGTCGGGCAGTGCGTGGCGAAGAGGTCGCGCATCGCCGCAGCGAGGTCGCGCTCCTCCTCCGTGGCCACCAGCTTCACGTCGGGTCCTCTCTCAGGTCTTCAGTCGGCGAGTCGGTCAGCGGCCGTAGGACGGCATCCGGTGCCCGCGCTGGGCGATGACGTCGCGCAGCACCTCGTTGGTGCCGGCGCCGAAGCGCAGCAACGGGGCCGCGCGGTAGAGCCGCTCGAAGCTGCCGGCCAACGGCGCCGCAGCGGTGTTGTGACCCAGCAGGCCGTCGGGCCCGAGCAGGTCGAGCGCGGCCTCGGCGATGCGCTGGCGCAGCTCGGAGGTGAAGATCTTCTCGGTGCTGACCTCGACGCTGGGGATCGTGCCGTCCTCCAGCAGGGAGGCCGCCTCGAAGCCCATGAGCGTGGCCACCTCGACGTCGGCGTCGAGCTCGGCCAGCCGGCGGCGTACGCCCGCGTCGTGCACGGGCACGACGCCGTCGCGGCGCGGCTCGCGCGCCAGGGCGAGCAGGTCGTCGACCGCCCGGCGCAGGTCACCGGCGTTGGTGAGCGCTCCGCGCTCGAGGTCGAGCGCACCGGTGATGTAGCGCCAGCCCTTGTCGACCTCGCCGATCAGGTTGGTCGCCGGCACCCGCACGTTGTCGAAGAACGTCTCGTTGGTGCGGTAGCCCGACCACGCCATCAACGGGCGGATCGAGATGCCCGGCGCGTCGATCGGGACGATGATGACCGAGATCCCCTTGTGCTTGGGGACGTCGGGGTTGGTGCGCACGCACAGCCACTCGTGGGTGGACCGCTGCGCGCCGGAGTTCCAGATCTTGGAGCCGTTGATGACCCACTCGTCGCCGTCGAGCACCGCGCGGGTGCGCAGGCTGGCCAGGTCGGTGCCGGCGTCGGGCTCGGAGTAGCCGACCGCGCACACCATCTCGCCGCGGGCGATCGGCGGGAGGAACTCCGCCTTGTTCTGCTCGGTGCCGTGGCGCATGATCATCGGCGCCACCGACGTGACGGTGAGGTCAGGACCGGGCACGCCCCAGCGCTCGAACTCGCTGACCAGCAGGTGCTGGTGGATCGGGCCGAGACCCAGGCCGCCGTACTCCGTGGGCCAGTTGAGGCCGAACCAGCCCTTGTCGCCGATCTTGCGCCGGAACGCCGCCAGCTCGCCGTCGCGCTTCTCCAGGTCGTGCTCGGCGAGCTCTGCCACGAGCGCGGGAGTCACGTGCTCGCGCAGGAACGCCCGCACCTCCTGCAGCCACTGGCGCTGGCCGGGGTCGAGTTCGAAGTCCACGGTCTCCCTCTGACACGTCGAGTAAAACTTGTCGAAGTATTCCTAATAGATATAACCACACCGCGACCCGAGGGGTAGTGTCAATCCCACGGACGGACACCTACACTGGCACCAAGCAAATGTTTGGTTGCTAGCACCTGGGAGGAGTGCGATGTCGTTCACGCCGGAGGAGAACACCCCGATCGCTGGATCGGACGAGCGCGTGCAGCGACCGTCCGTGGTCGAGCGGGTGACGCAGATCCTCGACGCCTTCCAGCAGTCCCCGGACCGCCTGCTCCTCGAGGACGTCACCGCCATCACCTCCCTCCCGCGGTCGACGGCGTTCCGGCTGATGACGCAGCTGGTGGAGCTGGGCTGGCTCGACCACGACGCCCACGGCTACCGCCTCGGCGCCCGGGCCATCGGCATGTCGGCACGCACCCACGACCACGGCGGGCTGCGCTCGATGGCGGCGCGCATGCTCAACCGCCTGCACCTGCAGACCCGTGCGGTCGTGCATCTCGCGGTGCTCGAGGGCGGGCTGCTCTACTACCTCGACAAGGTCGGCGGCCCGGTGCTCGACTCGATCCCGTCGACGGTCGGCACCCGCGTCCCGGCCGACACCACCCCGATGGGCCGCGCGATGCTCGCGACTCTCTCCCCCGAGCGCGTCGACGCGCTCGTCGCCAGCACGGCCGACCACCCGCGCCGCGCACCGCTGGACCTGATGGACCTGCACCGGCGCCTCGGTGCCTGCCGCCAGCGCGGCGGCGTCGACATCGTCCGCAACGGCGGCCCCCACCAGCGGATCAACGCCCTGGGCGCCCCGGTCCACGGTCCGGACGGCCTGCTCGCCTCGATCGGCGTCTCCTGCAGTGACGGCCAGCTCGTCCCCGAGCACGTCGCGCCGCTGCTGCTGTCCGCGGCCCGGCACCTCACCACCGACCTCGGGGGCACCGTCGGCGGCCGCAACCTGCGGCTCGCCGAGTCCGAGACCGCCTGACCGGCTGACCCGGCTCAGGGCAGGTAGCCGACCCGGCTCACCGGCTCCGGCGTCCCGCTGCGGCGCGAGAGCCGGAGCGCGGCCAGGAGCGCGTCTCGCAGCTCACGCGGGTCGACGACGTCGTCGTACGTCGCAGTCGAGGCCAGCCGCCAGGGCCCGGCGTTCTCGTTCTCGACCAGGGACGCCCGCGTGGCGTCGTCGGCCTTCGCCGTGGCGCCCCCGACCGCGGCGGGGATGCCGCCGAGCGTGACGCCGGGCAGCGCGAGCGAGACGGTCTGGCCCCCGAAGGCGTTCTGGCCCATCACCGAGCTGCCGAAGCCGAAGGCCTTGCGCAGGGTCACGTGCAGCTTCGGCACGCGCGCCCGGTGCTGCGCGGCGAACATCCGCGCCCCCGCCCGCAGGATGCCCGCGCGCTCCGAGGCGCTGCCGGCCAGGACGCCGGGGTTGTCGGCGAGCTGCACCAGCGGCAGGTGGAAGGCGGCCGCCCGCTCCACGAACCGCGCCGCCTTCTCCGCCGCGGGCGCGTCGATCGCTCCTGCGAGGACGGCCGGCTGGTTGGCGACCACCGCGACCGGGTCGCCGCCGAGCCGTGCCAGCGCGGTGATCACGGACGCGCCGTGGTCGGGCTGCGACTCCGTCACCGAGCCGGCGTCGAACAGCTCCGTCAGCACCGCGCGCATGTCGTAGGGCTGGCGCGAGTTGGGCGGGATCAGGTCCAGCAGCGCATCGACCGATCGCGGTCCGGTGTCGACGCCGGGCACGTGCGGCGGGTGCTCCCACGCGTTGGACGGCAGGTACGACAGCCACCGGCGTACGGCGGCCAGGGCACTGCGGACGTCGGCGACGACCTCGTGCGCGACGCCGCTGTGGGTGCCGTGGACGCTCGCGCCCCCGAGGGTCTCCTTGTCGACGACCTCGCCGAGGGACGCCTTGACGAGCGGCGGTCCGGCGGTGAACAGAGCCCCCTGGCCGGCGACCATGATGACGTGGTCCGAGAGCGGCGCGGTCAGGGCGCCGTGGCCCGCCGACGGTCCGGTCACGACGGCCACGGTCGGCACCAGGCCGGCCAGGTCGACCATCGCCTGCAGGTCGTTGGGGGCGGGACGGTGCGGGTGCAGGGCGTTGGTGGCGCGATGTCCGGCGCCCTCGAGCATCATCACCAGCGGCACCCGCTCCTGCAGCGCGAGCGCGGCGAGCCGGGCCCGCTTGGTCGCCCCGGCGGTGCCGATCGAGCCACCGGCGACGGTGAAGTCCTCGGCGCCGACCAGCACCGGCCGGCCGTCGATCAGACCCGACCCCGCGACGAACGCGTCCGCCGGTGCGGCGCCGTCGCCGGCCAGCACCCCGAGCTCCACGAAGGTGCCCGGATCGAGCAGGGCCGCCACCCGGTCGCGGACCGGCAGCCGCCCGGCTGCGCGGGTCTTCTGCACCTTCTCGGGCCCGCCCATCGCACGTGCGGCGGTCCGTCGTCGATCGAGGTCCTCGAGCAGCGGCTGCCACTCGTCGCGGTGGCTCACGGCAGCGGCACCTCTTTGCGGATCACCTTGCCGGTGGCGTTGCGCGGAAGCGGCTCGGTGGTGACCCGCCAGCGGGACGGCACCTTGTAGCGCGCGATCCGCTCGGCGACGTAGGCCTGCAGCGACTCGGCGCTCGCCGTGCCCTCGGGGGTCAGCACCACGACGGCACCGACCTCCTGTCCGTAGCTCGGGTGCGGCACCCCGATCACGAGGCACTCGCGCACGTCCGGGTGCGTCTCGAGGGCGGCCTCGACCTCGGCGGGGTAGATGTTCTCGCCCCCGCGCAGGATCAGGTCGGAACGGCGGCTGTTGATGCGGAGGGCGCCGTCGACGAGGATCCCGAGGTCACCGGTGCGGAACCACCCGTCCGGGGTCGTCGCGGCGGCGGTCGCGTCCGGGTCGTCCCAGTAGCCGATCATCACCAGCGGGCTGCGCAGACACACCTCGCCCTCGACGCCGTCGGGCACGCGTTCGCCCTGCTCGTCGCGGATCTCGACCTGCATCGTCGGCACCGCGCGGCCCACCGTCTCGGGGTCCGCGGCGAGCTCGGCCGCACTGGCCAACGTCGCCGCCGTGGACGACTCGGTCAGGCCGTACGTCGTCCCGAGTGCCCGCCCCGCCACGGGCAGCACCTCGCGCAGCCGGGACTTCAGTGCGGCCGACGACGGTGCGGAGTTCACGCTGACCATCCGCAGCGAGCTGAGGTCGTAGTCGTCGAGCCCGTGCTCCTCGGCGTGCTCCACGAGCTTCGCCGCCATGGTCGGGACCATCCCCCAGCTGGTCACCCGCTCGGCCTCGATCAGCCGCAGCACGCGCTCGATGTCGAAGCGCCCCAGGTGCATGACCGCTGTGTCGCCCACGACCAGCCGCGGGACGACGAGGTTGTGCAGGCCGGCGATGTGGAACAGCGGGGTCACGGCGAAGAACCGACGGTCCGGCGCCGGCGGCATCCCCATCTCCGCGGCGACCGCGTCGTTGAGCAGGTGGAACCAGGCCGCGCCGATCACGTTGCGGTGCGAGTGGGTGGCACCCTTCGGACGACCGGTGGTGCCGCTGGTGAAGAGCACGACCGCCGGGTCGTCCTCGCCCAGGTCGACCGGCTCCGCCGGCAGTGCGGCGCCCAGGTGGCGAGCGACGGCAGCCGGCAGGTCGTGCTCGACGGACAGGACCGGGACGCCGAGGTCGCCGGCGATCTCCCGGCGACGTTCGTCGGCGAAGACCACCTTCGGCGCCGCCAGGTCCACGGCGTACGCGATCTCGGGACCGGCCCACCAGGAGTTCAGCCCCACCGCGACCGCACCGAGCGCGGTGGTCGCCCAGAACGCGAGCACCCACTCCGGGCAGTTGGCCGCACAGATCGCGACCCGGTCGCCCTTCGTGACCCCATGCTCATCGCGCAGCGCGGTCGCGAGCGCCGCGACCTGCTCGAGGTGCTCGCGGTAGGTGATCCGGCGCTGCTCGGTGACGAGGTAGGGCCGGTCGCCGTGGTCGGCCGACGCGCGCAGCAGCTCACCGAGGGTGCGCTGGCGGTGGGCGAAGACCTCGAGCTGTTGACCGCGAACGTCCTCGACACGCAGCTCGAAGCGCTGGCCTTGCGCGGTGATCCGGGCGAGTGCCTCGTCGCGCGTCCGCGCGGGCGCAGGGGCAGGGGTGGTGGTGGTCATGGTGCTCCTGTCGGGGCCATCAACGGACGGTGAGCTGGCCACCGTCGACGTTCCAGCTCTGTCCGGTGACGAAGGACGCCTGGTCGCTGGCGAGGAAGACGACGACCGCGGCGACCTCGGCGGGGTCGCCCACGCGCTGGACGGGGATGTTGCCGCGGACGTAGGCCTGCCAGGTGTCGTCGTCCCAGTCGTCGAGCCGCGAGGTCGCGACGACGCCGGGGCAGATCGCGTTGACCCGCACGCCGTGCGAGCCGAGCTCCTTGGCCATCGACGAGGTCAGTGACTGCACGGCCGCCTTCGAGGCGGAGTAGGCCGCGGTGGACGCACCGCTGAGCTTGCCGCCGATGGAGGAGACGTTGACGATCGCCCCGCCCCGCCCGGCGTCGGCACACCGGCGCGCGAACTCCTTGCTCATGAGGAAGGTCCCGCGCAGGTTCACCGCCATCACGGTGTCCCAGCTGCCGACCTCGAGGTCGACGACCGGCACGCGGTCGGCGCCGCGGCTCGCGGCAGCGTTGTTGACCAGGACCGCGGGCTCGCCCAGCGCGGAGGCGACCTGGTCGAAGAGCCGTCGTACGCCGTCCTCGGAGGCCACGTCGGCGACGACCGGCAGGGCACGTCGCCCGAGCGCACGGACCTCGTCGGCCACCGACTCGATGTCGCGCCAGCCGGCGGCCTGCTCGTCGGCCGGCATCGTCTCCGGCGAGCGTCCCGTGCCGGTGATGACGACGTCGCAGCCGGCCCGGGCGAGCTCGACGGCGATGGACCGGCCGATCGACCGCATGCGGCCGGCACCGGTGACGACGGCGACCTTCCCGTCGAGGCCGGTCAGCGCGTAGCTCATCGGGCCGCGCTCACGACGGGGTGCTCGATCTCGATGAACAGCCCGGAGGCCTCGAGCGTGCGGGTGCCACCGGACTCGATCCACCCCTCGGCCCAGATCTTGCGCCCCTCGCGGCGGGTGATGCGCCCGTAGAGCTCCATCTCCTGGTCCAGCGGGGTCCGGGCGCGGTAGTCGATCTCGAGCCGCGCCGTCACCGCCCGCTTGTCCTGCGCCTGGATGAGGATCCCCAGCACGCAGTCCATGAGGTAGCCCCCGACGCCGCCGTGCATGCCGTCGGGCGGGCCCTCGTGCAGCGCGTTGGGCACGAAGCGGGAGCGCACGGCCTGGCCGTCGTCCTCGAACCGCGCCTCGATCGGCACGCCCCATGGCGTGTAGCCGCACAGTCGGTACGGCGTCCCCTCCCGCCGCGCCTGCCGGGGCGCCTCGAAGCTGTTGCGCATGGCGCGCGTGCGGGTGCGGGCCCCGAGCCGGTCGCTGACCGCGTCCAGCTGCGCGCGTGCCTCGCGCAGGACGGCCTCGTCGAGGTCGCTGGTGGCGACGGCAAGGTTGAGCCGGTAGGTCGCGTCGACCAGCTGCTCGAGGGCCTCGCGGTGTGCGGGCTCGAGCGTGGTGACGCGGGTGGGGTCGATCGCGGCGGTGCTCACGCGAGCCGCTCCACGATGGCGCCGGTGGCCATCGCGCCACCGGTGCAGATGGCGACCATGGCGAGCGTGCCGTCGGTGCGCTCGAGCTCGTCCATCGCGGTGGCGAGCAGCCGGATTCCGGTGGAGCCCACCGGGTGGCCGAGCGCGATCGCGCCGCCGTTGACGTTGAGCTTGTCGGGGTCGACGCCGTGCACTTGGCGGAACGACATCGGGACGGCGGCGAACGCCTCGTTGACCTCGAACACGTCGATGTCGGAGATGCTCATGCCCGTGCGCGCGAGCAGCCGCTCGCCGGCACGGACGGGGCCGTCGAGCAGGAACTCCGGCTCCGCGCCGACGAGGACCTGGGCGACGATCCGGGCGCGCGGGCGCAGCCCCAGGGCCCGCGCCCGGTCCTCGTCCATGACGAGGGCCGCGGTCGCGCCGTCGGAGATCTGTGAGGACGTGCCGGCCGTGTGCAGTCCGCCCTCGCGGATGGTGCGCAGCCCGGCGAGTGCCTCGGTGCTGGTCTCGCGCAGCCCCTCGTCGCGGGTCACGCGGGTGCCGTCGTCGCGGGTGACCGGCATGACCTGACGATCGAGGCGTCCCTCGTCCCACGCCTGCGCCGCACGCTGCTGGGACGCGAGCCCGAAGGCGTCGAGGTCCTCCCGGGTGAAGCCGCGACGGGCGGCGATCCGGTCGGCCGCCTCGAACTGCGCCGGCAGGTCGACCTCCCAGCTCGGCGGACGCGGGACGCCGTACGGCCGCTCCTCGCCGCCGAGGTTGGCCAGCAGCGGGACCTGTGACATGACCTCGACGCCGCACGCCAGACCGGTGGTGATCTCACCGGCGGCGATCTGCGCGGCGAGCAGGTGCACGGCCTGCTGGGCCGAACCGCACTGGGCGTCGATCGTGACGGCACCGGTGTCGTCGGCGAAGCCGTTGTGCAGCCAGGCCATCCGGGTCACGTTGCCGGACTGCTGGCCGGCCTGGGTGACACATCCGCCGATGGCCTGCTCGACCTCGGCCGGATCGAGGCCGACCCGCTCGAGCAGGGCGCGCTGGGTGCGGGCGAGGAGCTCCACGGCGTGGAAGCCGGACAGCACCCCACCCCGGCGTCCGTAGGGGGTGCGGGCGGCATCGATGAGGACCGGGTTGGGCATGTTCCGCAAAGTAGGCGCCGGGTCGGAGCGGGCCGTTGAAGGTCCCGCTGGACGAAACCGTCAGGCCGCGCCGGCCACCGCGACGCACGGGAACAGCAGCACCGCGAGGGTGGCGCCGCGCTCGGCGCGCAGGTCCTGGAGCTCGCTCGTGTCGTCGAACGACACCAGGCTCTCGGCCGGCATCCGCCCGTGCGGCCCCGTGACCACTCCGCCCAGCACGACCACGTAGCCCGCCTGGCCCGTCGGCAGCGTCTGCGCGCGCAGCTCCTCGCCGCCGCCCAGCCGTACGCCGTACGCCGCCGCGCCGCGGTCGGTGCGGGCCAGCTCGTGGAGCCCGGCTCCCACCGTGCACCGGTCGTCGAGCAGGACCGTGAAGTGTTGGCTGGCACCGGCCTCCCGGGCGCGCTTCTCGCGCTCCTCGGGCATGTAGTTGACGCCCGTGGTCGGCTGGCGCCGCAGGGTGAAGTAGGACAGCCCGATCTCGGGGTCGGTGCAGATGGGGCCGTAGGACGTGTAGGCGTCGGTGTAGTGCAGCACGCCCGCGACCGCGCGGTCGCGCCCCAGGGTGCCCTCGCCGGCGGTGATCACCTGGAACTGGTCGACCTCGTGGAAGTGCGGGCGCAGCTCGGGAGCCTGCTGCCGGACCAGGTAGGCCTGCTCCCCCGGGAGCGTGTCGGCGAACGTGCCGAGGTAGTCGACCATGGTGTAGCGGTTGCCCTCGTATCCGCGGACGACCGCGACGGCCTGGTCGGGGGTGACGGTGCGCATTCGCGCATGCTCCGCCACCGGTGGCCTCCGGCACGGCGACGTTCCCGATGACCGGGAGTCCGGGCAGGTCGGCGTACGCGAGTCCCTAGCGTCACCCGCCATGACCGACCCGTTGAAGTACGCCGTCATCGCACCTGTCGCCAACGGCAGGACCGCCGACCCCGCGTGGATCACCCGGTTCGCCCAGCACGTCGAGGCCTGCGGCTTCGAGTCGCTGGTCGTCGTCGAGCACGCCGTGATGATGAGCCGCTACGACAGCGTCTATCCCTACGCACCGTCGGGCCGGGTCGAGCTCGCCGCCGACCTGCCGATCCCCGACCCGCTCGAGCTGCTCTCCTTCGTCGCCGGCCGGACCACCACGCTGGGGCTGGCGACCGGGGTCCTGGTCCTGCCGGTCCACCACCCGGTGGTGCTCGCGAAGCGGATCGCGACGCTGGACGTGCTGTCGGGCGGACGGGTGCGGCTCGCGCTCGGCATGGGGTGGCTGCGTGAGGAGCTCGAGGCGTGCGACGTGCCGTTCGAGGCCCGCGGGCGACGGGCCGACGAGCAGATCCGGATCCTGCGCGACCTCTGGTCCGACACCTCGGCCGAGGGCGTCGACCACGACGGCGAGTTCTTCTCCTTCCGGGGCGCGATGACCTGGCCGAAGCCGGTCCGCGGCGACGTGCCGCTGCACATCGGCGGTCACACGAAGGCGGCGGCGCGGCGCGCGGGCCGCCTCGGCAACGGCCTGCAGCCGCTCGGTGTCGCCGGCGAGGAGCTGGCCGCCCTCGTCGCCACGATGCGCGGGGCCGCGGAGGACGCCGGTCGCGACCCCGACGCCCTCGAGCTCACCCTCGGGCACCTGGTGGCCCGCATCGACGAGGGGCGGGCCGCGCGTCTCGCCGAGCAGGGCGCGACCCGCCTGGCGCTGGCCATGAGCGATACCGCCGACATCGAGGAGGCGTGCGACGAGGTCTCTGCGTGCGCCGAGCGGCTGGGCCTCACGCCGCGATGACGTCAGCCGCGCTGAGCCCGGACGACCGGTGGGCACTGACCGATCTGGTGCATCGCTACGCCGCGCTCGCCGACGACCGAGCCGCGACCGCTCTGGCCGACCTCTTCCTCGCCGACGGTGTCCTCGTCTCCCCCGACCCTCCGCGCGAGCTCGCGCCCGTCCACGAGGCCCGCGGGCACGAGGCCATCGCCACGGCGATCGCCGGCCTGTCCGCGTTGCGCCTGACGGTCCACGCCGTGGCCGGGATCGTGCTCGATCCGCAGACCGACGACCACGTACGCGGGCGCACGACGGCCACCGCGCACCACGTAACGGAGCACGACGGGGCCCTGCGCGACGTCGTGTGGCACCTGCGCTACCTCGACGACTTCCGCCGTACGCCGCACGGGTGGCGCATCGCCCGCCGCGAGCTCCACCTCGACCTGATCGAGTCCCGCTCGGTCGCCCACGCCCGGGAGGCACGATGAGCACGACCAGCAGTCGCGTCAGCGTGGTCACGGGCGGCGCCCGGGGCATCGGCGGCGCGGTCAGTCGCCGGCTCGCCGCCGACGGTGACCTCGTCGTGCTGAACGACGTCGACGCCGACGCCGCCGCGCAGACCGCCGCCGAGATCGAGCGGGCCGGTGGCAGCGTCCGCATCGTCGTCGGCGACATCACCGAGGCAGCCACCGTCGCCGCCCTGCGGGAGGCCGTCGACGAGCTCGACCGCCTCGACGTGCTCGTCAACAACGTCGGGGACTTCCGCCCCGCGTCGCGGACCTTCCTGCACAGCACGCCCGAGCAGTGGCAACGGCTCTACGAGCTCAACCTCCACCACGTCCTCGCCGTCACCCACGCGCTGCTGCCCCGGATGGTCGAGGCCGGGCGGGGCGCGATCGTCAACAACTCGACCGTCGAGGCCTTCCGCGGCAACCCCGGCCACGCGCCCTACACCGCCTTCAACGCGGGTGTCTCCGCCTTCACCAAGACCCTCGCGGTCGAGGTCGGACGCCACGGCGTCCGGGTCAACGCCGTCGCCCCCGACCTCGCCGACACCGACCAGACACCGGCGGCGGCGATGCTGCGCGGCCGGGACCCCGACCTCGTACGGCACTGGCTGCCGCTCGGACGCTTCGGCCACGTCGACGACTACGCCGCGGTGGTGGCGTTCCTCGCCTCCGACGAGGCCCGCTTCGTCACCGGCCACACCCTGCCCGTCGATGGCGGGACGCTCGCCGCGTCGGGCTGGTACGCCCGGGCCGACGGCAAGGGCTGGACCAACATGCCCGACCGGCCCTGAGGCCCTTGCTGAGCCGCGCCGCGCACGTCACAGCCGCGCGCGACTAACAGCACGGATCGGGGGGTATTTGCTGGGGCATGTTGCTGCCTGAGCCCCGAGGCGCCCTGAGCGAGGCCCTCTTCGCCGCCCTGCGCACCAGTCCCCGGTCGCCTGTCGATGCCTCGGTCGAGGCGTTGTGCGCCGAGGCCGGCCTCGACGACGCCACCCTTGCACTGTGGGTGCTGCACGAGCTCTCCTACCGCGGCTTCGACGACGTCGACGACGCCGCCGAGTGGGACCTCGGCGCGCTGGCCGTGCGGCGCCGCCTCGAGGACGACCTCGAGGCGCGGATGCGGGAGCGCTGGGCGGCGGCCGACCCGCGTCCCGACACCGGCGACCTGGCCGCCGACCTGTTCAGCTACATCGAGAACTTCCAGGGACCCTCGCTCGCGCGGTTCGTGCAGACCGACGCCACCCGCGACCAGGTCCTGGAGCTGTTGCGCTGGCGTTCGATCTACCACCTCAAGGAGGCCGACCCGACCGCCTGGGTGATCCCTCGGCTCCCCGTCCGGGCGAAGGCCGCGCTGGCGGAGCTGCAGTACGACGAGTACGGCGGCGGCAACCCCAACCGCCTGCATCAGAACCTCTTCACCCGTGGCATGCGGGCTGTCGGGCTCAACGAGAAGTACGGCCGCTACGTCAACGAGGCACCCACGGAGTTCCTCGAGATGAACAACGCGCTGTCCATGCTGGGCCTGCACCGGCGGCTCCGGTCGGCGTCGCTGGGCCACCTGGCGGCGTTCGAGACCACCAGCTCCGAGCCGTCGCGCCGGATCGCCCAGGGGCTGCGCCGCCTGGAGCTGGCCGAGGAGCTCGCGGAGTACTACGACGAGCACGTCACCGCCGACGCCGTCCACGACCAGCTCGCGGTCCGGTCGATCTGCGGCACGCTGGTCGAGGACGAGCCCGACCAGGCCGAGGAGGTCTTCTTCGGAGCCTTCGTCTGCATGGACATGGAGTCACGCGCGGCCCACGCCGCGTTCGCCCGATGGGGGGGTGTCGGCATGAGCGAGGCGCCGACCTACCCCCACGCCGACGTCGAGATCTGCGCCGGCGGACCGATGCTCGTGCGCAACGCGGGCTCGATCCGGGACTCCGACGGGACGGTCCACGAGGTCGACAAGCCGATCGTCGCGCTCTGCCGCTGCCTGAAGTCGTCGATCAAACCGTGGTGCGACGGCACCCACAAGCTGCTGCCGCCCGACAAGCGCCCGGCTTGACGGTGGGTCGGCCGGGTCAGCTGCGGCAGCTCGGGACGCGGTCGACCCGCATCAGCGCACCCCGCGGGAACCGGCGCGTGTCGGTGTGGACGAGGTCCTCGGCGTACGCCGCCAGCTCGTCGGCGAGCGTCTCGACCTGACCTTCGGGACCGAGCTGGAGGATCGCGGAGCCACCCGGCATCAGCGCCTTGGCGATCACCTGCAGGCACAACCGGGCGATGACCAGGCCGTCGTCGCCGCCGTCGATCGCGGTGACGGGGTCTTCGGGGAACCGGCCGATCTCGGCGTGCCGCACCCACGGCGGGTCGGCGACCACCAGCGCGAACTCCTCGCCATCGGCCACCGCCTCCTCCAGGGGACGGTTGCGGATCTCGACCTGGGAGGCGAGACCGGCGCACTCGGTGTTGAAGCGGGCGTTGACGCAGGCGATCTCCGAGCGGTCCACGCACACGAGGTCGCGCCCGCTGCCCAGGACGGAGAGCAGCCCGATGTGGCCGGCGCCCGAGCACAGCTCGAGGACCCGGCCGGCCGGCGCGTCGAGCAGGATCTCGGCCGCCCACTCCGACTGAGCGGTGGTCCAGGGCCGCGGACGGATCACGCCCTCGCTGAAGGTGATGTCCAGCGGGCCGAAGGCGATCGTCTCGGTGGCGCCCATCGGCGCGCGCAGCGTGGTCACGCGTCCCTCATACCCGGCGCCGGAGGACTCATGCCCGGGCGCGACGCGGGGTACGACCCCCGCACGGCGTACGTGCCCAACGAGAGGATCACCATGAGCCAGCCAGAGCAGACCCAGGACTTCCCCGGCGACCAGCGGCGGATGGAGCCGGTGCCGGACTGCGGGGAGAGCTCCTACCGCGGCTCCGGGAAGCTGACCGGCAAGGTCGCGGTCATCACCGGCGCCGACAGCGGCATCGGCCGCGCCGTCGCGATCGCCTACGCCCGGGAGGGCGCGGACGTGCTCATCTCCTACCTCGACGAGCACGAGGAGGCCGAGGAGGTGGCCGGTCTCGTCCGGGACGCAGGGCAGCGCGCCGTCCTGGTCGGCGGCGATCTCAGCGCCCCGGCACAGTGCCGCGAGGTGATCGACACCGCCGTCCGCGAGTTCGGCAGGATCGACGTGCTCGTGATCAACCACGCCTTCCAGATGTCGCGCGAACGGCTGGAGGACATCCCCGACGAGGAGTGGGACTTCACGATCAACACCAACCTGTCGGCGATGTTCCACCTCACCAAGGCGGCGCTGCCCCACATGGGCGAGGGCAGCGCCATCATCGGCAGCTCGTCGGTCAACTCCGACTCCCCCAACCCCACACTCGCGCCGTACGCCGCCACCAAGGCCGCCATCGCGAACTTCTGCGCCTCGCTCGCCCAGATGCTCGGTGACCGCGGTATCCGGGTCAACAGCGTCGCACCCGGCCCGATCTGGACCCCGCTGATCCCCTCCACGCTCCCGGCCGAGGCCGTCGGCAGCTTCGGTGAGAACACCCCGCTGGGGCGCCCCGGGCAGCCGGCCGAGCTCGCCCCGGTCTACGTGCTGCTGGCCTCCGACGAGGGCAGCTACGTCTCCGGCGCCCGGGTCGCCGTCACGGGTGGTCGCCCGATCCTGTGACGTGACCCCGTGGCGGTTTCCCCGGGCCCACCGCGCGGGTACGCCCGCACTCCCGACCGCCGCGCGAAGGAGCACCATGGATCCCGCAGACATCGTCCGTCGTACCGCTGAGCGGTTGTTGAGCGAGGGCGACACCCCGCCCGACGTCCCCGGCGCACCCGCCTCGGGCACGCCGACGCTGGCCGAGCCGACCGAGCCCCGCGAGCCCCTGCCGCCGAAGGGCGACCAGGCCGCACCGGCCGGCCGCTCGGCGACCGGCGGCGAGGTCGGACCGGCCGACGCGCGCCACCAGCAGGGCGCCTTCCTCACGACGGCCACCGGCACCCGGGTGAGCAACACCGACCGCTCGCTGAAGGCGGGTGAGCGCGGGCCCACCCTGCTGCAGGACCACCACCTGCGCGAGAAGATCACCCACTTCGACCACGAGCGCATCCCGGAGCGGGTCGTGCACGCCCGCGGCGCCGGTGCACACGGGGTCTTCGTCGGCTACGGCACGGCCGAGACGGTGACGAGTGCGGCGTTCCTCGCCAAGGACGTCGAGACCCCGGTCTTCACCCGGTTCTCGACCGTGCTCGGCAACCGGGGCTCCGCCGACACGGTGCGCGACACCCGCGGGTTCGCCACGAAGTTCTACACCTCCGAGGGCAACTTCGACCTGGTGGCCAACAACATCCCCGTCTTCTTCATCCAGGACGGCATCAAGTTCCCCGACGTCGTGCACGCGGCGAAGCCGCACCCCGACCGCGACATCCCGCAGGCCCAGAGTGCCCACGACACCTTCTGGGACTTCGTCTCGCTGCACACCGAGGCCCAGCACCACACGATGTGGAACATGTCCGACCGGGGCATCCCGCGGTCCTACCGGATGATGGAGGGCTTCGGCGTCCACACGTTCCGGCTCACCAACGCCGAGGGCGCCACCTCGCTGGTGAAGTTCCACTGGAAGCCCGAGCTCGGCGTCCACTCCCTCACCTGGGAGGAGGCGCAGATGCTCGGCGGCATCGACCCCGACTACCACCGCCGCGACCTGGCCGACGCGATCGAGGCCGGCGCGTACCCGTCCTGGGAGCTGGGCATCCAGGTCTTCCCCGACACCCCGGACCAGTTCTTCGAGGGCATCGACCTGCTGGACGCGACGAAGATCGTGCCCGAGGAGTTGGCGCCGGTGCAGCCGATCGGACGGCTGACGCTGCACCGCAACACCACCAACTTCTTCGCCGAGACCGAGCAGATCGCCTTCCACGTGGGCCACCTCGTCCCGGGCATCGACGTCACCGACGACCCGCTGCTGCAGACACGGCTGTTCTCCTACGTCGACACCCAGCTGAGCCGGCTGGGCGGACCGAACTACAACCAGATCCCGGTCAACCGCCCGCACGTGCCCGTCAACGACATGTTCCGCGAGGGCTTCCACCAGCACGCGGTGCACGCCGGCGTGGCGCCGTACCAGCCGAACTCCCTCGACGGCGGGTGCCCGTTCATCCCGGGGGCGGGCGACCGGCCGTTCGTCGAGTTCCCCGCCGAGGTGCCCGCCGCCCGCAAGGTGCGCGAGCTGCCGGCGTCGTTCGACGACCACCTCAGCCAGGTGCGGATGTTCTGGCACAGCCTCTCGCCCGTCGAGCAGCAGCACACGATCCACGCCTACACCTTCGAGCTGGGGCAAGTGCTTCGAGCAGGCGATCAAGGAGCGGCAGGTGGCGCTGCTCGCCGAGATCGACCGCGACCTCGCCACCGCGGTCGCCACCGGCCTGGGGCTCGCCGTGCCCGACAGCGCCCCCGAGCCGCCGCGGATGACCAGCCCGGCCGTGAGTCAGATCGGCAAGGAGTGGCCGGTCGACGGCCGCATGGTCGGCATCGTGGTCGACCCCGACGACGCCGGGGCGCTCGCGGAGATCGCCGCCATCCGTACCGCGCTGCGCGGCAAGGGCACGCTCCCGCTGATCATCGCCTCCCGCGGCGGCATGCTCGCCGACGGACTCCCCGTGCAGCGCACCTTCGACACCGCCCGCTCGGTCGAGTTCGACGCGCTCATCGTGCTGTCGGCCCCCAGCCGTGCGGCGACCGCGCCGTTCGACGCCCGCGACCTCGCCGATCCGAGTAGCCCACTCGATCCTCGGGTACGCCTTCTCGTCGAGGAGTGCTTCCGCCACTCCAAGCCGATCGTCGGTTGGGGCGCGGGTGCCGACCTGCTGCGGTCGTTCCGACTGGAGCAGGTGCCCGGTGTCGTGGCGGCCACATCGGCCGACCAGGTCACCGAGGAGGTGCTGGCGATGCTCGCCAAGCACCGCGTGTGGGAGCGAGAGGAAGGGAGCACGGCATGACCGAGGAGAACCCGAAGAAGTTCATGCAGCCCACCGTCGTGGTGGCGCTGTTCGTGACCGTCTTGGCGATCATGCTCGTCATCGGGCTCGTGGTTCTGTGAGCCAGCGTCCGTCCTGGTGGTCGGTCCACCGCCCCGCCGCGCCGACCGCCTCCCCCGAGCCCGTCCCGGAGCGGGCCGAGGTGGTCGTCGTGGGCGGTGGGCTGACCGGTCTCACCACCGCGCTGCAGCTGTCCAAGGCCGGCGTCCGGGTCGTGGTCCTGGAGGCCCACACCCTGGGCGCCGGCACCACGAGTCGCAGCACGGCCAAGGTCAGCCTGTTGCAGGGGTCGCGGTTCTCCGAGATCTCGCGGTGGCAGTCCGTCGAACGGCTGCGGCAGTACGCCGAGGCCAACCGCGAGGGCCAGGCCTGGCTGCGCCGGTTCTGCCTCGAGCACGACGTCCCGTGGGACGACCGGGACGGCTTCACCTACGCCAACACCGACGCCGGGCTGCGCATGCTCGAGAAGGAGCTGTCGGCCAGCAACGCAGCCGGCATCCCGGTGGCGTGGGCGCAGACCCCCGAGCTGCCGTACGACGTCCGCGGCGCGATCCGGCTCCCCGACCAGGGCCAGGTCGACCCGGTGGCGATGATCGCCGCCCTTGCCGACCAGGCGCGCGCCCACGGCGTGGTCGTGGTGGAGGGGACCCGGGTGCGCTCGGTGGGTCATCGCCGCCCGGTCCTCGTCGAGACCGAACGCGGCGACATCCGGGCCGACACCGTCGTGCTCGCTACCGGCATGCCGATCCTGGACCGCAGCGCGGCGTTCGCCCGCATGAAAGCCGAACGCTCCTACACCGTCGCGCTGAAGGCTCCGGACCTCGCGGTGCGCGGGCAGTACCTCTCCGTGGATCCCCCGTCGCGCTCGCTGCGCTCGACGGTGGGTGCCGAGGGCACGCCGGTGCTGCTGGTCGGCGGCGCGGGGCACGGTACCGGCCGCTCGGTGCCGACCTCGCGCCACGTCGAGCAGCTCACCTCCTGGGCCGCGGAGCACTTCCCCGGCGCCTCGCCGGTGACGTCGTGGTCCGCGCAGGACTACGCCCCCACCCGCGGTCTGCCCCACGTCGGTCCCGCGCTTCCCCGCCTGCCGGGCGTCCTCGTCGCCGGTGGGTTCGCGAAGTGGGGGTTCACCAACGGCGTCGCCGCCGCCCTGGCACTCACCGCCCGGATCACCGGCGGACAGGTGCCGTGGGCCGAGGCCTTCGACCCGTGGCAGGTCGCCGACCTCCGCACGACACCGCGCGCCGCCCAGCACAACGCCGAGGTCGGCCTGGCGATGGGGCGCGGCGTCGTCCACGTCGTGCGCAACCGCCGCCGCGGACCGATCTGCACCCATATGGGTGGCGCCCTCACCTGGAACGACACCGAGCGCAGCTGGGACTGCCCCTTGCACGGGTCCCGCTTCGCCGCCGACGGCGAGGTGCTCGACGCTCCCGCCACCTGCGGCCTGCGTCGCGTGCCGACGCCACCGACCGGATCCACCGACCCGACCGAAGGAGCACAGTGATGAGCGATCAGGAGAAGGGCCAGGTCTCGGAGGTCTCGTCGATGGATGACGCCGGTGAGGAGATCACGCCCGGCGACGCCGTCGCCGGACACCCCACCCAGGCCGGTGACGACGGACCCCAGGAGGGCAGCGCCGGACCCGACGCGACCCCGCGCGAGCAGGCCGACACACCGGACGCCCCGGGCCGCGACGAGCGGGCGGAGCGCGGCTCGGACCGCCAGTCAGGCTGAGTCGTCGGCGCGACGCCAGCCGTCGCCGTCGCGGACGACGTGGCCGGTGCGCTCGAGGGCCTCGAACCAGCCCTGCATCGGCCACGTCCCCCACCGGCGATAGAAGAGCGCCCCGTGGCGCACCAGGTCCGCCAGGTGCTCCACCGGCGGGTCCGAGACCGGATGGTGCTGGTGGTAGGCCCGTGCCGAGCCCTCCCACCCCAGGTCGAGTCCCGCGGCCACCACGAGCCGCGCGAAGTCGGTGTCCTCGCCGCCGTACCCGTCGTACTCCTCGCAGAAGCCACCGACCTTCTGCCACGCTTCCGCGCTGAGCGCGAACGACAGCGACCAGAAGTGGTCGACGGTGGCGTCCGTACGCCGCTCCCCCGGCTGCGGCGCGGGCCGGGCGGGGTGCGGGTCATCCAGCGCCGCGACCTCGCTCGGGTTCAGTCTGTCGGCCTCGGGTGGGAGATAGGTGACCGGCCCGAGCCACACCGTCGCGGGGTGCTCGTCCACCGCCGCGGCGTACGCCGTGACGAGGTCGGGACCGGCGATGCAGTCCACGTCGAGCAGCACGACGACATCGACCTCCCGGTCGAGCAGCCACGCGACACCGGTGTTGCGGGCCTTGGCCAGCGGCAGCCGCTCGGTGAGCGGGAGGTGCACCACGTCGCGGTGCAGCCCGTCGACGTCCGCAGCCTCGATGTCGGGGTCCCCCATGGCGACCACGACGTAGGCATCGGGTCGACGGCTCCCTGCGGCCAGGCTCGTGTGCTGGCGGGCGAGGTGGCGGTGCCGACCACGGGCGAGGGTCACCACGCCGACCCGCCCCATCAGCAGATCTCCCGCACGAGCGCGGCGAACCGGGTGGCCGCCTCGCCGTCGCACCACCGCTTCCAGTCGGCGCCGGGCAGTGCCGCGACCCGGTCGAGCAACGCGGCCCATCCGTGGTCGGGCCACTGTCCGAGGACCGCGACCGGCAGACCTGCGGGGGTGAGGGCGCGCGCGGTGGCCCACTGCTCGTCGTGGGGGCGCTCCTGCGGGAGCACGACGGCGGGGCGGCGCGCGGTCGCGACGTCGGCCAGGGCCCCCTCGCCGGCGTGCGTCACGACGACGGCAGCTCGCGCCAGCACCGGCGCCGGGTCCGCGACCCAGTCGCCGATGCCCGGCGCGAGCACGGTCCAGCTCCACTCGGGGGTCTGCGCCTGCGCCGCTGCCAGGTCGGCCGGTCCCACGCCATGACCACCCGCCCCGAGCAGGACCGTGACCGCGCGCGCATCGGCCGCCGCGTCGGTGCCGGTCAGTCCGGACAGCGCCCCCAGCGGCCGGATGCGCGCAGCGAGGTCCTCGGGCACCCCCTCGACCGGCGTCCGGATGTGGTCGGGCCAGAAGCCGACGAGGGCGTCGGCGAGCGTGAGCCCGCGCAGGTGCGCGACGTCGCCGCGGTGACCGGGTAGGACGACACCCACGGTGCGGACGCCGTGCAGGCGCGCGAGCTGCAGGACCTCCATCGAGACGTCGACCACGAGCGCGTCGGGTGCCGCATCGGCGATCCAGGCCGAGATCGCGGCCATCCGGTCCCGGTGGCCCGGGTGCCCCACGGGCGCCCAGTGCAGCTGACCGTGAGCGGTCGAATCGACCATGCGGCCGCTGTCGTCGGCGGCGAGCCGCACCCAGTCCCCGCGCCAGTCGTCCGGCCGCGGCAGGGTCGACAGCCCGGTGACCGGTCCGTCCCAGACCGACGCCAGAGCCCGCGCGCGGCGTAGGTGGCCGCGCCCGACATGGTGGACGTAGTAGCCGATCACGCCGCCCGTCCGGCGCTGATGAGCGAGGCGTAGAGCCGCTCGTAGCGGGCGACCATGCGATCGGCGCAGCACTGCGCCTCGGCGTGGGCGCGCACCGCAGCACGGTCGAGCTGCAAGCACTGGCGCACTGCCGCGGCCAGTGCCTGGGGATCGCCGGCCGGCACGACGACGCCGCCGGCACGGCCGACCACCTCCGGCAGCGCGCCCCGGGCGAGCGCGGCCACCGGGGTGCCGCACGCCATCGCCTCCGCGGCGACCAGCCCGTAGGGCTCCTCCCAGTCGGGCGTGGCGACCAAGACGCCGGCGTGCTGCACCAGGTCCCGCAGCCCGGCGTCGCTGAGATGTCCCACGTAGTCGGCGGCCGCGCCCAGCAACGGCCGCACCTCGCGGGTGTAGTAAGCCCGGTCGTGGATCGGTCCGGCGAGCAGCAGCCGGACGCCCGCCTCGGCGCAGGCCCGGATCGCCAGATGGGGTGCCTTCTCCGGCACGATCCGTCCCGCCCACACCGCGTGCTCCCCGCCCGGTCCCGGGGTCCAGCGGGTGAGGTCGACGCCGTTGGGCACGACCTGGGCGCGCACCAGGTGAGACCAAGCCCGAGCGGTCGCGCGACTCACCGCGGCGAAGTGCGCGCACTGCGGCGCGAGGGTGACCGCCGACTCGATCCAGGGCAGCGGCGGGGCGTGCAGGGTCGTCACCGTCGGCACCGGCAACAACGGGGCCATCGCCACCGGGAGGTGGTGCAGGCTCGTGTCGTGGACGATGTCGACGCCACGGTCCTGGCTCAGGTCGAGCATCAGGCTGAGATAGGCGTGGTGCTCCTGCATCCACCGCAGCGGCGGCGCGTTGCGGTCGGCCAACGAGACGTTGCTCGGCGCGAACTCCGGCGGGGTGCGCAGCGTCGCCGGCAGGTCGGGATCCGTGCCCGCCGGGGCGAACAGCGTCACCTCGTGGCCCCGGCGCGCCAGCCCGCGCACGAGCGTGTGGGTGAACGACTCCAGACCGCCGGCGAAGGGCTCGGCGACCGGATGCCCGCTGGCGGCCACGACGCAGACCCTCACGACGCGCTCACGATCGGGCGTCCACGAGGTCGGCGTACAGGGCGAGGTGTGCCGCAGCGATCTCCTCGCGCTGCCGGCGGCGCGCGACCGGGCCGACGGGGGTGGCGGGTCGCCCGCGGTGGGCCTGGTGGACGGCCTCCTCGAGGCTCGCCGGGTCGAAGTCGTCCTCGGTGTGGGTGTAGCTCATCACGGGCGCCTGGTCGGCGTAGTAGCCGCACGTCGGGGCGATGACCGCGGTCCCGACGTCGCGGCACGCCTCCAGCCACCCCGAATGCGTGCCGAAGCGGTAGGGCAGCACGGAGACATCGAGACCGCACAGGTAGTCCCACAGCTCGTCGTCGGAGTAGTAGTCGTGGACCTGCAGCGTGATCTGTTCGCGGGCGGCGGCCTCCCGCAGGACGCGGGCCAGGCTGGCGCGGCGTCCCTCGGTCGCGGCCATCACGTCGGTGTGGGCGTTGACGACGAGCTCGCCGCCCGGGATCGCGTCCACCGCGCGGATCAGCGTCGGCAGCAGTCGCTCGGGGTCCATCGACTCGCGCAGGCTCTTGACGTGCAGCCCCACCCGGAACGCCCGGGCAGGTGTGCCCGCGCGACGCTGCGCCTCCCGCATCGCCTGGGCTGCGCGCATGCGGGCGAACGGGACGACGTGCGGGTGCGGGACCACGAGCGCCGTACGCCCCCAGCGGCGCTCGATCTCGGCTGCCGCCCCGGTCGTCAGGGTCACCAGCGCGTCGGCGGCGGGCACGAGCACGTCGAGCTGGCGGTCATGGAGCTCGCGGTCGCGGTGGTGCGGGTTGCGCAGGTCGTGGGCGGTGTAGACGAGGGACTTGCCGCGACCCTGGATCGTGCGCACCAGCTCCGCGAGGTCCTCGGGGTCGCGGGCGTCGAAGCCGAAGTGGAGGTGGAAGACGTCGTAGTCGGCCTCGGCGGCCCAGCGCGGGTCCAGCATCACCGGCGGCCACCACCGCTGGTCCGCCGCGCGGTCCTCACTTCCGGGCACAGGCGGGTCGGGGAGCCGACGTACGCCGGGAGGGCCGGGGGGCTCGACCGGGTCGAGGTGGCGCACGTAGACGTGACCGGCCGGGACCGACGCGACGGTGATGGTGCGGTGCGACTGCGGCCGGGCGACTTCGGCGATGCTCATCTCGGCGGTTCTCCTGCGGCTTCGTGGGTACTGCTGTGCGCGGTACCCCCGCTGTCATCCGGCATGCCCCTGGACGCGCACCTCCAGATCCCTCGCCCGGCTCACCGAGGACGACCCTCGACTCGACGAACCGCATGAGGTGGGGACCGGCGGGCACAGAACACTCATGGCACTGCATGCACTCGTCCTCAACTGCACCCTGAAGAAGTCGCCGGCGGAGTCGAGCGCGGAGCTCCTGGGTCGCCAGGTGCTCGACGCGCTGGCCGAGCACGACGTGACCGGCACGATGGAGCGGGTGGTCGACCACCCCGTCGCCTTCGGGGTGAGCACCGACGAGGGCGACGGCGACGCGTGGCCGCAGTTGCGGGAGCAGATGCTGGCTGCCGACATCCTCGTGCTCGCCACCCCGATCTGGCTGGGGCAGCCGTCCGGTGTGCAAGATGGTGCTCGAGCGACTCGATGCCGAGCTCGGAGAGACCGACGACCAGGGGCGGATGCTGACCTTCGGCAAGGTGGCCGGCATCGCCGTCGTCGGCAACGAGGACGGCGCACACCACGTCGTCGCCGAGCTGTCGCAGGCGCTGTCCGACACCGGCTTCACGATCCCGGCCAATGGCTCGACTTACTGGGTCGGCGAAGCCATGCAGGGCGTCGACTTCAAGGACAAGCAGCCGACGCCGGAGAAGACGGCGCAGACGACCAGCACGCTAGCCGCCAACGCCGCCCATCTCGCCCGGCTGTTGAAGGACGCGCCCTACCCGCCGTCCTGAGGCCGCGAGGCGCTGCGGCTCAGTGGTTGCGCAGCGCCTCGATGAGCTCGTCCTTCTTCATCTTCGAGCGCCCGTCGATGCCGATCTCGCCGGCGCGCTTGCGCAAGTCGTCGACCGTCCAGTCGTCGTACGAACCGGACGTGCCCCCGCGCTTGCCCACGTCGGAGCGGGAGCTGTTGGCGGCCGAGTTCGCGATGCGGGCGGCCTTCTCCTTGCTCGCACCGTCGTCGCGCAGACCCTCGTAGACCTTCTTGTCCTTCACGCTCGGACCCGGGTCGCGGCTGCTCTTCTTGCTGGCCATGACGTCTCCTCTCGTCGACTTCACCAGCGGCGCTGGCTCACCCCTGCTCCGTACCCGGCTCCGGTGCGGTCAGTCGCGCCATCTCCAGGACCGTCGCCGCGAGGTCGCCGGTCTCCGCGACGCGGGCACGCTGCCAGTCCGCGCCGGTGCCGCGGTCGCGCAGCTCCGCCAGTCCCTTCTCGACCCGGGCGGTGTCGCCCGCGGCGTCCAGCGCTTCACTCACGTAGTCGACCAGGGTGGAGACCACCTCGCTCGCCGGCCGGGGACGGTGCTCGACCGGGTCGAGGAGGTCACCGGAGAGACCGAAGCGGCCCGCCTGCCAGCTCGAAAGCCGCAGCAGGGAGATCGGAGCGTCCGGCGAGGCAGTGCCGGCGCGCCACTCGCGGGCGGCGGTCTCGACGAGTCCGCGACTCAGCGCGGCGATGAGGATGGTGTCGTGCACGTCGAGGCATACGTCGGCAATCCGGATCTCCACCGTCGGGTACTGCTGGGCGAGGCGTACGTCGTTGTAGACCATGCCCTCGTCCAGCAGCACCCCGGTGGCCAGCAGCTGGTCGAGGTGCCGACGGTGCCCCTCGACGCTGCCGTAGACCGCCGTGGGGCCGCTGGTGGGCCAACGTCCGATCAACTGGGAGCGGTAGCTCGCATAGCGTGAGTCCTGGCCCTGCCAGAAGGGCGAGTTCGCGCTGAGGGCCAGCAGCACGGGCAGCCAGCTGCGGATCCGGTCGACGACCGCGATCGCCTCCTCCTCGGACTCGATGGCCACGTGGACATGGCAGCCGCAGCTGAGCTGCTCGGCCACCGTGAGTCCGAACCGGTCGGCCATCTGCTCGTAGCGCGAACCCTGGGCTGGCTGCGGCTCGACCGGCAGCGGCGAGGTACCGCTGGCCAGCACGAGCGAGCCGGTCTCGGCGGCGGCGAGGCGGGCACGCTCGCGCCACAGACGCAGATCCGCCTCGATCCGCCCGAGGTCCTCCTCGGGTGCGGTGTCGGTCTCGACCTGCTGCTCCTGCAGTTCCGGCCCGAGCCCGCCGGACGGCTCCGCGCTCTCCTCACCGGTGATGCCCCGGGCCTTCGCGACGCGCAGCACCTCGCTGGCGACAGAGCTCGCGTCGCCCGTGGAAGCGTCGACGAGCAACAGCTCCTCCTCGACGCCGACCGTGCGCGGTCGTGCGATCTGACTCATGCGGGACCTCTTCTTCGTGTGACAGCGGGCCGGGAGGGGTAGGCGGAACCGGTCCGACCTCGACAAGGAGCGTCCCCACCCGATGTGCCGTCTACTCGGTTATGTTTCCGATCGTCCCCGTGCTGTCGCCGACCTGCTGGGCGAGGACGGCGTCGAGTCCTTCACCTCCCTGACAGCGGTCCACGCCGACGGCTGGGGCATGGCGTGGCGTGACGAGGACGCCGAGGCCACCCGCACCGCGACCTCACCGCGCACCGCCGCGACCGACGACGAATACCAGCGGCTCGTGCGGCAACCCCTCGCCGCCGCCGGGCTGGTACACCTGCGCTGGGCGACCGGCGGTCTGCCCGTGCGACCGGAGAACACCCACCCGTTCTTCGAGGACGGTTACGCGTTCGCCCACAACGGGCACGTGTCGCCGATCTCGCGGATCGAGGCGCTGCTGACCCGCGAGAGCCGATCCGCGTTGATCGGAGACACCGACAGCGAGCGCTACTTCCGGTTCGTGCTGCAGTGCATGCGCGAGGACGACAATGAGGTCGGCGGCTTCACCCGCGCCCTCGGCACGATGATCCAGCGCTTCCCGCACTCGAGCCTGAACGCGTTGATGCTGACGCCGGAGCGGATGTATGCGATCCACATCAACTCGAAGGCGGACTCACCCCTGCGTGCGCTGCGCGAGCTCTTCGACGATGAGGACGACATCCCCGACCGGCACACCGACGAGTACTTCGCGATGGACTACCGGGTCACCGACGACAGCATCCAGATCGTGTCGAGCGGTCTCGATGAGCCGGGCTGGGATCCCGTGCCCGCCGACACCGCCGTGATGATCGACCTGGGCACCCGTGAGGTGACCCGGCTGGACCCGATCATCTCGATGGCCGACTGACCCGCGGTTCAGGCGCTCTGGTCCCACCGCAGCAGGGCGGCTACCGGGCCGTCGACGTCGTGCGGGAGCGCCCGCACCGCAGCATCGGTGCTCACCGCCGCCGCGACCAGCAGGAGGTCGGTCCGCACGGGGCCGTCCAGCGCCGGCAGCGGCAGGCCGGGGTGCTGGCCCGGGTCCACGTCGTGCTCGCGGAGCGCGTCGGGGTCGAGCAGCAGGGTCTCGACCTGTCCGCGGACCAGACAGTCCAGGACCGTCGGCACGTCGTCGGCGATCGCTTGGCCCTGGCCGCGACGCTCCTGCACGGTCGCCACCAGTTGCTGGCGACGCTCCTCCAGGTGCTGCTCGGCCACGGTCTGCAACTCGGTGAGGAGCGCCTCTTCGCCGCCGTCGGTGCTCGACTCGCCTGCCCGGTCGAGCTCGATCACCTCTGCCGCGCTCTCGAGCGCCGAGACAACCTCGCCCCGGGACTCGGGGCTGCCGGCCACCACGACCAGCCGACGGCCGGCGCGCACCTGCGAGAGTGCGAGGTCGGCGAGCTCGCGGGCGTTGTCACGCCAGACGTCCTCGGAGGTCTGCTGCATGCGCCGGTGGGCGAGGGCGCCGCTGCGCACCTTCTGCGCGTACTGCTCCTCACCGTCGAACTGCTCGACGTCGGTCAGGTCCAGGGTGCGGGAGTCGTACGTCGTGACACTGCCGCCGGTGTGCTCGACGGAGACCAGCACCAGAGACGTCGCGTCGGCCGCGGCCGCCAGGACGGGGAACAGGTCCGGCAACGGCGCCCAGGTCGCCTGCCCCTGGGTGCGCATCGCGTGCACCTCGTCGCACAGGACGGACCCGTCGGCACCGACCACGACGTAGCGCGACCGCGGCGAGGGACCCTCGGTCGGGTCGGCCAGTGCCTGCGCCACCGCGTCACGGACTCCTTCGGGTGCGCCCTGCTCTTGCAGCGCGTCGACGCACTCGCGGACGCGCAGCTGACGCTCGTGCTCCCCCGTCTCGGTCTCGGTGCTCACGTCCACGAGGACGGTCGCGAACGGTCCGGCGGCCTGCAGGATGTCCTTGAAGTCGCTCATGTCCGAGGCGTACCCGACCCCCGTGGCCCCATGCGTCAGCCGAGCTGAATCGTCTGACCTCGCTCGACCTTGCGGACCTCGGTGGGCAGGCCGGCGTCGGCGGCGCGGTCGAGGAAGTCCTGCAGCGGCGAGACGAAGACGCCGTAGTCGTCGTAGTGGACTGGCACGGCGTGGCGCGGACGCACCCGGCTCAGGAAGTCCACGCCCTGCTCGGCGTCCATCGTGACGGTGTGGAACAGGACGCGGGTGCCGCCCAGGTGGACGATCGCCAGGTCGAGGTCGGGATGCCGCTCGGCGATCTGGGAGACGTGGTCGCCGGTCAGGGTGTCGCCGCTGATGTAGACACGGCGCTGCACCTCGCCGCCCACGCGGTGCTCGAGCACCGAGCCCATCACGGGAGGCAGCAGCGCACCCAGCACGCCCCGGGCGTGGATCCCCGGCACCGCCTCGACGACGAGCTCCTCGTCGCCCTTGGTCAGCCGCACCTGCTCCCAGTCGCGCAGCCCCTCGGCCTCGAAGCCCCACTGGGAGAGCTTGCGGGCAGCCGCAGGCGTGGTGAGGACCGGCTGCTCACGGGCGAGCTCGCGGCGCGCGATGCGATCGAAGTGGTCGCCGTGCAGGTGGGACAGCACGATCGCGTCGAGCGGCGGGAGGTCACCGGGCTGCAGCGCCGGCTCGGTCAGGCGTTTGGACCACAGCCCCTTGCCGAGGTAGGCGCGCTGGCCCTTGTGCAGGAAGTTCGGGTCGGTCAGCAGCGTGAACGCCCCGAGCCGCAACAGCGTGGTCGCCGTACCCCCGAACGTGAGCGAGCTCGGTGTGGCCGTCGTCATCGCTGCCTCAGCTGTCGAGGAGCTGGGTGCCGATGCCAGCGAGCGCGGAGAGCGCGAAGGTCCGGGACACACCGTTGGTCGGGCCGGGGGCGAACCGCCGCCCGAGGGTCAGGGCCGCGCCGAAGTAGAAGGACAGACACCACGGGCAGTGGACGAGGTAGGACACCTTCGACTTCGCTGGCGGCCCGTGCTTGTCGACGACGGCGTCGCGGGCCGGCTCGGTGATCTTGTCGTCACGGATCAGCTTGACGAGACGGTACGTCGCCAGCGCGTCGACGACGAGGTCGGCGAGGGCGTCCGTGCGAGATGCGCGCATGCGGTTCCTTCCGGGGTGGCGGGGTCAGCCCGGGAGGTACCCCGCGTCGTCGGTCACAACCGTGGGCACCGCTACGGTGGGATCCCACGACCTCAGGAGGCAGCATGGTCAGCAGGATCATCGTCGGTGTGGACGGCAGCGAGACCGCAGCGGCTGCCGCCCGGAAGGCCGCCGGCCTGGCCGCGGCGACCGGTGCGGAGCTCGACGTGGCGGTCGCCTACGGCAAGCTCGAGGTCGAGCGCATCGACGCCGGTGGCGAGGAGTTCTTCTTCTCCAACGAGAACGAGGCCCAGACCCTCGCCACCGAGGTCGCGCGCACGCTGCGTGGCGAGTTCGACGGGCTCACCGTCAACCCGCGTGCCATCGGCGGCAAGCCGGCCGAGGCGCTGGTCGACGCCGCGCGCGACCACGGAGCCGACCTGATCGTCGTCGGCAACAAGCGCGTGCAGGGACTGGCGCGCGTGCTGGGCAGCATCGCAGCCGACGTGGCGCGCCACGCCGACTGCGACGTCTACATCGCCCACACGCACTGAGCCGGAGCCCCCGCCGGCTCCCGCCCGTCAGCGCAGGTAGATCGACGTCGTCGCGCTCCGCCCGGACGCGAGACCGGTGAGGACGATCTCGTAGTAGTTGCCCCGCAGCGCCGGGCGGGTGCGCAGCTGTGCGGTCACCCGGCCGGCCTTCGTGGCCCGCACGACGGTCGTGGCGCGCACCGTGCGCTTGCCGTAGACCCGCAGCTGCACGCGCACCCGCTCCTGGGCGACGAACTTCGCGCCGACGACCTTCACCCGGGCACCCGCCGGCCGGCGGGCCGGCGCCGTGACGCGCACCTTCGGATGGACGACGTACACGTGCTTGTGCTCGGCCGACTTCAGTGCACTCGAGCCCACCGCGTCCAGGCGCCAGGCACGCGCCTTCAGGGTGGGAGGCACGCGGAAGGTGCCGACGATCGCGCCGGTGAGGTCGGCCTTTGTGGTCACTACGCGGTGCTGGCCCAGGCGCAGCACGACCGTGCCGAGGGGCTCGAAGTCCTGGCCGACGTAGCGCACCCGGGTGCCCTGCGCAGCGGTGGCGATCGCGCGCCCATCGGGACGCCTGAGGTCGAGCCGCGCTGCCTTCGCCTCGTCATAGACCGCCGCGGTGACGACCGTCGGGGCGTTGCGCAGCGGGTCGCACGACAACGTGTAGGAGCGGAAGTCGGTCGTGCCTGCCGCGTTGCCGGTGATCTTCACCTCCAGCGACCGCGGCTTCCACGCCTTGAACCCCGACCGGCCGTAGACGTGGCTGGTGTCCTCGAGCTCGCCGATCGCCAGTTGCGGACCGAAGCTGGCTGTGTCACTGGTGCGCACGCTCTGCAAGGTGCCGGTGTCGTCACCGGCGGCGAACCGGAACGTCTTCGTCACGCGGACCGTGTCGAGCTGCAGCACGCCGCCGGGCCAGTCGATCGGCGTACCTACGTCGACGCGGACGACGTGGTTGAGGTCGCGGGCGGAGACCGGAGTCTCCACCGTGAGCGTCAGCGCGGTCGTCCACGGGAACCGGTCACCGATGCGCTCGTCGTCCTGGTCGCGCAGCTCGCAGCTGGGGAACGTCACCGACGCGGTCTTCGTGACCGCCTCCGGCGCCGGCGCCACGGCCGTCGCCGTACTTCCGATGCCCACCAGCGTGGCGCTCACCAGCGCCGTACTGATCGCTGCTGCGCGCACGCGCATACCGCTCCCCCGCTCTCGTGCCCCGCCCGCATGTCCCCCGTGGACACACCGCGATGACGGGCGGACCGGATCCTACTCAGATGTGGCGGAGAGGATCGGAAGATCAGCCTTCGTAGCGCACCGGGTTGCCGGCCGCGACCCGCTCGCGCTGCGGGACGACGGTGTACTTCGGGTCCCGCGCCGAGGCCAGACCGGCCTCGAAGACACCGAGGCGGGTGCTGAGCGAGCCGGCCATCAGCGCCGCGCCGCTGAGCACCGACAGCGCCCGCGAGCGCCGACCGAGCACTGCTCCTGCGGCACCGGCGATCGTGAGCACCTTGGCCGCCTTCATCCATTTGCCGGCGGTGCCGGTGTGCAGCGTCTCGGCGGAGAGCCCCATGGACTCCTCCATCTTGTGCTCCACCACGAGCTCCACGAGCGCGCCGCCGACGGCGAACGCCCGAGCCGGCCCGGCCTCGTGCAGGGGTGCGCCGATCAGCCCGAGGCCGCCCGAGGCTGCCGCTGCCGAGCCGCAGAAGACGTACGGCAGCTCCTTGTAGGCGTCGTGCCACGCCGGCGTCGCGGTGTCGGAGAGCAGGACCGCGGTGTACGCCGCAACCGGAGGCGCGGTCGCGGCGGCGACGATCCCGGCGGGCCGGCTGAGCTTCAGGGCCAGCCCCAACGGACCGCGCTGCCACCGCTGCGGCAGCACGCGCAGCACCTCGCCGACCGAGGCGAGACCGGCGAACGGGCCGTGCAGCGCCAGCAGCCAGGTGCCGACGGACATCGGTGAGGTCAGCTTCACCACGCGCATCATGTTGAGGAAGCGCGAGGGCCGGCCGAGGTCGTGGATGAGGAAGAAGACGCTGGACAGCAGGCCGACCAGCGAGCCGGCGCGCGCGACGCGGCTCAGCCCGGGACGACCGGTCAGCTCGGCGCCCGTGCCGAGGATCGCGCTGCCGGCTGCCACGCCTCCGGTGAACAGGTAGTAGGCGATGTCGTGCTCCCACGGAGCCGGCTTGACGATCTGCCGGCCGTAGTAGGACTCGAACTCCGCCTCCGGGACCATGCTGTCGCGCGCGGGCGACCCGCGGTGCTTGCCCTCGCGCTCGCCCTGCTGGTGTCCCTCCCGCTGCTTCGCGCTCATCGCTTGCGCCCCAGGAACGACACGACCCCACCGGCAAGCAGTGCGAGCGCGGCCATGCCGGCCCTGTTGAACATCGCCGGCAGGTCCTTGGTGGTGACGACCGGGTCCGGCGGGAGGCCGTAGACCTCGGGCTCGTCGAGCAGCAGGAAGAACGCACCCGTCCCGCCGACGCCGTCCTCCGGGTCGTTGCCATAGAGCCGCGCGTCCATCACGCCCTGCTCGTGCAGGCGCGCGACCCGGTCGTTGGCCGTCTGCCGCAGCTCCTCGACGTCACCGAAGAGGATCGACTCGGTGGGACACGCCTTGGCGCACGCGGGGACCTGGTCCTCGGTGAGCCGGTCGTAGCAGAGCGTGCACTTCTGGGCGATGCCGATGTTGTCGGCACCGTCGGGTCCCTTGCGGCGGTCGATGACGCCGTACGGACACGCCGCCACGCAGTAGCCACAGCCGTTGCAGATCTCGTCCTGCACCACGACCGTGCCGAACTCGCTGCGGAACAACGACCCCGTGGGACACACGTCGAGGCAGGCAGCGTGGGTGCAGTGCTTGCAGACGTCGGACGACATCAGCCAGCGGAAGTCCATGTCCTCGGCCGAGCCCGCCACCTCGGTCTGCTGGGTCACCGCGTCGACCGCGACCCCACCCGGACCCATCGACGGCATCCCGAGGTCGACCGGCGGCTTGGCCGGCCGCTCGACGAACGCGACATGGCGCCACTGGTTCGCGTTCAGGGAGTGGCTGTTGTCGTAGGAGGTGCCGAGCATCTCGAAGAGGTTCTCCGGGACGTCGTTCCACTCCTTGCACGCCACCTCGCAGGCCTTGCAACCGATGCACACGCTGGTGTCGGTGAAGAAGCCCTTGCGCTTGGGGTGGTCGTCGTACCCGGCATCGGCGGCCGGGTCCACCGGCCCGAAGAGACTGTTGCGCCCGATCACTCCTGGCTCGTCCCCTTCCCGGTCTCGTCGTGCACGTCGTGGGTCGGCTGGCGCGCCGAGGAGCTGGTCACGATCGGTGGGTACTCGTCGTCGTTGACCCCGGCGCGGAGCCGGTAGTCGGCGATGAACCGCCGCAGCTCGACCCCCGTGGGGCGGCGACCGGGCAGCACGTCGCAGGTGCCGACCTTGCTCTCCTGGATCAGCACGTTGGGGTCGAGCGTGATCCCGAAGAGATCGTTGGCGGAGTCACCGGTCACCATGCCGCCCGTGCCCCAGTGGTAGGGCAGCCACACCTGGTGGACCGTGCGACCCTCGACCCGCAGCGGTCGCAGCCGTTCGGTGATCAGCACCCGACCCTCCACCGCCGACCGCGCCGTCACCACGTGACACCAGCCGAGGTGCTCCAGGCCCTGCAGCTCGGCGAGCTGGGGCGAGACCTCGACGAACATTTCCGGCTGCAGCTCGGCGAGGTGCTCGAGGTAGCGGCTCATCCCGCCGGCGGTGTGGTGCTCGGTGAGCCGGCTGGTCGTGAAGATGAACGGGAACACGTCGCCGTGCTCCTCCGGCGGCGACGGGTTCATCGGGTTGTCGTCGCGGCGGTACTCCTTGCGGGTCGGGTTGGACTGCTGCCCGTAGAGGGGGTTGCGGAACGGTGACTCGACCGGCTCGTAGTGGGTCGGCATCGGTCCGTCGATCAGGCCCTGCGGCACATAGAGCGCACCCTTCCCGTCACCTTGCATGATGAACGGGTCGATCCCCTCGATCGCGTCGGTGCCCTCGGCGCCCTCCGGGGTGCGATAGGACGGGGGCTTCGTCTTCTGGAAGTCGGGCACGTCGAGACCGGTCCACTCCTGGGCCTCCTCGTCCCACCAGACGTACTTCTTCCGCTCGCTCCAGGGCCTGCCCTCGGGGTCGGCGGAGGCACGGTTGTAGAGCATCCGCCGGTTGGCGGGCCACGCCCAGCCCCACTCGGGGGCGACGTAGGACTGCTCGGATCCCGGCTTGCGCCGGTGGGCCTGGTTGACGCCGTCGGCGAACACCCCGGTGTAGATCCAGCAGCCGCCGAGCGTGGAGCCGTCGTCCTTCATCTCGGTGAACGCCGACAACGGGCGCTTGGACTCGATCTCGTAGCCGTTGATCTCCATGAGCACCTGCTCGGCGCTGGGCTCGCCCCATCCGTCGAGCTCGGCCTCGTCGTGGGTGTCGTAGTCCCAGGCGAGGTCGAGCAGCGGGCGGTCGCGCTCATCGGTGGAGCCCTCCAACCGCTCACGCAGCAGCCGGCCCAGGTGGTAGAAGAACCACAGCTCCGAGCGGGCGTCGCCGGGTGGGTTCACGGCCTTCTCGCGCCACTGGAGCATGCGCTGCGTCTGGGTGAAGGTGCCCTCCTTCTCGGCGTACGACGCCGCCGGGAAGAGGAACACCTCGGTGCGGCACTCCTCGGGCACGATCTCGCCGGTCTCGACCTCCGGGGAGTCCTTCCAGAAGCTCGCGCTCTCGATCTCGAACAGGTCGCGCACGACCAGCCAGTCGAGGTTGGCCATCCCGAGTCGTTGGGCGCGGCCGTGGGCCGAGCCGACGGCCGGGTTCTGGCCGAGCAGGAAGTAGCCCTTGACCTTGCCGTCGATCATGTCGAGCACGGACCGGTAGGTGCCGTGGTCGCCGGTGATGCGCGGCAGGTAGTCGAAGCAGTAGTCGTTGTCGGCGGTGGCGGCGTCACCCCAGTAGGCCTTGAGCAGGTTGACGGCGTACGCGCCCGCGTTGGCCCAGAACCCCTTCGACCCCGGCTTGCGGATCGAGTCGACCCAGTCCTGCAAGGTCTCGTGGTCGTCGGGGGTCGGCATCGGCAGGTAGCCGGGCAGCAGGTTGAACAGCGTCGGGATATCGGTCGAGCCCTGGATGCTGGCGTGACCGCGCAGCGCCATGATGCCGCCACCGGGACGACCCATGTTGCCCAGCAGCAGCTGCAGGATCGAGCCGGTGCGGATGTATTGCACGCCGACGCTGTGCTGGGTCCAGCCGACGCTGTAGACCAGCGCAGTGGTGCGCTCGCGGTTGGAGTTCTCCACCCAGGCGCGGCAGACGTCCAGGAACGCTTCCTGCGAGATCCCGCAGGTCTGCTCCACCATCTCCGGGGTGTAGCGCGAGAAGTGCCGCTTCAGCACCTGGTAGACGCAGCGCGGGTCCTGCAGCGTCTCGTCGCGGCGCGGGTGGCTGCCCACCTGTTGCCCGTGAGTCTCGTGCTGCAGCGCGTTGGCGGTCTCGCGGTCCTGCTCGGACTCCTCGGAGGTCTCCTGCTGGGCATCGCCGAGCTCGGCGTCGGAGTCCTCCACGTCGTACTGCCAGCTCGTCGGGTCGTAGGTCCGGGTCTCCGGGTCGAACCCGGAGAACAGCCCGTCCAGGTCGTCGGTGTCCTGGAAGTCCTCGCTGACCAGGTGGCTGGCGTTGGTGTAGTTGACGACGTACTCGCGGAAGTCGAGCTCGTTCTGCAGCACGTAGTTGACGATGCCGCCGAGGAACGCGATGTCGGTGCCGACGCGGATCGGGACGAACGTGTCCGCGATCGCGCTCGTGCGCGTGAAGCGCGGGTCGACGTGGATCACCCGGGCGCCACGCTTCTTGGCCTCCACCACCCACTGGAAGCCCACGGGGTGGGCCTCGGCCATGTTGGAGCCCTGGATGATGATGCAGTCAGCGTTGGCCAGGTCCTGCTGGAAGGTCGTGGCGCCGCCGCGTCCGAAGCTGGTCCCCAGACCGGGGACGGTGGCGGAGTGTCAAATACGGGCCTGGTTCTCGATCTGTATCGCGCCCATCGCCGTGAAGAGCTTCTTGATGAGGTAGTTCTCCTCGTTGTCCAAGGTCGCTCCGCCCAGGCTGGCGATGCCCATGGTGCGGCGGACCTTGCGGCCCTTCTCGTCGTGCTCCTGCCAGGTCTCCTTGCGCGTCTTCATCACGCGGTCGGCGACCATCTCCATGGCGGTCGAGAGGTCGAGGTCCTCCCACTCGGTGCTGTAGGGGCGGCGGTAGCGGACCGTGGTCTCCCGCAGCTCGCTGGTCACGAGGTTCTTGCTCGCCGAGCCCTTCGGGCACAGTCGCCCGCGGTTGACGGGTGAGTCGGGGTCGCCCTCGATCTGCACGATCTGCTCGTCCTTGACGAAGATCTTCTGCGCGCAGCCCACCGCGCAGTAGGGGCAGACGCTGTTGGCGACCCGGTCGGCGGTGGCCGTCCGCGGGGTGATCTCGTCGGTCCGCTTGGACCGCGCCGCGGAGCCGCGACCGAGGAAGTCCTTGCCGGTGAGCTGACGCAGCACGGGCCACGGCAACAACGAACGCCTGGTCATCGACCACCTCCGGGTTGGCTGGAGTCGACCGTATCCGGTTTGCGGTCCTTTGGCACCCGGGTGATGAACGTCAGCAGCACCGAGGCGACGGCGACGGCACCGATGACGGTGTAGGCCAGCGTGTAGGCCTCGTCGCTGCCGATGAGGCTCGAGGCCACGATCGGCCCGACGACGCCGCCGAGGCTCCAGCCGATGAGCATCAGGCCGTAGATGGCGCCGGCGTTGCGGACGCCGAAGAAGTCGCCCGCGGTCGCTGGCATGGTGCCGAAGCCACCGCCGTAGCAGAGGTAGATGACCGAGGCGAGCACGACGAAGAGCACCGCGTTGCTGGCGTGGGGCAGGACGATCAGGCACACGCCCTGCAGCCCGAGGATCAGTGCGAAGGTCGGCATCCGACCGATGTAGTCGGAGATCGTCGCCCACACGATCCGGCCGGCACCGTTGAAGACGGCGAGGACGCCGACCACGGTGGCCGCACCGGCAGCGCTGAAGCCGGCGATGTCGGTCGCGCTCGCGGCGGCCTGCGAGATCAGGGCGATGCCGGCACCGACGCTGAGCGTGAGGATGGCGGTGAGGAGATACCACTGCGGTGTCCGCAGCGCCTCGCCCTGGGTGTAGTCCTTGCCGGCGGTCCCGCTCTCCCCGCCGCCTGAGTCGTGGCCTGGGACGGTGTAGCCCTCCGGCGGGTTGCGGAAGAACGACGCACCGATGAGCGACATGATCAGGTAGGCGATGCCCAACGGGAGGAACGCGTTGGCCGGGTCGTCGGGGTTGCGGTCGATCAGCCACTGCGCGACCGGCGAGGTTGCCACGGCGCCGAAGCCGAACCCGCCGACGGCCAGTCCGGTGATGAGGCCGGTCTTGTCGGGGAACCACTTCTGCAGCATCGCGATCGGGACGATGTAGGCCAGTCCGAGACCGAAGCCGCTGATGACGCCGTACCCGAGGATCACCAGCCAGTAGGTGTCGGCGCTGTTGGCGAAGGAGGCGAGGATGATGCCGGCGGAGTAGACGACGCCGCCGATGATCGCCACGGTGCGGGGTCCGCGCAGGTCCTGCAGCCGGCCGCCGAGGTAGGTGCCGACGAAGATCATCCCGATCGTCACCGTGAACGGCAACGAGGACTGCAGCTTCGACACCTCGAAGTTGTCGGCCTCCTCGAACGCGCCTCCGAAGACCGACCACGCGTAGACCGCACCGATCGAGAACTGCAGCAGGAGGGCGGCAGCGACCAGCAACCAACGGAAGCGACCCGGCGTGACGTCGTTGTCTGCCATGCGGGGGCCCTACCCAGGCGGATGCCGGGTCATGCGCCCGCGCTGTGACTCAGCGCACGACGATGGCGTGCTCGCCGCGCTGGACCACCTCGCCGACGACCGGGTAGCCCGGGATCTCCCCGACCACCAGCAACCCTCCGGAGGTCTGGGCATCCGCGAGCAGGACGAGCTCGTCCTCGCTGACGGCGCTGTCGAGGTCGGGCTGCACCCAGTCGAGGTTGCGCCGGCTGCCGCCGGGGACGAAGCCCTCGGCGAACGACCTGCGGGCCCCTTCGACGTACGGCACCGCGGCGGCGTCGATCACCGCGGTCGTGCCGGAGGCGCGCATCATCTTGCGGAGGTGGCCCAGCAGCCCGAATCCGGTGATGTCGGTGGCGGCACGCAGCCCGAGCGCCACCGCCTGCTCGCTGGCCTCGCGGTTGAGGGTGGTCATCACGGCGACCGCCTCCGCGAACCACTCACCGGTCGCCTTGTGCCGGTTGTTGAGGATGCCGACGCCGATCGGCTTGGTGAGGGTGAGCGGAGTGCCGGGCTCGGCGGCGTCGTTGCGCAGGAGCTTGTCGGGGTGGGCCAGGCCGGTGACGGCGACGCCGTACTTCGGCTCGGGGTCGTCGATGCTGTGGCCGCCGGCGAGGTAGGCGCCCGCCGCCGCGCACACCTCTCCCCCGCCACGCAGCACCTCGGCGGCGAGCTCGAAGGGGATCTTGTCGCGCGGCCAGCCGAGCAGGTTGACGCCGACGATCGGCGTACCGCCCATGGCATAGACGTCCGACAGCGCGTTGGTGGCGGCGATGCGACCCCACTCGAAGGCGTCATCGACGACCGGGGTGAAGAAGTCGGCGGTGGCGATGACGGCCTGGTCGCCCGAGATGCGTACGGCGGCCGCGTCGTCGCCGTGGTCGAGTCCGACGAGCAGGTCACCGCCCGCCAGGCTGTTGGGCAGACCGGCCAGCACCGCCTCGAGCTCCCCCGGCGGGACCTTGCAGGCACACCCGCCACCGGCGGCGAACTGGGTCAGGCGAACGCGCTCGTCGGTCGTCATGTGCCCGAGGGTACGGTGACGGCGGAGGCGTACCTCGTCTGGTGACGGGCGCGGTCCTCAAAACCGTAGGGGGGCAGTAGCTGTCCCCGGCGGGTTCGATTCCCGTCCGCCTCCGCCAGGTCTTCTGGGGCGTTTGGGCGGCCCTCCCCCGGGGCATCGACTCCGAGCCCTCAGCAGCGGAGCAGTCACCGGATGCTCAGCATCCCGCGCAGACGGGGATCGTCATGGTCGCCGCGTTCATCATCCTCCTGGCCCTGCTGCCGCCACGGTGATCCTCCACGTGGTCGTCCCGCGGCTCGACCGAGGACCCCGGCACACCACGCGACGCCACTGACCTCGGGGACCCGCCTGCTGGCTAGCATGCTGCGGGTGGAGGATCCTCGACGACACGTGCCCCGCACCGACGAGGTCCTGGCCGATCCGCGCCTGGTCGGGGCAGCCGACCGGCTGGGGCCGGGGCTGGTGAAGCAGGTGGTCCTCGAGGCGCTCGCCCGGTGCCGCACGGGCGAGCTGTCGCCCGGCGAGGTCGCCGACGCCGCGGTGGCCGGGTTGCCGTCGGCGGCGACGACGCTGCGGTCGGTCATCAACGCCACGGGCGTCGTGGTCCACACGAACCTGGGCCGCGCCCCGCTCTCGTCCGCTGCGGTCGACGCCATGACCATCGCGGCCGGCGCGACCGACGTCGAGCTCTCGCTCGCCACCGGACGCCGGGACCGTCGTGGTCGCGGCACACTCGCAGCCCTGGCGGCCGCGGTGCCGGCTGCGGGCGGCGTACACGTGGTCAACAACGGCGCCGCGGCCCTCGGCCTGGTGACGCTCGCACTCGCGGCAGGTCGCGAGGTCGTGGTCGCCCGCGGCGAGATGGTCGAGATCGGCGACGGCTTCCGCATCCCCGAGCTGCTGGAGTCGATCGGCGCGCGGCTCGTCGAGGTCGGCACCACCAACCGCGTGCGGCTGGCCGACTACGAGGCGGCGTTGAGCGAGCGGACGGCGTTCGTCCTCAAGGTCCACCCGTCCAACTTCGTCGTGGAGGGCTTCACCGCGGCCGTGGGCGTGCGCGAGCTCGCCGGGCTGCCCGTGCCGGTCGTCGTCGACATCGGGTCCGGTCTGCTCCGTCCCCATCCGCGGCTGCCGCAGGAGCCGGACGCCGACTCGGCGCTGCGTGCCGGGGCGACGATCGTGACCGCATCGGGCGACAAGCTGCTCGGGGGCCCGCAGGCGGGGCTGCTGCTCGGCGACGCCGAGCTCGTCGAGCGACTGCGCCGCCACCCGTTCGCCCGCGCCCTGCGCGTCGACAAGCTGACGCTCGCTGCGTTGGAGGCGACGCTCACCGGTCCGACACCGCCGGTCGCGGCTGCGCTGGCCCGCATGCCCGACGACCTGCTGGCTCGTGCGCAGCGGATCGTCGAGGAGCTGGCGACGGTCCCCGGCCTGGCGGTCGAGGCCGTCGTGACGGCGGGAGCGGTCGGCGGTGGCGGCGCTCCCGGCGTCGAGCTGCCCAGCGCCGCGGTGTCGTTGCCCGCGGGGTTGGCAGAGCCGCTGCGCACCGGTGACCGGCCGGTGGTGGGACGCGTGCACGACGGTCGCCTCCTGCTCGACCTGCTCGCCGTGGACCCCGCGGACGACCCGGTGCTGGTGGAGGCCGTACGCCGATGCACGTGATCGCCACCGCAGGACACGTCGACCACGGCAAGTCCACGCTGGTCAAGGCGCTGACGGGCGCCGAGCCCGACCGGCTCGAGGAGGAGCGGCGCCGCGGCCTGTCGATCGAGCTCGGCTACGTCTGGACGACGCTGCCGGAGGCCGGCGAGGTGGCGTTCGTCGACGTACCGGGTCACGAGAAGTTCCTGCGCACGATGCTCGCCGGCGTCGGTCCGGTGCCGGCGGTGCTCTTGGTCGTCGCCGCCGACGACCCGTGGATGCCGCAGGCCGCCGAGCACCTCGCCGCCCTCGACGCCCTCGGCGTCTCCCACGGCGTGGTCGCCGTGACGCGCTCCGACCTCGCCGATCCAGCTCCGATGCTGGCGCGCGCCCGGGAGGAGGTCGCACGCACCTCGTTGCGGCACGCGCAGGTGCTGGCCGTGAGCGCCGCGACCGGTGCGGGACTGGACGAGCTGCGCACGGCGTTGGCGGCGCTGCTGGGACGGATGCCGGCACAGGACCCCGGCACCGATGTCCGCATCTGGGCCGACCGCGCCTTCCACGCCCGCGGTGCAGGCACCGTCGTCACCGGGACGCTGCCCGCCGGGACCGTGCGGGTCGGGGACCGGTTGGCGACGGGTGACGGGACTGTCCGGGTCCGGGGCGTGCAGGCGCTCGGCACCCAGCGCGATCAGGTATCCGGAGTCGCTCGGGTCGCGCTCAACGTCGTCGCCGACGACAAGGTCGAGATCGAGCGGGACACCGTGCTCGTCACCCCGGACGCGTGGCACTTCACCACCTCGGTCGACGTCCGGGTCGTGGGCGACGGCGCGCTGCCGGAGCACCCGGTCCTGCACATCGGCGCGACCTCGATGCAGGTGCGCGCACGGCGCTTCGACGACGCGCACGCCCGGCTGACCCTGGATCGCGCCCTGCCCCTGCGCATCGGTGACCGCGCCCTCCTGCGCGACCCCGGCACCCGCGAGCTGTGGGGCGTCCGCGTCCTCGACCCGTCGCCCCCGGCGCTTCGTCGCCGGGGAGCGAGTGCCCGACGAGCACAGGTGCTCGCCGACCTCGACGACCGACCCAGCCTCGCCTCCGAGCTCGAGCGGCGCGGCGTCGCACCGGCCGACCTGCTGCGGCGGATCGGCGTACCGGTGCCTGCGGAAGCCGACGAGTGGTTGGTCGGTGACCGTGCGCGCAGGCTGATCGCCGAGCGGATGGTGGCGGTCGTGAAGGCGTACGACGACCAGCACCCGCTCGAGCCGGGGATGGCGCTGCCCGCCCTGGCGCGTGCCCTGCGGCTCCCCTCGCCCGAGCTCGTCGGGCGGCTCATGCCGCAGGAGCTCCGCCTCGAGCAGGGCCGGGTGACCGCAACCGCGCCGCGGATCGGGTTGCCGGACGCGATCGAGCGCGGCGTCGCTGCCGTCGAGACGGACCTGGCCCAGGAACCCTTCGCCGCCCCCACCGCGGACCGCTTGCGCGAGCTCGGCCTGCACCACAAGGCGATCGCCGTCGCCGCACGCGCCGGTCGGCTGCTCGATCTCGGGGACGGCATCGTGCTGCTCCCCGACGCAGCGAGTCGTGCGGCCGCGTGGTTGAGCGAAATCCCCCAGCCCTTCACGACCAGCGAGGCGCGTCAGCGACTGGGCACCAGCCGCCGGGTCGCGCTCCCCCTGCTCGCACACCTCGACCGCGCCGGGCTCACCACGCGGCACGCCGACGATCGCCGCAGCACAACCGGTCATCGAGTAGCCGGAGGCGCCTGAGCTCGCGAAGGCGGCACCGGCGTATCGAGATGCAGTGGCGACTCAGCGCAAGCCCATCAAGGTGATCAGCTCCCACGCCGTGTGCGCAGCGGCGAGCCCGGTCAGCCCCGCATGGTCGTACGCCGGGGCCACCTCGACGACGTCCGCGCCGACGATGTCCAGGCCGCGGAAGAGCCGCAGCAGCGTGAACATCTCGCGCGTGCTGAGGCCGGCCACCTCCGGCGTACCGGTGCCGGGCGCGTGCGCCGGGTCGAGCACGTCGATGTCGATGGAGACGTAGACCGGCCGGTCGCCGAGGCGGCGGCGTACGCGCTCGGCGATCGCCTCGACCGAGCTGGTCGCGAACTCCTCGCTGCGGATGAGCGCGAAGCCGGCGCGCGCGTCGTCCTCGAGCTCCTCGGGCCCGTAGACGCCGCCACGGATACCGACGTGCTGGCAGTGGTCGAGGTCGAGCAGGCCTTCCTCGGCCGCGCGACGGAAGGGTGATCCGTGCCAGATGTCGGCGCCGTGCAGGACGTCCCAGGTGTCGAGGTGTGCGTCGAAGTGGAGCACGGCCAGCGGCCCGTGGTGCTTGGCGGCGGCCCGCAGCAGCGGCAGCGCGACGGTGTGGTCTCCGCCGAGCGCGACGACCCGCGCCCCGGCGTCGGTGAGCCGCTCCGCGTGCGCCTGGATGTCGTCGATCGCGGCGGGGATGTCGTAGGGCCCGACCGCGACGTCACCGGCGTCGACGACCTGCAGGTCGCGGAACGGGTAGGCGTCGTGGATCTGGTGGTAGGGGTGCAACTGCCGGGAGTTCTCGCGGATGTGCGACGGACCGAACCGCGCACCCGGGCGGAAGCTCGTGCCGGCGTCGAACGGGATGCCGAGCACCGCGATGTCGGCGCGTTCCACGTCCTCGATGCGCGGGAGCAGCGCGAAGGTCGCGATCCCGCCATAACGCGGCATCCCGGGCTCGTCCCGCTGACCGATGATCATCGCCACGCCATCCTCTCGTCGCCGCGCGGATCCTCGACCACCGCGGAGTTGGTCTCACGGAAGACCATGACCGGTCGCTCGACGTCGTACGTCGCCCAGCCCGGGTCGCCGTCGCGGGCGAAGCGCACCCAGGCGGCGTGCATGGTGTCGGCCAGGGTCTGCGGTGCCTGGGGCCCGGCCAGGTCGGCGGCGTGGGGTGCGCGCAAGGTGTCGAAGACGAACGGGATCTCCATCGCGTGGGCCGCGCCGAGTCCCAGGTGGGGGTTCTGCCAGGCGAACTCATAGACCCACGCGGGACCGTCGTGGGCGTCGACCAGGTCGAGCGCCGGCAGCCGGAAGAACGCGTCGCTGAGGAGGGCGACGGCCACGTCGGCCGGTGTCGCGTCGGGACGGTTGGCGCGGTAGACCGCGATGATCTCGTCTGGCACTCCACGCGCCTGCGCCATCTTCGCCAGGCGGGCGTCGGTGATCTCGTCGACGAGCCCCTCGGGCACGAGGAAGAAGCGGTACTCCTCCGTCGTCGTCCCCGTCAGCAGCGGCACCTGCTGCGCGCTCCCGGAGCGGATGGCGGCGAGCGGGTGCTCGGGCAGGATCTCCCCGTCGACCACGGGCACGAACGCCATCTGCGCGGCTGCGATCGACTCGCCGTACTCCTTCGGGGCGGCGCTCACCGCGTTGCCCGCGGCGTTCTGTGCGGCGTTGAGCTCCTTGATGCCGACCGCCGCGATCTCCGTGGCTCGCGGCTCCACACCGAGCTGGCGCGCAACCTCGTCGGTGACGCGTGCTGCGTCTTCGGGCGTCGCGGCGGCCTGGGCCGCGCCGCTCTGCGCGACGGCTCCGGCGAACAAGCCACGTGCGCTGGGCATCGCCATCAGGCTGACGACGCTCATCGCCCCGGCGGACTCGCCGAAGATCGTCACGCGGTCCGGGTCGCCACCGAAAGCGGCGATGTTGTCGCGCACCCACTCCAGCGCCGCGACCTGGTCGAGCAGGCCGCGGTTGACCGGCGCCGGCGCGTCGGGCAGGTAGCCGAACCCGTCCACACCGAGGCGATAGTTGATCGTCACCAGCACCACGCCGTCGCGGGCAAAGGCGCTCCCGTCATACATCCCGGCTGCGCTGTTGCCCATCGTGAACGCGCCACCGTGGATCCACACCATGACCGGCAGCCCGGCCGCATTGTCCGGGGTCCACACGTTGAGCGTCAGCCAGTCATCACCGGGGATCGAGGGCTGGTGCAGGATCCGGGCGTACGGCGGGCTGTACCCCGGCGAGGGCGGGGTGGGCCCGAACTCCAGCGCCGCGCGTTCCCCATCCCACGGGTCCGGAGGGACCGGGGCGGCGAAGCGCCGCTCGCCGACGGGGCTGGCGGCGTACGGGATGCCGAGGTAGCGGGCGACGCCATCCTCGACCGTGCCGCGCACGCGGCCCTGACGTGTCTGCACGACGGGTTCCATCCGGGTCACCGTAGCTGTCCCATCCGCGCGAGCGCCCACTTCCAGTCGATGCGCTCCTGCTCCAGTCGCACCTGCTCGCCGTGACGATCGGTCACGAGGTCCTCATAGAGGTCGCGCTCAGCGCTCGTCAGCCGAGTGAGCTGGGAGCGGGCGGGGCTGGCCTCCCTGCCCCAGCGGTCGCGATGACCCAGCAGGGTCTCGCGATCCATCAGCACCGACTCGGCGTGCGGCAGCCAGGCGCGCAACCGATCGAGGATCGCGAAGCCGTGGGTGTCGAGATCTCCCCAGTAGGCCACCGGGACCCCGGCCAGCCAGGGCAATCGTCCGATCCGGTCGACCTCGAAGCCCTTGCCCCACAGCACCATGCCGCGTTCGGGCACGGGCACGCTGAGGTAGGTGATCTCGTTCTCCACGATCAATGCCGACTGCGGCCGCAGGCCCCAGCGGGCGAGCTCGTCGACCCGGACCGCGACCTCGCTGAGCGACGCAGGCAACCCGACGTCGGCCCCGGCCCGCAAACGCACGAACTCCGCCTTGCTCCGCAGTCCCAGGTCGGCGACGAACGCGCGAGCACTGCCACCGACCTCCAGCATCGAGGCCAGCACCGCTCGGTGCCGCTCGGCGAACTTTGTGTCGACGCCGGGCGCGCTGATCTCTCTCAGGTGGCGGCCGGATCCGCGATGCTCGTCCAGCCAGGAGTAGGCCGCCACCAACCCGGGCCAGACGTCGGCGACGGCGAGGGCGCGCACCGGATGACGCAGAACCCACGCGTGCAACGCGCCGGCACTCTCGGCCTCTGCGAGCATCGCAGTGAACCGCTCGACGTCGGCGCGCACACCGAGCAGCGCCCATGCCTGGTCGTAGGTCTGCAGCACCGCTCGCGTCGGGATCCGGTTGCGTCCGATGTGGCGACCACCGATGTCACCCCACACGAGCCCGTAGCGACTGTCGCCGCGTCGACCATCGTCGAGCTCAGCGATCCACGCACGCACGGCGTCCAGATCGTCGCCGATGTCGCCCGGTCGTGGTCCTCGCACGGGGACCTCGAGGACTCCGAACTCCTCCCCGGCACCGAAGGCACGCAACAGCGACCCGTCGTCCCAACGCCGGCGTACCTTGGCCGCGATGTCAGCGGGACGGGTCCACGGGTGCGCCATCAGCGGGTCGGGGCGCCCGGAGCGGCGCGGTGCCGATCGCGGCGAGCGTGGTATTCCTCGATGGTCATCGTCTGCAATCGCGAAGCGGTGCCGCCGGGATTGTCGACATAACCGATCGAGCGGACGTAGGGCTCGATCACGTGCACCTTCTGCAACGGCGTCACGATCAGCAGCTGCAGGCCGAGCTTGGCGAAGAGCTCGAGTGCGTAGCGGGTCGAGACGTCCGACCCGCGCCCGAATGCCTCGTCGATGACGGCGAACCGGAAGTCGCGCGAGGTCCGCGCGCCCCACTCGAGACCGAACTGGTAGGCCAGCGATGCCGCGAGGATCGTGTAGGCGAGCTTCTCCTTCTGCCCGCCCGACTTGCCGTCGGAGTCGGAGTAGTGCTCCCACTCCTCGTCGGACTCGAGGTCGCGCTCGGAGGCGGAGAAGACGAACCAGTTGCGGACGTCGGTCACCCGCCGGGTCCACGCTCGATCGGCGTCGGAGTAGCCCTCCCGTCCGCGGAACCGGTCGATGATCCGTTTGACGTCCAGGAACCGCTGCTCGGAGTACTGGTCGTCGTCCCCGACGAGCGTGTCGTCGGTGGCGGCACGCAGCTCGGCGCGGAAGGCGGCGACGTCCTGGTTGGGGGTCGGCTGCTTCTCGAGGCGGATGTAGCGACCAGGGTTGTAGGGGATGGCTCCCAGTGCGTCGTTGATCCGTCCGACGCGGACGTCGATCTCCTCGGCCTGCCGGCGCAGCCAGTTGCTGAACTGCGCCAGCTCGCGGATCGTGTTGGTGTTGAGTTGCCGCTTGAACTCCTGCTCGAAACGCGGCAGGTCATCGGTCGCGACCCGTTCGTGGAACGTCCGGAAGTCGGAACGCGCCTCCACGCTGGCGTCCATGTCAACCCCCGCCTCCGGCCAACGCCGCACGATGTCGTTCATGAGCTTGGTGAGGTTGAGCGCCAGACCGTTGAGCTCACCGCCGAGGCGTTCGACCCGTCGGTGCAGCTCCTCGCTCAGCCGATCCGCAGCCTGCCCACAATCCTCGGACCGCGTCGGGACCGCCCGACCGAGACGCTCGCGGAGCGCGGGGTACGCCGACCGGGCGGCATCGCGCTCTGTCTCCGGCCGGGAACCGACCTCCTGCTGGTCGCGGTCGCGCTCGCCCGCCTTGCGTTGCCGCTCAGCCTGCCACCGCGCCAACGCGCCGGTCAGGCGCTCGAGGGTGTCTCCGACCTCCTTCGTGGCGTCTTCGTTGGCTTGCAACGCCTCGGCGATCTCCTGCAACCGGTCGGAGCCGGCCGTGAGCCGGGCGCGCTCGGCGTCGGCGGTCGCCGCGCGGCTGTGCGCCGAAGCGACGTCGACGTCGGACCACGAGCGGTAGGCGTCGAGCCGGGCGAAGGCATCGCCGCGTCGCTGCACCTCGTCGCGCCGGTCCTGGACCCGCGCCACGTCCTCGTCGACAACCGCGCGCTGCTCGGCGACCTGCACGAGCTCGTCCTGCAAGGCAGTGACCTTGCGTTCGTTGGCCCATCCCAGGACCCAGCGACGCGGGTCGTCGACCGGATGACGATCGTCCTTCACGTGCCGCTCTCCGGAGCGGACCTGTCCGTGGAGGGTCACCGCACGTCGGTGGGCACGGAACTCGGCGAGGTCGACGGCACACCGGTGGTCGGCGCGCTTGATCAGCTCGGCGCGCAGGTAGTCGGCGAACGGACCGTCCTTGACCTCCAGACAATCGGCCAGCACCAACCCCTCGTGGTGGTCTCGCTGCAGCGGCACCCGCCGCGCCGCCACCCGTTCGTAGGTCAGGCGGGCGCCGACCAGGCGCCCGTGGGACCCACGCACCTGCAGCCGTCGCCCGTCCACCCACGCGCTCACCGCGTCGTAGTGCTCCTGCGGCACGAGCAACGACAGCGCGAACCCACGCAGCACGCGCTCGGCGGCGCCGCGCCACGCCGCGTGCTCGTCGGCGACGTCGAGCATCTCGCCGGCGTAGGGCAGCTCCGCCGTCGACAGGCCGAGGTCGGCACAGAGCGCAGCCCGCAGCTCGACGTACTCCGGAGGGAGGTTGTCGGTGCGTTGCCGCAGACTCTCGAGCTCCTGCTCGATGCCGGCGGCACGTGTCTGCAGGTCACGAGCGCGCCCGAGCTGCTCGGCGTACTCCGCGTCCAGGGTGCGTTTGACCTCGGCCAGGTCGGGTCGGGCGGAGGCCACGGTCGTGCGCAGTGCGGTGAATCCGGCCGCGTTGTCGATCGGCGCCTGTCCGGCTGCGGTCACTGCCTGATCGAAGTCGACCCGCCGGACCTGGCGCTCCTCGGCGAGCGCCCGCGCCTCGCGCGCCACCCGCTCCAGCTCGCTGATCCGGTCGCCGCCCGCCTGCGCGCGTTCGGCGATCAGTGCGTCACGCTCGTGCGACAGCGCCGCCTGGCTGCGACGGGCGTCGTCCTGCTCGACCTGAAGGCGGTCGGTCTCCTCCTTCAGCGCCTCGATCTCGGCGGTGAGCAGCTCGAGGCGCAGCTCGGCGACGAACTGGCGTACGGCGTCGCGCTGACGCTCGGTCTTGGCGCGCTCGTCCCAGGTCTCGTCGTAGCGGTCGGCCAGGGCGACGATCGGCGTCAGCGCCTCGAGTTGCTCGCGTGCCCGCTTGACGGCGTCGTGGGCGCGGGTGAGGTCGTCGAAGTGCGCGATGATGTCGCGTACCCGCCCGGTCGCGTCGGCCGGCTCCAACATGTGGTCGCGCACGAACTCGTTGAGGTTGCCGACCGACTTCATCGAGACCGTCTGGTGGAACAACTCCAACGCCTGCTCGGAACGGATCCCGAGCAGGCGACGCAGCGCGGTGGAGTACTTCGGGAAGTCGTCGAACACCTCGGCCCCGCCGGCGCGCAGCCGCCGCCGCAGGTCGCGCAGGTCGGTGCCGAAGTCGGCGAAGTCACCGGCGATCTCGAGTGCCTTGGGCGCGGTGACATAGAAGCGGTAGGGCTGGCCGGCGCGCTCCCGCTGTTGGAAGACCTGCGCCAGCGTGATCGTCTCGTCGTACCCGCCGTTGGTGAAGACGCCCAGGATGACGGAGTACGTCGCACCGTCCTGGCGCAAGCCGATCGCGCGCGAGACGCCCGAGGACTCCAGGCGTTCGGACTTGTAGTGACCCTCGACGTAGGAGCGCAGGGTGCGTTCCTTCGACTCCGCTCCGGCCGCCTTGTTGTAAGAGATGCGGTGCGAGGGCATCAGCAGCGTCGTCACCGCGTCCACCAGCGTGGACTTGCCGGAGCCGATGTCGCCGGTCAGCAGCGCGGTGTCTCCGTCGGCGGTGAACCGCCAGACGCGTTGATCGAATGTGCCCCAGTTGAAGACTTCGAGGTGATGCAGCCGGTAGCCGGCGCGGCTGGCGTCGGCGAGCTCGACGGCGGAGAACAGGCCCTCACTCATCGGCGACCTCCCCGGCGTACTCGCGTAGCTTGCCGGCGAAGTCTGCCAGGGTCTGCGCATCGACGTAGGCCTTGAGGATCCGGCGCACCTCCCACTGATCCCGTGCTCCGCGCACCGCGCCGAGGAAGCCGAGCTCTACGGTCTTGGCTATCGTCCGATCGGCTTGATCGACGGTCCTGGCCTCGTTGGACGAGTCGGGCTGGAAGGTGCGCAGCAGCTCGACGATCTCCTCGCGGGACAGCACCAATCGGCCCTCGGTTCCCGACGTCTCGAACTCCAACAGCCGTTTGCGCAACAGCACCAGGAGCAGGCTGACGTTGTAGGTCAGCGCACGGCGACGGACCAATCGTGGCAGCGTGTCCTCACCCTCGATCTCGGGACGGGACTTGAGATAGGCGTAGCCCTCGATCTCGTCGATGACGAGCTCGACCCCGATGGTGGCGAAGTGGTCGCGGACGCCGGCGCCCGAGCGCTGCAGGGTTTGCCACGTCGACTCGTCGTGCTCGCGATAGACCACCCCCTGCATCAATCGGATGATCGCCGCGCCCAGGGCGTGCTCGTCGTTCATCGACGGCTCACCGTCACCTTCGGGAGGCGGGCCCGCCGGCGGATGGCCGGGTCGTTGGGATCAGCGTACTCCACCAGAGTCTCCTCGGACTCGTCCATTTCCACGGACAGATCGGCGTCGGTGAGCGCCAGGTAGCCGACGATCTCGGCCGCCCCCTGCTCGACGGGATACATCGCGATGATGTCGGAGAGCAGAGCGGTCGCCCGCTCAGGGACGACGGCGCGGATGTTGGCCGCCAGGCGGGCGGCGTCGACGAAGGACTGGGCGAACAGCAGGTCGGCTGCGAGGTCCTCGTCGCCGAGCTCGGGCATCGTGCTGCGCACCTCCGCCGCGGCAGGCGGATCGTAGAGGGGACGCTCGAACGGCAGCACGATGTCGATGCCGGGCTGGTCGACGTGCATGCCGAAGTCGGGTGGCGCCGGCCGCACCGCCAGGGCCGCTGTCTCGACCGCGCGGACGAGTTCGAGCACACGCCGGTTCTCCAACCACACCTGGTCGTCGAGGAACCGACGCAGCTGCTCGGAGATCTGGCGCACGGTGCGCTGAGCCCGCTCGGCGGCCTCCGACCAGTCATGGTGGATGGTGCGCAGCCGCACGTCGGCGTCGATCTCGTCCAGCCCGGCGACCTTGCCCAGCAACACCGACAGCTCCTCCTGCCGGGAGTCGGAGAGGAGGAAGTCATAGAACGCCTGGAAGCTGCGGCCCTGGTCGGAGCCAGCGATGTCGGAGCGGGAACCGACGAGGTCGGCGAGCAGCTCCCCCTTCGAACCGTCCCAGCCGGCGATCTTCTCGCGTGCAGCGCGATCGAGCAGGCGGAAGTTCTCCTCCACCTCCCGGAAGTCCGCGAGCAGGTCCCGAGCCGTGGCGGCGAACTGCTGATAGCGGTCGCGTACGCCGGTCGCGTCCAGCACCGGCACCTCGCCAGCTTCCACGGCGAGGATCTGCGCGTCGATCTCGTCACGGCGCCGGCGCAGCTCGACCAGCCGGGCTCGCGGATCGTCATCGGTGCCGTGCACGATCTGGCGCAACAACTCCACGACGGTGTGCAAGCGCGACTCCGTGCCGACGAAGGACCGGCCGCGCAGCGTCGTCACCCACGAGTAGGCCTTCTCCAGGGCAGCGGTGACCTCGTAGTGCACTTCCTCGTCGCCGGCCGGATAGAACCGGCGGAGGTAGCCGGCGTCGGTCGCCGCCCAGTCGTCGAGGTAGGCACGCGGCGACTTCGGGAAGCGAGGGTCCGCCTCGCGGTCGCTCACGGCCGCGTTGACGACATAGAGGTGGTCGTCAAGCGCCGCCACCACCTCAGAGGCGGGGGTCGCACCACGGTTGGCCTCGACGAAGAATTCTCCGAGGAAGGACAAGACCAGGCTGACGTTGCCTGCGCGCAGGAGTCGCCATGCGGCCTGCCGTTCGCGCAGCGACTCGATCTCGCCGTACTCCATTGCACCTCGCTCCTCGTCCCGCCACAGGGTAGGTGGTGCCGCCGACGGCGCCCGGTCAGGACAGGTCGACCGGTTGGCGCAGGATCGTGCGCAGCTTCTCCGGCGCCGTACGCCGCAGGTCGCTGAGGTAGATCTCGTGGTGGCGCCCTCCGAGGGAGTGCCCGGTCTCCGCGATGTGGTCGTGCATCCGCGCGATCAGGGGCGCCTCGTCGTCGAACGGTCCCAGGTGCAGGGTCTGCAGGCAGCGGCCCTCGGCCAACGGCGCGAACCGGAGGTCGGGGAGCCGCGGCGCCCTGCCCTTCGCGGCCACCCGGGCGACCGCGGCGGCGTACGCCTGGTCGTCGAGCCAATCCGGCACTATCAGCAGCAGCGTCTAGGTCCAGCGCGCCTTGTCGGTCTCCGCGCCGTCGGGCACGGTCCACAATCCCTCCAGCGGCGGGACGATGTAGTCCTTCTCGAGCTCTCTTTTGCTGTGGAACTTCAATGCGTACGCCACCGGGTAGAGCGTCTCGACCGCCTCGGTGAACGCCGGCGCGGTGTTGGGGTCGCCCTCGCCGTCGATCATGAGGTACTGCAGCTCCGGCACCTCGACGAAGCGCAGCTCGCCTGCCTTCGCCTGGTAGCTGTCGAGAGACTTCTTGAAGTCGACCTTGGGGCTCACCGGCCCACCTCGCGCGCCACGTCCTCGCCCGAGCGCACCGCACCTTCCATGTAGCCGTTCCACCGCGGTGCGCACTCCGCGCCGGCCCAGTGGATGCGTCCGATCGGGGCGCGCAGGGCCTCGCCGTACGCCGTCCAGACGCCGGGCCCGAAGTGGGCGCCGTAGCAACCGCGGGTGAACTCCTCGGCCATCCAGTCGCGCTCGTAGTAGCCCACCGGCTCAGCGGCATCCGGGCCGAAGGAGCGGACGAGGCACGCGACCAGGGCGGCGCGCCGCTCGTCCGGCGTACGCCGGGCCCAGGTGCGCGCCGCGGCACCCTCGAAGAACCCCATCAGCACGCCCGGGCCCGGCGTCGGCGGTGAGTTGTCGAAGACGACCTTGACCGGTCCGACGTCGGAGGCGACCTGGCCGTTGAGCCCGCGCGCACGCCAGAACGGCTCGGGATAGACCGCGAAAGCCTTGATCACCGAGCCGGCGGGCACCCGCTGGGTCAGCTGGTCGCGCCACGACGGCAGCACCGGGTCGTACTCCAGGCGGCCCGCGAGCGTGGGCGGGAGGGTGACGATCACGTGGTCGGCGGCGTGCACCTCGCCGGCACGTGTCTCGACCCGCACCCCGTCGGCGGTCTGGACGATGCGGCGTACCGGACTCCCGAGCACGACCCGCTCCCCCAGTTCGGCCGCCATCGCCTCGGCGATCCGCACGCTCCCACCGACCACCCGGTCCTGCTGGGCGCCACGGTCGACGGCGAGCAGGGTCTCGAGATCGGCGTTGGAGTGGGCGTAGAAGAGCGCGTGCAACAAGGAGACGTCGGCGGTCTCGGTGGCCCAGACGGCCTCACACGCGATGCGGAAGTACGCCCGCCCCGCCCGGGTGCGCAGGTTGCGCCGTACCCAGGTCTCGAAGGTCTGGCCGTCCAGTCGCGCGGCGTCCGGTGTCGCCCACGGGCGCTCGAGATCCGTACGCCGTGCCAGGCGCTCGAAGCGCCTCAACCCCTGGGCGAGGTCGGCCAGCGCGAACGGCGACAGCGTGGGTACGGCGCCCTTGTGCGCGGCCATCGTGGTCCGCCTGCCCAGCAGCTCGAGGGTGAGGCGTCCCTCGTCGTTGTAGGTCCGGAACGTCGTCAGCCCCAGCTCCGCCACCAGCGCCCGCATGCGGTCGTGACCCTCGCCGATCCACTGACCGCCGAGCTCGAGCGGCGTACCGTCCTCGAGCGTCATCCCCTCGACCCGCCCGCCGACCCGGTGGCGCGCCTCGAGCACGACGACCTCGTGACCGTCGGCAACGAGCTGCCGCGCGGCGGCGAGTCCGGCCAGCCCGGCACCGACCACGACGGCTTTCAGCATGGCGGTCAGGCTAGTGCGACGCTAGGTTGCCTGCCATGGAGGACCGCGGCCCACTCTTCGACGGCATCCGCATCGGACGGCCGGCGACCGGTGCACTGATAGACGCGGGCTACCGGTCCATCGCCGACCTGCCGGCGGACCTGGACGAGCTGCTCCCGTTGCACGGCGTCGGACCGAAGGCGGTCCGGATGCTGCGCGAGCACCGTGACGGAGGCACTCCGACATGACAACGGGGTGGGTTCAATGCAGCCGATGCACCAGACCCACCCCGATCACGCAGGTCCCCGCGCTACCCCGGGCGCGGCATCGACGTGCGCTTCGGCTGCCGCCGGCTGGTCAGTTGGGGTACACATGAGTCATGGGGCCGCGCCCCGCACCGACCGACCCGGTTGTCCCCTCGCCGTCAGGAGAACTGCCATGGCTCGTACGTCCAAGCGCGACCTGCTCGCGTCGCTGCCGTTGTTCCGCGCCTGCTCGCCCAAGGAGCTCAAGCAGATCGAGGCGCTCCTCGACGAGGCTTCGGTGGAGGCCGGCCACGGGCTGACCACGCAGGGCGACGTCGGCACGCAGGCGTTCGTGGTGGTGTCCGGCGAGGCCGACGTCGTGGTCGACGGACGCGTCGTGGCCACCGTCGGCGAGGGCGAGATGATCGGCGAGATGAGTCTGCTCGACCGCACGAGCCGGCGCTCGGCCACCGTGACGGCGAAGACCGCCATGGAGCTCCTGGTGCTCGACCCGCGCAGCTTCTCCACGCTGCTCGACTCCCACCCGAGCGTGACCCGCCAGATCGCCATCGGCCTCGCCGAGCGGCTGCGGACCTACGAGGCACCCGTCGCCTGACCCGAGGGGGAACCGTGCTGGTCCATGAACTGATGACGCCCGACCCGGTCACGACGCGCGCTGCCCGGTCGGTGAAGGCGGCACTGCAGCTGTTGGACGAGAACGACATCACCTCGCTCCCGGTGGTCGACGAGGACCACCGCATCCGCGGCGTGGTCAGCGAGGCGGACCTGCTGCGCGACCTCATCAGCCCGGATCCGCGGCTGCACGTGATGCGCACGATCGAGGACCCGCCACCCCCGTTCACCTTCGTCGAGGACGTGATGAGCTCGCCGGCGGTGACGGTGAAGCCCGACAGCGACCTGACCGAGGCCATCGATCTCGTCCTCACCAAGGGCATGAAGTGCCTGCCGGTCGTCGATGACGACGACCGCGTCGTCGGTGTCCTCAGCCGACGTGACGTCGTGCGGGTGCTCGCACGCGACGACGACGTGCTCGAGCAGGAGGTCGCTGACCTCTTCACCGCCGCGGGGCGTGGCGACTGGGACGTCACCGTCGACCACGGGGTGGCCGAGATCAGCGGTCCGCCGAGCGCGCCCGAGCGCACGCTGGCGACCGCGCTCGCTCGGTCGGTCCCGGGCGTGGTCGGCGTACGCGTCGTCGAGGACGCCTGAACGCATCTGGTCAGGCCGTGAAGACCGCTCCCCCGTCGACGCTGAGCGTCATGCCGGTGACGTAGCCGGCGTCGGGGCCGACCAGATAGACCACCGCGCGGCCGACGTCGGCCTCGGCGTCCCCGGTGCGCGGGATCGAGAACCCGCTGATGATGCGTTCGAGCTGCTGGGGCTTGTCGGCGAAGAACGCCTCGGACGCCGGGCTGAGGACGAACGGACAGACGGCGTTGACGGTGATCCCGTCGCGACCCCACTCCCGCGCCGCGGCGCGCGTGAGCCCGCCGATCGCCGACTTCGCCGCGATGTAGTGCCCGTAGCCGAACAACGTCTGGAACTCCGAGCCGGACCGGAGGTTCACCACCCGGCCGCCACCGCGCAGGTGCGGGTAGCAGGCCCGCATGAACGCCAAGGTGGCGCGGGGTCCGGTCTGCCAGACCAGGTCGAAGTCCTCGTCGGTGATGTCCTGCACCGCCATCCCGGCGCTGGTGGCGACGGCGTTGTTGACCAGGATGTCGACGGTCCCCCAGCGTTCGACGACCTGCGCCACGCACGCGTCGACCTCAGCCGTCACCCGGATGTCGCAGTGAAAGTAGTGCGCCTCGGCGCCCCAACCGCGCAGTCGGGCGGCGGTCTCCTCGGCGGTGATCGCGTCGCGGTCGACGACGGCGACCCGGGCGCCCTCCTTGGCCAGCGCGGTGGCGATACCCTCCCCGACCCCACGAGCGGCGCCGGTCACGATCGCGACCTTCTCGTCGAGCACACCCATCGCACGCCTCCCTCGGCCCGCCGGGCGGGCTATTGACAGTCACTGTCAGATTGACATGGACTATCAGACATGACGATCCGTGTTGTCCAGTGGGCCACCGGCGGCGTGGGCCGCGCTGCCATCGACTGCGTGCGCCAGCACCCCGACCTCGAGCTCGTCGGCTGCTGGGTCCACAGCGCCGAGAAGTCCGGGCGTGACGTCGGCGAGATCCTGGGCGGCGCGGCGATCGGCGTGACCGCGACCAACGACGTCGACGCGATCCTCGCGCTGGACGCCGACTGCGTCGTCTACGCCCCGTTGATGCCCAACGCCGAGGAGGTCGCGGCGCTCCTCGCGTCGGGCAAGAACGTCGTGACGCCCACCGGTTGGGTCTACCCCGACCAGAGCCGGCTCGGCACGCTGCTCGAGGCGTGCGAGCGCGGCGACGCCACGCTGCACGGCACGGGTATCCACCCCGGCGGCATCACCGAGCGCCTGCCGCTGCTGCTGTCCGGCTGGGTCGCCGGTGCCCGCTTCGTGCGCGCCGAGGAGTTCTCCGACATCCGCACGTACGGCGCGCCCGACGTCGTCCGCGACATCATGGGCTTCGGCCTCACCCCGGAGCAGGCGATGGCCTCGCCCATGGCGTCCCTGCTCGGCGCGGGGTTCAAGCAGTCGCTGCGGATGGTCGTCGACGCCATGGGCTTCGGCACCGATGCCCGCACCTCCACCACCGAGGAGGTCGCGGTCGCCGTCCGCCCGATCGACTCCCCCATCGGCGTGATCGAGCCCGGTCAGGTCGCGGCGCGTCGGTTCCGCTGGGAGGCCACCGTCGACGGCGCGCCGGTCGTGTCGGCACGGGTCAACTGGCTGATGGGCGAGGAGGGCTTCGACCCGGACTGGACCCTCGGTGAGGAGGGCGAGCGGTTCGAGGTCGAGGTCGTCGGCGACCCGTCTGTCACCGCGATCATCCGCGGCCTGCAGCCCGAGAGCATCGCCGCCGGTCTGGAGCGCAACCCCGGCGTCGTCTCGACGGCCAACCACTGCGTCAACGCGATCCCGGCCGTCTGCGCCGCCGAGCCGGGCATCAAGACCTACCTCGACCTGCCGTTCTTCACCGGCAAGGCCGCCCCCGACCTCAGCACCGCACGAGGTTGAGCCCGAGCAGATGATCCTCGACAACTTCCGCCTCACCGGCCAGGTCGCGATCGTCACGGGCGCGAGCCAGGGCATCGGGCGCGGCATCGCGATCGGGTTGGCCGAGGCGGGTGCCGACGTCGTGGTCGCGGCCCGGACCGCCGCGGACCTGGAGCCGGTCGTCGCCGCGATCGAGGCGACCGGGCGCCGGGGGCTCGCCGTACGCGCGGACGTGATGGAGGAGGCCGACCGGGCCCGGCTCTTCGAGGCCACGATCGAGGCGTTCGGCCGGCTCGACGTACTGGTCAACAACGCCGGTGGCACGGGGCCGCGGCCGGCGATCGCGACCAGCGAGCGGTACTTCGACACGGCCATGAAGTTCAACGCGACCGTGCCGTTCCTCATGAGCACGGCCGCCGCGCAGTTGATGGTGCGCACAGCCGGCGGCGGGGCGATCCTCAACATCTCCTCGCGCTCGGCCGACATGACGATGAGCGGCATGGCGGCGTACGGCGCGGGCAAGGCGGCTCTCAACCGGCTCACCCAGAACCTGGCCGTCGAGTTCGCTCCCGCCGTGCGGATCAACGCGATCAGCGTGGGCGGCGTCGCGACGAAGGGCCTCGAGGTGGTGCTCACCGACGACGCCCTGCGCGCGCAGTTCGAGGCGAACACCCCGATGCGCCGGGCGGGGCAGCCGGAGGACATCGCCTGCGCGGCGCTCTATCTCACCAGCGCCGCGTCGTCCTGGGTCACCGGCAAGATCTTCCAGGTCGACGGCGGCACCGAGCGCCCGTCCATCGACGTACCCGTGCCACCACTCGGCGGCTGACCGTGGCCGACCCGAAGCCCACCCTGCGCGAGCGTCAGCGGCAGGCGACCCGGGCGCAGGTCCAGGAGGCGGCGCTGGAGCTGTTCGCCGAGCACGGCTACGAGTCGGTGACGATGGAGCAGATCGCCTCGGCCGCCGGGGTCTCGCTGAGCACGCTCTTCCGGCACTCCCCCAGCAAGGAGCACCTGCTCGTCGGTGCCGCCCAGCTCGACACCCACCACGTCGTACGCCACCTGCGCGAGCGGCCGGACGACGAGGCGCCGTTCGACGCGCTCGCGCACGCCATCCTCGGGCGTACGGCGGAGTTCGCTGGCGCGGGCCGCGTGGTGCAGACCTGGCGGCGCGCGATCGCCAAGGCACCCGACCAGCTGCAGCGCGTCAGCGTGCTGAGCGCGGCCGAGCGGCGCGAGCTCACCGAGCTGATTGCAGGGCGCATGGGCCTCGACCCGGCGCGCGACCTCACGCCCGGGGTGTACGTCGCGGTGGCGGCGGCCGCATCGGAGCAGGCCTTCGAGCACTGGCTGACCACCGACGACTCGTTGACCCTGCACGAGCTGTGCCGCCAGGCGCTGCTGGTCACGGGTCTGTGCTCGGACGGGGCCCTCGACGAGGGCGACCCCGACTTGTGACATCTCGCACGAGTTCGCCGGCGCAAACGGTGCGAGATGTCGCAAATCGTGCCCGCATCGCGTGAGAATGCGCCATGAGCGACCGCACCATCCGCACCGCGACTCCCACCGACGCCGACCTCGTGGGTCAGTTGCTGTTCGACTTCAACCACGAGTTCGAGACCCCGTCGCCGTCGGCGGCGGAGTTCGGGCGCCGCTTCGCGGTGCTCCTCGAGCGCGACAACGTGCTGGTCCTGCTCAGCGGCGGCGCGGAGCCGACCGGCTTCGCCTACCTCACGCTCCGCCCCACGCCGTACGGCGATGGTCCGCTGGCGCAGCTCGAGGAGCTCTACGTGCGACCGCCGTTGCGGGACCAGGGCATCGGCACCGTCCTGCTGCAGGCGGCGCTGACGGAGGTCCGGGCACGCGGAGCGGTGGAGATGCACATCAATGTCGACGAGATCGACACCGACACCCGCCGGTTCTACGAGCGGCACGGGTTCGTCAACGTCGAGCCCGGCAAGGACTACCGGATGCTCTGCTACATCCAGGAGCTCTAGCGGAGCGGGCGCTCAGGCGGGGCTGAGCGCCGGCGCCGGCCGCGCGAGCTTGCGCAGCTGCGAGCCCAGGTTGCGCCGGTTGGTCTCGGCGAGCCACCCGTTGGGCAGCGAGAGCCGGACGACCTTGTGCCACGCGCTGCCGACCTGCTGGACCAGCGGGCGCGAGCAGTAGTTCAGCCCGAACTTGTCGAACACCTCCCGCACGCGCGGGGCGATCTCGGCGTACCTGTTGCTCGGCAGGTCCGGGAAGATGTGGTGCTCGATCTGGTGCGAGAGGTTGCCGGCGAGCAGGTGCAGGAGCGGCGGACCGGAGATGTTGGCCGAGCCGAGCATCTGCCGGACGTACCACTGCCCCCGGGTCTCCTCCTCGTCGAGCTGGTCGAGCTCGAAGGCCTCGACGCCCTCGGGGAAGTGGCCGCACATGATGATCGAGTGGCTCCACAGGTTGCGCACCAGGTTGGCGGTGAGGTTGGCCCCGGCCGTCCGGCGCCAGCGCCGACCCGAGAGCAGGGGCCACGCGACGTAGTCCTTCGACGCCTGGCGCACCGCGCGCTTGAGCGTCACCAGCGCCTCGGCCTTCTTCTCCGGGCTCATCTTCCGCTTCTCGCGGATGTGCTCGCCGAAGTCGAGGTCATACATCGCGATGCCCTGCTCGAAGATGCAGGCGGTGACGAAGTTCCAGAACGGCTGGATGAGGTGCCGCTGGCGCCACGGCTGAGCCTCGTCGACGCGCATGATGCCGTAGCCGAGGTCGTTGTCCTTGCCGATGATGTTGGTGTAGGTGTGATGCACCTGGTTGTGGGCGCGCTGCCACTGCTCCGGCGGCGAGGCGTGGTCCCACTGCCACGTCGAGGAGTGGATCTTGGGATCGCGCATCCAGTCCCACTGCCCGTGCAGGACGTTGTGACCGATCTCCATGTTGTCGAGGATCTTGGCCAGCGCGAGAGCGGTCGTCCCCAGCACCCACGTCGCCCGGCCACGGCTCGCGAGGAGGGTGAGGCGCCCACCCAGCTCGAGACCCCGCTGCACGGTGATCAGCCGACGGATGTACGCCGCGTCGCGCTCGCCGCGGTCGTCGAGGACGGACTGGCGGATCGCGTCGAGCTCGTGGCCGAGCAGCTCGACCTCGTCGGGGGTCAGACCGCCCGGCGCCGAGGGAGCGCTCGTGGGAGCCGTGGTGGTGCTCATGGGGTCCATCCTGCCCGGTGGGACCGAACGGGACGCATCAACGGACGATGACGTTCAGCACGACGGTCAGGAGCACGGACAGCACCACCGACACGAGAATCATCAGCAGGCATCCCGTCGCCCCTCCGAGGGGGCGGATCTGCACAGGGCTCATGGTGGGGTGGTAGCCCGTGCCGACCGGGTATATGCCCCGAGCGTGACCACCGCCCCCGCCGCACTCCCCGACCCCACCGACCCCTTCGTCCGCGTCCGGGGAGCCAGCGAGCACAACCTCAAGAACGTCGATGTCGACGTGCCCCGCGACGCGATGGTCGCCTTCACCGGCATCTCCGGGTCCGGGAAGTCGTCGCTGGCCTTCGGCACGTTGTACGCCGAGGCGCAGCGCCGCTACTTCGAGTCGGTCGCGCCGTACGCCCGGCGCCTGCTCCAGCAGCTCGACGCGCCGCATGTGCAGGAGATCAGCGGGTTGCCGCCGCCCGTCGCGCTGCAGCAGCGCCGCGGTGCACCCAGTTCGCGCTCGAGCGTCGGCACGATCACGACGCTGTCGAACCTGCTGCGGATGCTCTTCTCCCGCGCCGGTGACTACCCCGCCGGTGCCGACCACCTCGCCGCTGAGACGTTCTCCCCCAACACCGCCGCGGGCGCCTGTCCGCGCTGCCACGGGTTGGGCGTCGGCCACGACGTCGCCGAGGAGCTGATGGTCCCGGACACCTCGCTGAGCATCCGCGAAGGCGCGATCGCCGCCTGGCCCGGGGCGTGGCAGGGCGCCAACCTGCGCAGCATCGTGACCGGTCTCGGCATCGACGTCGACACCCCGTGGCGCAAGCTCAAGAAGAAGGACCGCGACTGGTTGCTGTTCACCGACGAGCAGCCGTCGGTGTTGGTCGAGCCCGAGCCGGGGCGGATCGACCACGGCTACTACGGCAAATTCTGGAGCGCCCGCAAGCACGTCATGAACGTGCTGGCGAACTCCACCAGCGAGCGGATGCGCGAACGAGCCATGCGCTTCACCCGCTCCCAGACCTGCCCGGAGTGCGACGGCAGCGGCCTGCGGCCCGAGGCCCTCGCCGTCACCGTCGACGGGTTGTCGATCGCTGCCGTCAACGCGCTGCCGTTCACCGAGCTGGCCGAGGTGCTGCGGCCTCTCGCCGCGGAGACCGACGAGACACGCGAGGTCGCGGCGCGGATCAGCGCCGACCTGGTCGCCCGCATCGAGGTGCTTCTCGACCTGGGGCTCGGTTACCTCTCGCTCGGGCGCAGCTCCACCACCCTCTCGCCCGGCGAGGCGCAACGGTTGAGGATCGCCACCCAGTTGCGCTCGGGACTCTTCGGCGTGGTCTACGTCCTCGACGAGCCGTCCGCAGGCCTGCACCCCGCCGACGCCGAGCCGCTGCTCGACGTGCTCGACCGGCTCAAGGCCGCCGGGAACTCGCTGTTCGTCGTCGAGCACGACCTGGACGTCGTACGCCGTGCGGACTGGGTCGTCGACATCGGTCCGGGCGCCGGCGAGGGCGGTGGCCGGATCCTCTACTCAGGCCCCGTGGCCGGGCTCGAGGACGTCGCGGAGTCCGCGACCACCCGCTATCTCTTCGGCCGGGAGCGGCTCAGCGACGCGCTGGACCACGAGCGGCGTACGCCGAACGGGTGGCTGCACCTGCGCGGCGCCTCGCGGCACAACCTGCGCGACGTCGCGGTCGACATCCCGCTGTGCGTGCTCACTGCGGTCACCGGCGTCTCCGGGTCGGGCAAGTCGACACTGGTCACCCAAGTCCTCGCCGAGGTCGTACGCCGCCACCTCGGCCAGTCCCCCGACGACCCCGACGATGCCCAGCTCGAGCTCGAGGTCGCCGACGCCGCCGGGCTGGAGTCGTTCGACCGGCTCGTGCGCGTCGACCAGCGGCCCATCGGGCGTACGCCGCGGTCCAACCTCGCGACCTACACCGGCATGTTCGACGCCGTCCGCAAGGTCTTCGCCGCCACCGACGAGGCCAAGGCGCGCGGGTACGGCGTGGGGCGGTTCTCGTTCAACGTGGCCGAGGGTCGCTGCGAGACGTGTCAGGGCGAGGGGTTCGTCGCCGTCGAGCTGCTCTTCCTGCCCGGCAGCTATGCGGCGTGCCCGACGTGTCACGGTGCGCGCTACAACCCCGAGACGCTCGAGGTCACCTACCGCGACCGCTCGATCGCCGACGTCCTGGCGATGACGGTCGATGAGGCGGCGGGGTTCCTGGACGACGTACCCAGTGCCGCCCGCAGCCTGCAGACCCTGCAGGACGTCGGCCTGGGCTACCTGCGCCTGGGGCAGCCCGCCACCGAGCTCAGCGGCGGCGAGGCGCAGCGGATCAAGCTCGCCACCGAGTTGCAGCGGGCGCGTCGCGGGCACGCGCTCTATCTGCTCGACGAACCGACGGCGGGGCTGCACCCGGCCGACATCGCGCTCCTGCTGCGCCAACTCCACCGGCTCGTCGACGCCGGCAACACCGTCGTGCTCGTCGAGCACGACCTCGACACGATCGCCACCGCCGACTGGGTCATCGACCTCGGGCCCGGCGGCGGCGACGCGGGCGGTCAGGTCGTCGCGACCGGTACGCCGGACGAGGTCGCCGCGTCGACGACGAGCGTGACCGCGCCGTACCTCGCACGGCACCTGCGCTGAGACCGGCCGCGGGCGAGCCTCAGCGGGGCGAGCGCCGCGCGGTGCAGAGGAAGACGCCGAAGTCGCGACCGTCCTTGGCGATGCTCGTCGCGTCCTGGAAGGCGACGTCGGTGAAGCCGGCGCGCCCGAGCTGCTCGGTGAGCTCGACCCGGTCGAAGCCGTGGTGGCCGTCGAAGTCGACCTTGTCGGCGTGGAACGCCCCGTCGCGGTCGCGCTCGAGGTCGGCGATCGCCAGGGTCCCGCCGTCCGTCAGCATGCCGGCCAGGACCGTCAGCAGGGTGTCGAGGTCGCGGACGTGGTGCAACGCCAGGGAGCTCCACACCACGTCGTACTCCCCCTCGAGCCGGTCCTGCGAGAGGTCGGCCTGCACGGCGCGCATCCGGCCGGTCAGCCCCGCGGCCTCGATCCGCTCCTGCGCGACCTGCACCATCCCGATCGACGGGTCGGTCACGGTGACGGACCCGACCCGGTCGGCCAGCAGGATGCTCAGCCGGCCGGTGCCCCCGCCGACGTCGAGCGCGCGGCTCTGCGGACTCAGCGGCACCGTCGAGGCGATGAGTTCGGCCACGGCCTGCTGACGCCGCTCGTGATCGGGGTCGTCGTCCCAGGTCGCCGCGGCGTCGTCGAACCGATCGCCTTCGTGTCCATGCGAATGCCCGTGCCCATGCCCGTGCCGGTCCTCATCCATGGTGGCGACCCTAACGCCGCTCCCGGCCGCTCAGGCGAGCGAGAGGAACAGCTTCTCCATCTTCTTGACGTCGACGCTGTCGAGATCGTCGCCGGCGGTGAGGCACTGCTGCAGCCCCGTGGAGATGATCGCGAAGCCTGCGCGGTCAAGGGCCCGCGAGACCGCGGCGAGCTGGGTGACGACGTCCTCGCAGTCACGGCCCTCCTCGAGCATGCGCAGGACGCCGTCGAGCTGACCGCGGGCGCGCTTGATGCGGTTGACGACGGGGGTCATGGTCGTGGGATCGAGCTCCATCAGTGGCCTTCCTCGACGGCTTGCAGCGACGCCAGAGCAGCGACGATGCGTTGTTTGGCGTCGGCCGCCACCACCTGCAATCCGGGGTCGTCGGCCATCCCCATCATGGTGTCGGGGTTGAACGCCTCGACGACGCTGGTGGACTCGTCGAGGGCGCGGACCACGACGTTGCACGGCAGCACGGCGGCGATCGACGGCTCGGTCGTGAGCGCCTCGTAGGCCAGCGCCGGGCGGCATGCGCCCAAGATGACCTGCGGTGCGACATCGACGTCGAGCTTGGCCTTCAGCGTGGCCTTGAGATCGATCTCGGTGAGGATGCCGAAGCCCTGCTCACCCAGCGCGGCGCGCACCGCCTCCACGGCGGCGTCGTACGGCTGGTCGAGGGTCGCGGCGATGGTGTAGTCGGCCATCAGGCGCTCCTCTCCTGCTCGGCGAGGGCGGCTGCGACGTCGAGGTCGCGGACCGCGGTGATCAGCTGCTCCAGCCCCGCGGCAGGCATCGCCCCGGGCTGGGAGAACACCAGCACCCCGTCCTTGAACGCCATCAGGGTCGGGATCGAGGTGATCTGTGCGGCCGCAGCCAGGCCCTGCTCGGCCTCGGTGTCCACCTTGGCGAAGACGATGTCGGCGTGCGTCTCGGACGCCTGCTCGAAGATCGGGGCAAACATGCGGCACGGGCCGCACCAGGACGCCCAGAAGTCCACCAGGACGATGTCGTTGTCGTTGACGGTGCTCTCGAAGTTCTCGGCACCGAGGTCGATGGTGGCCATGCGGCCCTCCTTCTCGGGACGTGCGGGTCAGGTTCTGTCCGCCCAACCAAGATACCCCCCGGTGTATTCCGAAACCTGCCGGGCAGAACCTCCTCGCCCATCAGGAATACCCCCTGGGGTGTTAACGTTCGGCTCCCTGAATACCCCCCGGCGTATCGGGTAGAGCACTGGATGAAGGAGGACCACACATGAGCAGTACCCCGGAGATCGACATCGCACAGCTCGCCGCCGAGGCGGATCGCGCGAGGGTGATCGACGTCCGCGAATTCGCCGAGTACGTCGCCGGCCACGTGCCTGGCGCCACCCCGATCCCCATGGGTCAGCTGCCCTCGCGGCTCGACGAGATCGACCGCGCGCGGCCGGTCTACGTCGTGTGCGCGTCCGGCAACCGCAGCGCCGCGATGACCGACTTCCTCATCGCGAAGGGCTATGACGCCTACTCTGTGGCCGGCGGCACCGCCGCCTGGTCGCAGGCTGGGCGACCCGTCGAGACCGGCGCACCCGCGCCCTCCTGACCGCCCGCCCACCCCCGCCGTACGACAGCACGGGAGATCCCATGAGCACCGACCTGACCATCGCTACGATCGAGACCGCATCCCTGGGTGACCGCAGCTACGTCGTCCACGACGGCGAGGTCGCCTTCGTCGTCGACCCGCAACGCGACATCGACCGCGTCCTCGACCTGCTCGCCGAGCACGATGTGCGCCTCACCGACGTCTTCGAGACCCACATCCACAACGACTACGTCACCGGCGGGCTCGCCCTGGCAGAGCGGACCGGGGCGGCCTACCACGTCAACGGCGAGGACGAGGTCTCCTTCGCGCGCACCCCGATCGCCGACGGCGACGTCGTCGCGATCGGCGACCGGATCCGGGTGCGCGCGATCGCCACCCCCGGGCACACCTACACCCACCTGTCCTACGCGTTGACCGACGGCGACGAGCCCGTCGCGGTGTTCACGGGCGGGTCGCTGCTGTACGGCGCGACCGGTCGCCCCGACCTGCTGGGCTCCGACCACACCGACGCGCTCGTGCGCCACCAGCACGCCTCGGCCCACAAGCTCGCCGAGCAGCTGCCCGACGCCACCGAGGTCTTCCCCACCCACGGGTTCGGCTCGTTCTGCTCGGCCACCCAGTCCGACGCCACCGAGTCGACGATCGGCGAGGAGAAGCAGGAGAACCCTGCGCTCACCCAGGACGAGGAGACCTACGTCCGCGAGCTGCTCGACGGGCTGGGCGCCTACCCGGCCTACTACGCTCACATGGGTCCCGCCAACGCCGCCGGCCCGGACGCCCCGGACCTGTCCCCTGTCCAGGAAGCCGACGCCACGGAGCTGCGCCGCCGGATCGAGGCCGGCGAGTGGGTCGTCGACCTGCGCACCCGCACCGCCTTCGCGGCCGGGCACGCGCCGGGCACCGTCAACTTCGGGCTCGACGGCGCCTTCGCCACCTACCTCGGCTGGCTGATCGAGTGGGGCACGCCGGTGACGCTGCTCGGTGAGACCGCCGACGACGTCGCCACCGCCCAGCGCGAGCTGGTCCGCATCGGCATCGACCGGCCCGCGGCGCAGGCCACCGGCGGACCCGAGGACTGGGCCACCGGCGAGCTCGGCTCGTTCCCGACCGCCACGTTCGCCGACCTGGCCGACGTGCGCCACCACCGCGAGGTCGTCGTGCTCGACGTACGTCGTGCCGACGAGTACGACAAGCAGGCCATCTCCGGGGCGGTCAACATCCCCATCCACGACCTGCCCAAGCGCGTGGCCGAGGTGCCCGAGGGGGAGGTCTGGGTGCACTGCGCCGGTGGCTACCGCGCCTCGATCGCCGCCTCCTTCCTCGCCGCGGCCGGCCGGAAGCTGGTCGCGATCGACGACACCTTCGACAACGCCGAGAAGGTGAACCTGCACCTGGTCACCCCCGGCGAGCAGGACAGCGGCCAGGACAGCGAGCAGGACAGCACCGAGGGCACCGCCTGAGATGACGCTCGCCCTCGCCGTCGCCGCCGGGCTCCTCATCGGCCTCTCGCTGGGAGCGCTCGGCGGCGGCGGGTCCATCCTCGCCGTCCCGGTCCTGGTCTACCTCCTGGACCAGACGGCGACCCAGGCCACCACCGGGTCGCTGGTGGTGGTCGGCGTGACGTCGCTGATCGGGGCGGTCACCGCGCAGCGTGCCGGCAACGTCCTGCTCGGACGCGGCGCGGTCTTCGGGGCGGTCGGCATCGGCGGGGCGGCGCTGGGCGCGAAGGGGGCGGCGTACGTCGATGACGACGTCCTGCTGGCTGCGTTCGCAGCCCTCATGCTGATCGTCGGCGCCATCATGGCCTGGCGGCAGCTGCACCACGGCCGCCGCGGTGCCCACTCCGCCCGCCCGCACCTCGACGACCCGATCATCTCCTTCAGCCCCACCTTCGCCTGCAACTGCCCGCGGGCGCTGAAGGTGCTCATCACCGCGACCGCCGTCGGGCTGCTGACCGGCTTCCTCGGCGTCGGCGGCGGCTTCCTTGTCGTCCCGGCGCTCGTCCTCGCGCTCGGGTTGCCGATGCGGTACGCCGCCGGCACCTCCCTGGTGGCCATCACCATCACCAGCGCCGCCGCGCTCGCCGTACGCGCCGGTGCAGCCACCGCCCCCGACTGGGGCGTCGTCGCGACCCTCACCGTCGCCTCCGCGGCCGCCGCGGCGCTCGGAGCGCGGGTCGCCGACCGGGCCGACACCGGCCGGCTCCAGATCGCCTTCACCGTGCTCGTCCTCGCCGTCGCGGTCTACACCGGGGCCCGGGCCCTTCCCGCCCTTCTCTGACCTCTCCACCCCTGTCCTACAACCGAGCAAGGAGCTCCCATGTGTCGTCCCACCACCTGCAAGACCTGCGGCAAGACCACCTGGGCCGGCTGCGGCCAGCACGTCGCGCAGGTCAAGGCAACCGTGCCCGCCGACCAGTGGTGCCCCGGCGGGCACCCGAAGGAAGAGCGCCAGGGCGGCGGGTTCTTCAGCCGCCTCTTCGGCCGCTGAGGCCGGGCCGGTCCAGTCGCCGTACCCGACGAGGAACAGCCGCGCCTCGTCACGCGCCTGGGTGCCCGACGGGCCACCCACGGGGATCCGGCCGGCCTCGGTGCGCAACCCGAGCGATCGCAGGTGACGCAGGGCGGGGCGGAAGCCGGTGCACCAGATCACCGCGTCGCACTCCTGCTCCGTCCCGTCGGACCAGGCGACGCCGGTGCGCGTGAGCCGGGAGAACATCGGGCGTGCGACCAGTGCCCCGCGCTCGCGGGCGTCCTTGACGCTGGCCACCATCACGATGTCGCCCAGTCCGCCGACACCGGGATGCTCCCGACCCTGCGCGAGCGCGTCGATCCGTGCGCGGGCGGCAGCGAAGAGCTCCCGGCCGTCGACGTCGTCGGGCAGGAACCGCGGCGGCCGCGACACCACCCACGTCGTCTCGGCGACCGTCGAGACCTCGGCGAGGATCTGGGCTGCGGAGTTGCCCCCGCCCACCACCACGACCCGCTGGCCGGCGAACTGCCCGGGCACCCGGTAGTCGACGGCGTGCAGCTGGCGACCGGCGTACTCCCCCATCCCCGGGTACGACGGCACGAACGGCCGCTCCCACGTGCCGGTGGCCGAGACCACCGTGCGCGCTGAGAGCGTCTCGCGGGTCCCGGCGTGGCTCACGGCCACCAACAGCGGGCCCTCAGGGTCGGCGTCGGCCCGGGTGACGGCCGCGACACGTCGCGGCCGCTGCACCTGCAGGTCGTAGCGCTGCTCGTAGCGGGTCAGGTAGTCCACGACGTGGTCGCGCGGAGGGAAGCCGAGGGCGGCGTCGTCCCAGGGCGGCATCATCCAACCGGGGAGCGAGGAGAAGCCGGCCGGCGAGAAGAGCCGCAGCCCGTCCCACATCCGTGGCCACGCCCCACCGGGCCGCTCGCCGGCGTCGAGGATCACGAAGTCGACGCCGGGCACCAGACCGGCCCGCTGGAGGTAGAAGCCGGTCGCCAGCCCTGCCTGGCCACCGCCGATCACCGCGACCCGGGCACTGTCCGCCATGGGCCGATCATCGCCGGTCGTCTCGAACGGGGGCGAGTCGACACCGCTCGGGCGGCCCGCTACGCTCTATTCCAATATTCTTTGGAGGATCAGATGAGCGACCCGAGAGATGCGGTGTTCCAGGAGCTCGCCGTCGTCGGCAAGGCCTTCGGCAGCGCGAAGCGACTGGAGCTGGTCGACCTGCTCGCCCAGGGCGAGCGGACCGTCGACAGCCTGGCGCGGGCCGCGGAGATGGGCCTGAGCACGGTGTCGGCGCACCTGCAGGTCCTGAAGCTGTCGAACCTGGTGCAGACACGGCGCGAGGGCACCCGCATCTACTACCGACTGGCCGGGGACGACGTGGCGGCGTTGTACGACGCAATGCTGACCGTCGCTCGCACGCGTTCGGCTGACGTCGGGCGTGCCTTGGACGCCTACCTCAACCTGTCCGACGGCGACGAGGTCGGCATCATCACGCGTGCTGAGCTCGCCGACCTGATGACGCGCGGCGAGCCGCTGGTGCTCGACGTACGCCCGCGGGAGGAGTACGCCGCCGGCCACATCCCGGGCGCCCGCAACCTCCCCTTCGGCGAGCTCGCCACCGCGGTCGACGAGCTGCGTCAGGAGCGGTCGATCGTCGCCTACTGCCGGGGCGCCTACTGCGTGCTGGCCCATGACGCGGTCAGGCTGCTGAGTGGTGAGGGCGTCGAGGCGCTCCGGCTCGAGGACGGCATGCTGGAGTGGCGCACCCACGGCCACCCGGTCGAGGTCGGCGCATGATCGCCGCACTGCGGTTCTGGCCGGCGCGCCGCTGGCTGATCGCTGCCCTGGTCGCGCTTGGCTCGACGCTCGTCATCGCCATCCCCACCGCGCTGATCGCGACCCCGATCTTCGGGCGCGAGATCCCGCCGACCTGGTGGGCGTGGCCCGCGCTGCTGGTCTCTTCGATCCTCATCGGCCTGTTGGTGGCGTCGTACGTCGCGGACCCCGCGCGCGTGCCCACCGACCGCGCCACCACCCGCGGTGGCTGGGCCGGCAGTCTCCTGACGTTCTTCGCCGTCGGCTGCCCCGTCTGCAACAAGCTCGTCCTGCTCGCGCTCGGCACCACCGGCGCGCTGACGTGGTTCGAGCCCGTCCAACCGTTCCTGCAGCTGCTCGCCGTCGTCGTGCTGGCCTGGGCGCTGCGCACCCGTCTGCGCGGCGAGCTCGCCTGTCGCATCCGTCCCGAGGAAGTTCATGTCTGACACCCGCACCCCGTCCCCCACCAAGGCGAGCACCAGCAAGCCGGGCGCCCGCAAGAGCCCGCTGCTGCCTGCGCTCCTCGCCGTAATCGCCGCAGCCGTCCTCGTCCTCGGCTTCGTCGGCCTGCCCGGCGACGATGACGACGCCTCCGCGCAGGACGGGTCGTCCGGATCGAGCGCGGTCGCCGACCTGCCGGCGGACGACCCGCTGGTGCAGCTGCCCCGGCGCGACCCCGACGATCCCCGTGCACTCGGTGACGTCGACGCGCCGGTGGTGATGGTGAACTACTCGGAGTTCCAGTGCCCGTTCTGCGGCAAGTTCGCGCGTGACACCGCGCCGACCCTGATCGAGAAGTACGTCGCCGACGGCACCTTGCGCATCGAGTGGCGCGACTTCCCCTACCTCGGGCCGGAGTCGATGACCGCGGCCCTCGCCGGGGTCGCCGCCGCGGAGCAGGACAAGTTCTGGGAGTTCCACGACGCGCTCTTCGCCGAGCAACTGCCGCCCAACAGCGGCAACCTCGACCAGGACTACCTCGAGGACAAGGCCGAGGAGGCCGGACTCGACGTCGCCGCCTTCCGTGAGGCGATGGACTCGACCGTCGCCGACCGACGCGTAACCCTCGACTTCCAGGAGGGTCAGACGATCGGCGTCAGCGGCACACCCGCGTTCGTCATCAACGGCGTCCCCGTCATGGGCGCGCAGCCGACCGAGGTGTTCGAGCAGGTCATCGAGGAGGCTGCGGCGCAGTGAGCGACGTCGGTCTGCTGGCGGCAGTCGCGGCCGGCGTGCTGGCGCTGCTGTCTCCGTGCAGCGCGCTGCTGTTGCCGTCGTTCTTCGCCTATGCCTTCACCACGCGTCGTGCGCTGGTGGTGCGGACGCTGGTGTTCTATCTCGGGCTCCTGCTCACCCTGGTCCCGCTCGGCACGGGCGCAGCGGCGGCCTCGTCGCTGTTCTACGGCCACCGGGGCACGCTCATCGCGGTGGCGGGCTGGACGATCATCGGGCTCGGCGTCCTGCAGCTCGCGGGCAAGGGCTTCGCGCTGCCGTTCAGCAGCCGGCTCCAGGCGTGGTCGAACCGTCGGCAGGGAGCCGGCTGGGTCTCGACGCTCGTGCTGGGCGCCGTCTATGGCCTGGCCGGCTTCTGCTCCGGTCCCGTCCTCGGCGCGATCCTGACCGTCGCGGCGGTGCAGGACTCCCCGTGGCAGGGCGGCGTCCTGCTCGCGGCGTACGCGCTCGGGATGACCGCTCCCCTGCTCGTCCTCGCGGCGGTGTGGGACCGGTTCGACCTCGGCCGGCGGTCGTGGCTGCGCGGGCGCACGCTCACGTGGGGCCCGTGGCGGGTGCACACCACGTCGGTGATCGCCGGGCTGCTCTTCATCGGCATCGGGGCGCTGTTCTTGCGCTACGACGGGACCGCCGGGCTGACCGGTGCGCTCGGGTTCGACACCGTCGACCTGGAGTACGCCGCCCAGCAGGCCGTCACCGCCTGGGCCGCGGCGATCCCCGGGTGGGTGCTGCCGGCCGTGATCATGCTCGTTGCGGGGTTCGTGGCGTGGCGTCGCTCGCGGCCCGCGCGCGGGGTCGCCGCCGAGCCCACGCGTGAGGCCGCCCTCGAACGGGCAGATCGCACCTAGAATCCAGCAGTCCCCGTGTGTCCAGAGAGGTCGTGCGCATGAATCCCGACCTGCGTGACCTTCGCGTCGAGCCACCGCGTCTTCAGGCGTCCGACCACCTGGCGCATCAGCTGGCGGCGCTCGCGAGCGCGACCAGCCCCCGGCCGGCTCGGCGTCGTGGCGCTCTCGTCGCGATGGTGACGGCCGGGGTCCTCGCGCTCGGGGCTGGCGGCGCGTGGGCGACCGGCGCGATCGAGGTCCCCGGACTGCCGGCACCCGGCGCACCGACACCGGCTCCGCCCCCAGGCGATCGCCCAGGCCCGACCACGCCGAACGACGAGACCGAGACGCCCACCGCGCCGGACACCCCCGCCAGGTCAAGCGACGTGGACCGGCCCGGTGAGCGTCCCGAGCCCGGCCGAGTGGCCCGGGAGCGTGGCGTGGCGGATCCCGATGGACGCAACGATCCCGACGCTCGCGGCCGACCCGCCGATCCGGGGGCGCCGGGCGCCGGACGCCAGGGGCCTCCCCCGGAGCGGGGTCGTGGGGCCGTTGAGGAGCGGGGGCGCCCCAAGCCCGCGATGCCGACCGCACCTCCCGGTCAGGCGGCCAAGCCCGAGGCACCCGGGAAGCCGGGAGCTGGGGGCGGCACCACCAAGCCGCCCCAGCGCCGGTCCCCTGGCGATCCGCCCGGTCGTGACAAGAACGCCACCGACGACGAGACGTCGACCGGGACCCGCGCGGATGCCGGAGGACGCGCCGGTCGACCCGGGTCGGGCGACGATGTCTGACGGCGAGCTGATCACCCGCGCCAAGGACGGTGATCCCGAGGCGTGGCGCGAGCTGTACGCCGCTCACGCCGGCCGACTGCTGGCCTGGCTGCGCCTGCGGCCCACCCGGGACGCCGCGGTGACGGCCGAGGATGTGGCGAGCGAGACCTGGTATGTCGCGGCATCCAAGATCCACGACTTCCGCGGCACCTCCGCGGACTTCGTCGGCTGGTTGTTCGGGACGGCCCGCCGGGTCGCGGCGAACGCCCGGCGGACGGCGGAGCGGCGAGCGACCTCCCCACAGGAGCCCGAGACGCTGGTGGAGTCGAGCGGCCCCGCGGAGGACCACGCGCTCGTGCACGAGCGGCTGGACTGGATCCGGTCGGTGCTGGCTCCCCTGTCGCCGCGCGAGCGTGACGCGATCGGCCTGGTCGACGTACTCGGCCTCGACAGCCAGAGCGCCGCCGAAGCCCTCGGGATCACGGTGACGGCACTGCGCGTGGCTCGTCACCGGGGCCTGCGCCGACTGCGACGCGAGCAGTCGCTCGCCCCAGCGACGCTCATCGAGCAACGGCTGATCTGAGCAGGTACGACAACGGCGGCGGTGCGGTGCGCACCGCCGCCGTTGTGCCGCTGTGGGAATGCCGTGCCCTCAGGCTGCGGGCGTCTCCGGCGTCTCCGGCGTCTCAGGCGTCTCCTGAGCCGCGAGGCACTTGTCGAGGCGCTCGTTGGCCTTGGCGAGGCGCTGAACCTGGGCCTTCTTCACCTTCACGACCTGCTTCTTCTGCTTCTTGGCCTTGGTCAGCGCCTGCTTCGCCTTGCTGCGCTGGTTGGCCTTGTCCGCGCGGGCGACGGCCTTGCGGGCCTTCTTGACCTTGGCCTGCTTCTTCTCGAAGACCGCGGTCACCCGAGCCAAGGCGTCCTCCGCCTTCTGCACCTGCGCGCTCTGCGTGGCGCACGGCTCGGCCGGGGCCTCCTCGTCCGCGTGGGCGGCCGGTGCGCTCAGCGCACCGAACGAGAGGGCGAGAGCTGCGGCGGCAGCGGCGAACCGGGGGGACTTCTGCATCAGAGTGTCTCCTTGCGACGGAACCATTGTCACCGACTACCTGTCACGAGGCTCGCGAAGCGTTACATCCGATTCGCGACGGTCTCACGACGCCCGGACGAGCTCCGTGGGCTCCTCGCGCCACGCCTTGCCGTCGCGACCGGCGTTGTAGGTCTCGAGGTCGAGGATGCCCTCTCGCTTGGCGACGATGGTCGGCACCAGCGCCTGCCCGGCGACGTTGACCGCCGTACGCCCCATGTCGAGGATCGGGTCGATGGCCAGCAGCAGGCCGACGCCCTCGAGCGGCAGACCCAGCGTCGACAGGGTGAGCGTCAGCATGACGGTGGCGCCCGTGACGCCGGCCGTCGCCGCGGAGCCGATCACCGAGACGAAGACGATCAGCAGGTAGTCAGTGACCGAGAGCTCGAGCCCGAAGAACTGCGCGACGAAGATCGCCGAGATCGCCGGATAGATCGAGGCGCAGCCGTCCATCTTGGTCGTGGCGCCGAGGGGTACGGCGAACGACGAGTAGGCGCGCGGCACGCCGAGATTGCGCTCGGTGACCGACTGGGTGACCGGCATCGTGCCGATCGAGGAGCGCGAGACGAACGCCAGCGAGACCGCCGGCCAGGCGCCGGAGAAAAACCGCCGGATCGACAGGCCGTTGAGGCGCAGCAGCGCCGGGTAGACGCCGAAGACCACGAGCGCCAGTCCGACATAGATCGCGATGGTGAACGTGCCGAGCGAGCCGAGCGCGTCCCAGCCGTACGACGCCACCGCGTTGCCCAGCAGGCCGACGGTCGCGATGGGCGCGAGCAGGATGACCCACCACAGCACCTTCTGCACCACGGCGAGCGCGGAGCGGACGACAGTGAGGAACGGCTCGGCGGCCTCGCCGACCTTGAGCGTGGCGATGCCGATCGCGATGGCGACGACGAGGATCTGCAGCACGTTGAAGGACAGCCCGACCGACCCGTCCGACCCGGCGCTGGCCTGCAGGCCAACCGCGTTGACCGGCACCAAGCCGGTGAGGAAGTCCAGCCACGACCCGGTCTTCGACGGGGCCGCCGCGGCGTCGGCTGTGACACTGGCGTGGTCGCCAGGGCGGAGCACGAGGCCGAGGGTGATGCCGATGGCCACCGCGATCAGGGCGGTGATGGCAAACCAGATCAGCGTCTTCCACGCGAGCCGGGCGGCGCCGGTGACGTCACGCAGGTTGGCGATCGAGGCGACGATCGCGAGGAACACCAGCGGCGGGACGATCGTGCGCAGCAGCGTCACGAAGATGCCGCCGACCGTGCTGAGGGTCTCGGTCAGCCAGTTCGGGTCCTCGGCGCCGTCGGGACCCATCGCACGGGCAACGAGGCCGAGGATGACGCCGAGCACGAGACCGATGAGAACCTGGGTGCCGAAGGACGGGAGCCGCAGCGTGCGGCGGTCGCGGGTCGGCTGGCCCGCTGGAGCGGTGGTCACCATGACATGAACCTTTCGTCACGCAGGCGCATCAGAGTGCGGCGGCGGCGAGGATGAAGAGGAGTTCCGGAGACGAGGGCTCAGCGAGAACAGGGCGCGACCTTGATCCGTGACAGGTCCACGACGCGTCGACGCGTCAGCGTCGCACCGGGGGTCACGGGTGTCAGCACATCAGATTCAAACGACGAGCTCAGGTGGTTATTCCCGCCCCGGGGAGATCCACGTCACCCTCCGCGAGCGTTCCCGTGCCGTCGAGCTCCAGCACCCGATCCAGCCCGAGCCGCCGCAGGAACCGGAGGTCGTGGCTCACCACCAGCAGCGCGCCCCGGAACGACGCGAGCGCTGTGACCAACTGGTCGACGCTCGGGATGTCGAGGTCGTTGGTCGGCTCGTCGAGGACCAGCAGCTCCGGCGGTGGATCGGCGAGCAGCAGGCGCGCGAGCGCGACGCGGAACCGCTCGCCCCCGGACAGTGCGCCGACGGGACGGTCGACCATGTCGCCGCGGACGAGCAGCCGGGCCAGCCGGTTGCGCACCTCCCCCGGCGGCATGCGCGGGCAGGAGCCGCGGACGAGGTCGAGCACGGTAGCGGTTTCGTCGAGGACGATGCGCTGCGGAAGGTAGCCGTGGCGGACGGTGAGCGTGGGCAGCAGGGCCTCGACCAACGTCGTCTTGCCCACGCCGTTCGCCCCGACGAGCGCGATGCGCTCCGGCCCTTGGATGCGCTGGGTGCGCCCGTCCGCACTCGGCAGCTCCGCGATCCGCCTGCCGCGCGGCACGTGCGGATCAGGCAGGTCGACGCGAATCGCGTCGTCGTCACGGACCTGCAGTTCCGCGGCGGCGACGGCCTCCCGGGCGGCAGCCTCTTTGGCTCCCGCCGCCGTCCGGCGGGAACCCTGGGACTTCTCGGCCGAGTTGCGGCGATCGTCGACCACCGCGGCGACGTACTTGCGGTTCTCCCGGTCCCTGCGACCCTGACGCTGGCTGTGCGCGATCCGTTCCTCGACCTTGATCCGCTCACGCTTCTCTCGCCGCAGCACCTGTTCGGCTGCCCTCAGCGCGCGCGCCGCCGCCTCCTGCCGGGTCACGAGCCAGGCTCGGTAGTCGTCGTACGGGCCGCCGAAGACGGTGAGCTCGGCCGCCCGCAGCTCAGCGGTGGCGTCCAGCCTGTTGAGCAGCTCGAGGTCGTGGCTGACCACGATCAGCGTCCCGCACCAGGAGTCGATCAGCTCATAGAGCCGGCGGCGGGTGGGCAGGTCGAGGTTGTTGGTCGGCTCGTCCAGCAGCGTGATGTCTGCACCCCGCAGCCGTACGCCGACGATCGCGGCCAGCATCGCCTCCCCGCCCGACAGCGTGCGCACCGCGCGGTCGAGGTCGGTCGGCAGGCCGAGGGCAGCGAGGTCGGCCGCGGCGCGCTCCTCGATGTCCCAGGCGTCGCCAATGACGTCAAAGTGCGTGGGGTCCACCGAACCGGACTCGACCGCACCCAGGGCGGCGCGCACCTCGGCGATGCCCAAGAGGTCGGCGAGCGTGCCGCCGGCTCGCGTCACGTCTTGGCGCAGGACGGCGACCGTCCCTGTGGTGGTGAGCGTGCCGTCGGTCGGCTGCAGGTCGCCGGCGATCAGCCGCAGGAGGGTGGACTTGCCGGCGCCGTTGGCACCGACCAGGCCCGTGCGGCCGGCGCTGAACGCACCGGAGACGTGCGTGAGCACCGGCGTGCCATCGGGCCAGTGGAAGGAGAGGTCGTGCAGGACGACAGCGGAAGGAAACGACAAGGAGAGCTCCGTGAGGTCGACGTACGCGCCGACACCGGAGACGGCGTCAGCGCACCTGGGCGGCGGAGGTGCTCCTGTGCTCGCTCACGCGTCGTCCTTCGCTTCGTCCCCTGACACCCGCGAGCCGCTCGCGAGGGACGGGGTCCATGGTCACCGATGCGCTCGGTGTCGGCCAACCGATTTTCGCCCGCCCGTGCAGCACCGGGGCCCGATCGCGCAGCGCTTGCGATGATGGGCTGGTGCCCCTCGACGTCGAGCTCGCCGAGATCCGCGACTTCCTCGCGGGTCACGAACCCTTCGCCTCCCTGCCGCCCGACGTCCTGAGCTCGATCCCCGCGCGCCTGAGCGTGGTGTACCGCCGACGCGGCACGCTGGTCCAGGACGCGGGCACCGTCCCCGAGGAGCTGCTCGTCGTACGCTCCGGCGCCGTCGAGCTGCGCGACCCCGACGGCGAGCTGGTCGAGCGCGGGAGCGCCGGACTGTGCCTCGGCGGGTCGGCCCTCGCCGCGGGTACACCGCAGCCCGTCGCCGCGCACGCGATCGAGGACACCCTGTTGCTGGCCTGCCCGGCAGTGGTCTTCCACCAGCTACGTGCCGAGCACGACGGCTTCTCGGCGTTCTTCGAGCAGCGCGGCGGTCAGCTGCGCGAGGCAGTCGCCAGCCAGCGCGCGCGCCACATGACCGACGCCGACCGTGCGGTGCTGCAGACCCACGTCCGCGACCTCGTACGCCGACCCCCGGTCGCGGTCCGCGCCGACGAACCCATCGTCGAGGCCGCACGGCTGATGTCGATCGAGCGGATCTCCTCACTGCTGGTGACCGACGACGACCGCCTCGTCGGGATCCTGACCGACCGCGACCTGCGCACCCGGGTGCTGGCCGCGGGGATCGACCCGAGCGCGCCGGTGGCGGCGGTGATGACCAAGGACCCGGTCACAGTCGGCCCGGACGCCCTGGCCATCGAGGCCCTTCTGGAGCTGGTGCGCCGCAACATCCACCACCTCCCCGTCCTCGACGCCGGCCGCCCGATCGGGATGATCACCGACACCGACCTGATCCGGCTGCAGCAGGCCAGCCCGGTCTTCCTCGTCGGCGACATCGCCAAGGCCCGCGACGTCACGGTCGTCGCGGCGCTGGCCGCCCGGCTGCCCGGTGTGGTGGCGGGGTTGGTGCGGCAAGGCACCTCAGCGCGCGACGCGGGTCGGGTGGTGACGACCGTCGGCGACGCGATCGAGGCCCGGCTCCTCGAGCTCGCCGAGGCTGAGCTCGGCGCTCCCCCGGTGCCGTACGCCTGGGTCACGCTGGGTTCGCGCGCCCGCTTCGAGCAGGCCCTCGCGCCCGACCAGGACCACGCGCTCGTCCTGCACGACGACTACCGGCCCGACGCCCACGCGGCGTACTTCCGCGAGCTCGCCGAGCACGTCACCTCCGGCCTGGAGGCCGTCGGCTATCCGCGCTGTCGCGGCGAGAAGATGGCAACCAACCCGCAGTGGCGCCAACCGCTGGCCGCCTGGCGCGCCGACGTCGCGCGGTGGGTCGACAACCCGGCACCGCAAGCCGTGCTGGAGGCCAGCGTCTTCTTCGACCTACGGCATCTGTACGGCGACCCAGCGCTGAGCGCCGCGCTGGCAGCAACCCAGCGCGCCGCAGCGCAACGTGGCGCGGTCTTCCTCGCCCACCTCGCTGCGCACGCCGCGTCGGCCCAGCCTCCGCTGGGGTTCTTCCGCGGGCTGGTCGTCGACCGCGCCGGCGAGCATCGCGACACCCTCGACCTCAAGCGCGGCGGGATCAACATCATCGTCGAGATCGCCCGCCTCCACGGGCTCGCCGCCGGAAGTGAGGAGACCTCGACCGTGGCGCGTCTCGAGGACGCCGTCGCGGCCGGCCGCCTCAGCGCGGCGCTCGGCGCGGACCTGCGCGACGCCTGGGAGTTCCTCGCCCACGTCCGGTTGCGCAACCAGGTCGACCAGGTGCGGCACGGCCAGCCGCCGAGCAACCGGATCGCGCCCGCGTCCCTGAGCCACTTCGAGAAGCGCCACCTCAAGGACGCCTTCGGCGTCATCCGCACCGCCCAGGAGGCTCTCGCCCATCGGTACCCGGTGCGGGGACTGATGTGACCTCCGGCGACGGCACCCCGGTCGAGGAGCTGCGCCTCCTGGCCGTCGACCTCGAGACCAGCGGCCTCTCCCGCAGCCAGGACCGGATCCTCGCGATCGGGTGGGTGCCCGTCGACGGCACGCGCATCGACCTATCCGGCGCGCGCCGCCACGTCGTACGCCAGGACGAGCCCGGTGACGCGGTCACCATCCACGGCCTCACCCACGACGACCTCGACGACGGACGCCCGCTGGCCGAGGTGCTCGCCGAGCTGCGGGCCTCGCTGGCCGGACGCGCGCTGCTCGCGCATCACGCGCCGTTCGACGTGTCGTTCCTCGAGGCAGCCCACCGCGAGCTCGACCAGCCGCTCCCCCGCGTCCCGATCGTCTGCACGCTCGCCCTGCAGCGCCGACTCCTCAGCAGGTACGGCGAGATCCCCCGCGGCGCGCTGCGCCTGTGGCGGGCCCGAGAGCACTACGGACTCCCGACCGCCAAGGCCCACGACGCCCTCGGCGACGCCCTGGCGTGCGCCGAGCTCTACCTCGCTCAGGTGGCGGAGCTCGGCACCGCCGGCCGCGCGGTCCGGCTGCGCGACGTACGGCTGCGGCGGACCTGGCTGGAGCGGGTGCGCGGATGGCTGCGCGGAACCCGATGAGCAGCCGGTCGCTGGGCTGGACGGGAGCCCTGCTGCTCATCCCCCTGTTCGTGATCGCCGTCGTCGCCCACGACGCCTCCGAGACCGCGCCGCGGGGTGTGCCGCTCGCGATCGTCGCGCCGCCGGTCGTCGCGGACACCGTCGCAGCAGAGGCGAACGAGCTCCCCAACCGACCGTTCGCGGCGCTGCCGGTCGCGACGGAGGAGGAGGCGACCCGAGCGCTGCTCAACGCAGACGTACGCGGCGTCGTGGTCGTCGACATCGCGCACACCGACGACGTGCTCCTGATCGACGGCGCGGCCGACCCCACGCTCAACCAGGCGATCGCGGCGCAGGTCCGGGCGCTGGCATCCGGTCGCGACCGCACCGTGACCGAGCGCGCTCTGCGCCCCGACACCGACCCCGACATCGCGACGGTGCGCCTGGTCGTCCTCTGCTGCGGCTGGGGTGGATTCGCACTGGTCGTCGCGATCTCCTTCTGGCGCGGGCCGTTCGCGCGTACGTTCAGGCTCGGTCTGGCCCGGATCGCCGGCGTGTTGGCAGCAGCCGCCGCCGCGGGGCTGGCGGTCGCCCTGGCGTTGCGGGGGGACGGGGGCGCGACCGACCTCGCCGTCGTCGCGGTCGCCGCCGGTGCCGTGCTGGTCACCGCTGCCCTGGTGACCCTCGCGCTCGAGGCGCTGGCCGGGTACGCCGGGCTGGCCGTGGCCGCCGCGCTCTTCGTCGGTCTGTCGCTGCCACTCACCCTGCGGGTCGACCCGCTGCTGCTCTCCCGTCCGTGGGGTGACCTGGTCGTCCACGGGCCGCCCGGCGCGTCCCTCGACGCCGTCGCTGCTGCCGTGCTCCACGGTGGCAACGGTCTTGCTCGCCCCGCCCTGGTCCTGACGTCGTGGGCGCTGGTGGCGCTGGCCGTCCTCGTCCTGACGCGGCGGGAGGCGGCGAGCGGCGCACCGGTCCCGGCATTCGGCACGTCGCCCGCGCCGGCACCGGAGCAGCGGCTGCGGCGATGGCGACTGCACGTGCTCGCCGCGATCGCCCCCGGCGTACTGCTGCTCCTCGTGCTGCAGGTGGCTCTGGACCGCGTCGGCGAGGACCGGCTCGCGGCCGCCGTCGAACCGCCGTCGCGCGCGACGACGACGGAGTGCGTCGGCACCGGCGAGTTCCGCTCGGTGGCCGACCTCAACCGGGTCACCACGCAGCTACGGGCGGGCCCGGAGTTCCAGGGTGCCGACGTGGGCGCGAGCGTCCGGCTGCAGGACGGCCGCCGACTGATGATGTTCGGCGACACGCTGCGTGCGGCGCGCTTCGACGGCCAGCGCTTCGTGCGCAACTCCATGCTGCTGGTCGGCGACGGGTGCCTGCAGGTCGTGCTCCCCGCCGACGGCGGGGCGCTCGTGCCCGATCGCGCGGACCCGGGCTCCTCGGCGCCGGTGGGCTACTGGCCGATGTCGGTCGCGGCCGAGAGCTTCCCCGGGTACGACCTCGTCGCCGTGATGCTCCAGCGCGTGCGGACCACCGGCACGACCGCGTTCGACTTCGCCAACCTCGGACCGTCCGTCGCCGTCTTCGTCGTCGCGCCGGGGCAGACACCCCAGCTGCTCGGCGTACGCGACATCGGCAAGGACTCCCCCGACGCGGCTCGCCCGGCCTGGGGCGCCGCATCCGCGATCGACGACGGTTGGCTCTACCTCTACGGCACCGCGCACGAGCCGGCCCCGCTGGTCTTCGGCTTCTCCCTGCGGGTGGCGCGCGTGCGCCCCGAGGAGGTCCTCGACACCGGGGCGTGGCGGTTCTGGGACGGCTCCACGTGGGTGCGTCGCCCGGGCGACGCCGTCGAGCTGATCGGCGCGACCGGGGGCACGTCGCAGACGCTCTCGGTCTTCGAGCGGGACGGCCGGTGGTACGCCCTGAGCAAGCGCGACGAGTTCCTCGGCACCGACATCACCGTGTGGTCGGCACCGACCCCGTGGGGTCCGTACGACGCGGGGCAGGCAGTCGCTCCCCTGCCCTCCGACGCCGCGACCGGTCAGCTGCGCTACATGCCGCTGGCCCACCCCGACCTGCTCCCGGAGCCGGGGACCGTCGTCGTGTCCTACAGCCGCAACCGCGAGGACGTCGCCGAGATCCTCGAGGACCCGTTCCGCTACCGGCCGCGGTTCCTCCGGGTCCCCCTTCCCGCTGCGCCAGCGCCGAGGTGAGGCCGCGCGCGTCCGGTTGGCAGGCGTCCGCGTGGGTATGAGCCCAGACATGACTGAGCAGCCCGACAACGTGTCCGAGGAGATCGGCACCGACCCCGCGGTCGACCTCACCAACGACGCAGGAGACAACGAGAGCTACCACGGCTACAGCGTCGACGACGAGACGCAGCCGCAGGGCAGCGGCGACAGCCTCGTCGACGACCGCGGCCTCGCCGAGCCGCTGGACGAGGGCTACAGCCCGCCGGAGAAGTGGTCGGCCGGTCAGCGCTACGGCAACACCCCGCTCGAGGAGGCCATGGGCGAGACGCTCGACCAGCGCCTGGAGCAGGAGATCCCCGAGCCGGACCCGTATGAGGAGGCGAAGGTCCTCAAGGAGGACGTCGGCGGCGAGGTCGGCACCGAGCGCTCCGGTCGGCTGGTTGCCCCGGACGAGGGCGTCGAGACTGACACCGAGCGCGACGCGATCGCCGAGGACGTGGGCATCGACGGCGCAGCCGCCAGCGCCGAGGAGGCCGCGGTCCACGTCGTGGATCCCGACCAGCAGATCTGAGGCTTCACCCCCGGACCTCGCCTACATGGCGCGGTGCGCGCGCATGCCCTCGCGGACGTGTCCGAGGAACTCCTCGGCGCGATCTGCGGGGGCCTTCGTCATGAGGCTGACCCCCACATAGAGCACGATCGCCACGGCCAATCCCCACACGCCGCTGCCCTGGTCGAGGAAACGCGTCTTCGTCAGCTCCAGAACGAGCACGAGAGTCCCGGCCACGACCGTGGAGACGAGGACCCCGGCCGCCGTACCGCGACGCCAGAAGAACGCGCCGATGATCGACGGCACCATCACCAGCAGGCCGGCCGAGGCCGACACGGAGAGTACGGCGATGAGGTCCAGCTCGAGCTGGGCGAAGCCGAAGGCGAGCACAGCGATCACCGGCAGCACGAGCTTGCCGACCGCGAGCTGGTTGGCTTCCGAGGCGTCGGGGCGGGCGACTTTGTAGACGTCGCGGCTGACCATGGACGACAGGGTGAGCATGATCGAGTCGATGGTCGAGACCGCAGCCGCGAGGATCCCGACCATCACCACGATGCCGAGCGCGGTCGGGACCAGGTCGGAGGCCAGCAGCGTCGGCGTGGCCAGGTCGCCGGTGGCGAGGTCCGGGAACCGCAGGCGCGCAGCGAACCCCCACATCACCGACACGAGCGTGTAGATGAGCCCGAAGACCATGAAGCCCAGCAGCATCCGGCGCAGATCCCGCATCGATCCGGGCGTGTAGAGCCGCTGGGAGACCTGCGGGTTGGAGATGGCGAAGAACATCCACGGCAGGGTCAGCCCGACGAACATGCTGAGGGAGAAGAACCCGTTGCCCGGCACCGACAGGTGGCCGGGGTGCTCGGCGGAGAGCGACGAGAAGAAGTCGCCGATCCCGCCGAGTCGGTGGACCACGAAGCCGACCACGAGGGTTGCGCCGATGATCATCACGATCGCCTGCAGCGAGTCGGTCCACGCCACCGATCGCAGCCCGGCGACGAGGGCGAAGACGATCGCCAGGACGGTGGCCATGACCGTGCCGGTCACGAACGAGATCCCGCCATCGGTCATGCCGGAGACCAGGTAGCCGACGCCGGCGAGCTGCACGGCGGCGTACGGAATGAGGAAGACACAGCTGGTCAGCGCGGTGACGGTGGCGACGCTGCGGGCGCCGTAGCGGTGGCCGAGCATCTCCGAGGGCGTGACGTAGCCGTACTTCTTGCCCACGAGCCAGAACCGCGGCCCGAAGACGAGCACGAGCGTCACGCCCATCAGGTAGATCAGCTCGAACCCGAGCGCACCGACGCCGCCGGTGTAGGTCAGGCCGGCCAGGCCGATCATCATGAACGCGCTGTAGGTCGTGGCGCTGTAGCTCATCGCCGAGACGAAGCCGCCCATCTTGCGGTCGCCGAGGAAGTAGTGCTGCATGTCGGCGGACTTGCCGGACCGCGAGAGTACGGCGGTGAGCACGGCGATCGCGACGTAGATCGCGACCCCGAACCAGACCCATCCGGTGTCCACGTCAGTCCCTCCAGTCCGCGCTGACGACCGCGTTGAGCGCGATCACCACGACCGTCGCCAGCGTCCAGAACAGGAAGCTGCCGTACCACGCGTCGACGCCGCCGAGCACGGCGTACGGGACGACGAAGGCCGCCAGCACCAGCAGCAGGATGGGGATGAGCAACCAGGCCTTGCCGGTGCGGTTCATGGGACGGCTCCTTCCGCTGCTCGAGGCACCCTAGGGGTGGATGCACCTCGCGCAGGTCCGGCGGTCGACCCGTGGACGCAGCAAAGGTCCGGCGGATCGCCGCGGCCGTCGGTCAGTGCTGCGGGGGGCCCCAACAGCTCGATGCCGTGCTGGGCTGCCGCGTGACCGAGCGCGGTCGGGTCGATGGGCCCCGGGTCCGGAAGGGCGCGTCGCGCAGCCGGCTCACCGGCGGCCCGGGCGTCCTCGACCACGTGCCGGTGCAACGGCGGCGCGAACCCCGCCGGGTTGACGAACTCGGCGACGGTGAGCTGCCCGCGCGTGTGAGCACCGGTTGCCTTCAGGATGACGAGGTTCCCGAGGAACCACAGCGCCTCCCCGGCATCGGGCCCGAGCACGTACGCCGTCGGCGTGGTCGGTTGCACCATGACGACACCCGCCCTTCCGCTCGGTGGTGGCATGGTGGCGGAGGCCAGTGACGGCAGCATGAACGGAGATCGGGGTCGCAGATAGCTTGTTGATCGTCACGTGGATGTCCCGCGACCGTTGCGAGATCGCCGCCCCGTCCAGTTCGGACACGGCGACGGTCCAGTGGTGCAGCGGGGTGCCGTCGAGGAGTGCGCCACTTGCCATCACGCATCGTCTTGACCTTGTTGGCGATGACGACTTGCGCAGCAGGTAGTCGACCCCGTGGCCGGCGGGCATCGACTTGATCGTGACGGTCACCGCGACCACCTCCATTCAGGTAGAGCGGATCACCGGTGCGGCCGCGGTGGTCGTGGATGATCTGCTGGATCCGACGTCGGCACCGATCCAGGGCATCGCCGGCCAGGCGGACGACGTGGAAGGGGTCCATCACCGCGACCGCCTCGGGCAGTTCCTCGGCGGTCGCGGTCTTGAAGCCGGTGAACCCGCCCATTGCCACGACCTCCACGCCGTCACGTCACTGAGCGGGGCGTTCGGCGAGCCAGGCCTTGAACGCGGCCTTGGAGCGGCCCTCGACCACCGCATGGGGCACGCCCAGATCACCACCACCCAGAAATACCTGCACGCCTTGCCGGACGCCGGCGAGAAGAATCTGACGGCCTTGGACCGGATTCGCAGCGCTCCCACTCGGCGACGGGCGGGACCTGCGACCTGACCATGGACGGAACCGAGCCTCTCGAGCGTGGCCCGACCAAGTCACCGCCCCATACCGGCGCCTGGGCCCGACGCGCGACAAGTCGTGCGCAGTCAGACGCGCCTCGTCGCAGCCGGCTCCACCGAGACTTCACCGGTGACGTCAGGTCGTGGCGCCGACGACGTTTCCTCGCTCATAGCGCAGTTCGGCCGATTCGGCGGCGCAACGTGAGTCCACTGATCAACATGCTAGCGGCCAAGGCGGCCCCGACTCCTTCGCCAGCACGCAACCGCAGGTCGAGCAGTGGCTCGAGCCCGAGGTGGTCCAGAACGAGGTCATGTCCGCATTCGCGGCTGCGCTGACCGGCGACCAGGTACGCCGATGCGCCCGGCTCGATTCGCATGGCGACCAGAGCGGCGACGGTGGTGGCCAGGCCGTCGAGGACAGTGACGGCGCCGACCGAGGCCGCTCCGAGCACGGCGCCGGCCAGGACGCAGAACTCGGGCCCGCCGACGGCGGCGAGCGCCTCCTCCGGCGAGCAGGGCGCTCCGCCGCGGGACCGCCGTACTCGTGCCAGGGCCGCGCCCACCACCTCGGTCTTGCGTCGCAGCATGGCGGTGTCGGCTCCCGCGCCGAGGCCGACCACCTCGGCCGGAGCGACATCGAGCAGCAGGGCCGCCAACGCGGCGGCGACCGTCGTGTTGCCGATGCCCACCTCCCCTAGGGCTTCCGGCGCACGGGTCGGGGTGACAGGTCGGTGTCTCTGGGTTGCTTGACCGGTCGGTCAGGCAGCAGTCTGCCGGATGCGGCGCTTGAGTTCCTTCTTGACTTGCAGCGGGGTGCGGCCGGCCATGTAGTCGCCGTGGTTGGGGCGCTCGTTGTTGTAGTCGACGACCCAGGCCTGCAGGGCCCTGTCGAGCAGCGCGATGTCTTCGACCCGTCCTCGGTGGAAGTGGGGCCGGTAGAACTCGTGGAGCACGGTTCCGTGGAACCTCTCGCACACCGCGTTGTGGTTCGGTGACCTCGGCGGGATCCGGTGATGATGCAGCCCGAGCTCGCCGACGCGGGCTTGGAACGCCTTGCCGACGAACTCTGGACCGTTGTCGGTCAGGACCCCTTCGAGGGTGATGCCGTGCTTGCGCAGCGCCTTCTTCAGATGATCCAGGAGCAGCGCCGTGACGGCGGCTGTCTTGTCGCCCACGACGAGCTGGACGACCGCGATCCGGGTGGCGATGTCGACCGCGGTCAGCTGCCACACCGCACCCACGCCCTTGAGGCGCCCGACGTAGAACGCATCCAGGGCTACGACCTGGCCCGGGCGGGAGGCGTATTGGCAGAACCCGAAGGGGCCCTCGAGGGCAGCCTCGGTGAGCTGCCCGGTTTCGGTGGCAGTCAGACTGGCCAACGCGATGATCCGCTGCTTGGCGGTGCCCAGGTTGTGACGCTTGAGGACCTTCGCGACGCCTGAGGCCGACCGGTCGACACCGCGCTTGCTGAGGTGGCGAAGCAACGACTTCGGACCCAGCGTCGGCTTGGCGATCGCTTCGGAGAGGATCACCGCGACCTCTTCGGAGGACATCGCGTTCGGCATGTGCGGACGGCGTCGCTCACGCGGCAGCAGTGCCGAGAGGCCGTACTGCTCGGCTTTGTTGACCCACTCGTAGTAAGTCTTGCGCGAGATGCCGAACACTCGGCACGCCTCGCTCACGTTGTTGATTCTCGCTGCGTACTCGAGCACTCGCACACGCCTGTCGTACACAATGTCGTCGTGGGTCACGGAATGACTTCCTGTTCTCTAGATCTCAGCAATCCAGAGACTGTCTTCCGTGGCCCACACCTACGCGCAGGCTCACCGGGTGTCACCCCAACCCGTGATCCCTACGCCCTAGGAGACTGCTGAACAATCCGCGCGCCTGACCGGGGCGGTATGCGGGTGCTGGGATCCTTGGGTTGTGCAGGGTGAGGCGGATCGTCAGCGTGAGTTGTTGGACGTGGAGTCGGTGGCTGGGCATCTGCTCGAGCCGGGCAGCGTGTTCGCGTTGCTGGCCGAGCATCGCGACCGGCTGTTTCCCGGCGAGTTGTTCGCCGACCTGTTCCCGTCAAAGCGGGGTCGGCCCTCGATCCCAGGCGAGGTGATCGCTTCGGTGATCGTGCTGCAGGCGCTGTATGGCCATTCGGACCGCGAAGCGATCGATGCGCTCACTTACGACCTGCGGTGGAAAGCCGCATGCGGGTATGCGATCGACGCCAAGGGCTTCGACCCCTCGACGTTGACCTACTGGCGGCGCCGGCTGGCCGCGAGCGACCGCCCGCAGCGGATCTTCGAGGTGGTCCGCGAGGTCATCACCGAAACCGGGGCGGTGGCCGGCAAGCAGCGCCGGGCACTGGATTCCACGATCCTCGATGACGCGGTCGCCCGCCAAGACACCGTCACGCAGCTGATCGCCCAGATCCGCCGCGTTGGCCGCGAGGTACCGGGCGCAAAGGATTTGATCGCGACTGTGTGCACCCGGCTGGCGACACTGACCGGCCAGGACTACGACCAGCCCGGCAAACCGTCGATCGCTTGGGACGACCAGGCCGCTCGCGAGGAGCTGGTCACCGCGCTGGTGGGAGACGCGCTCGCGCTGCTCGCCGGACTTGATGTCGAGGCGATCACCGCCGAGGGCGGCAAGGCCGCTGATGCGGTCGCATTGCTGGCCCTGATTGCCGGCCAAGACGTCGAGCCCGCGGAGGGCTCTGACGGCACCGACGGGCGGTGGCGCATCGCGCGCAGGACCGCGCCGGACCGGGTGATCTCGACCGTCGATCCCGACACCCGGCATGCCCACAAGTCCCGCGAACGGCGCCAGGACGGGTTCAAAGCCCACCTGGTGGTCGAACCGGACACCGGGCTGAGCACGGTGTGTGAGTTGACCAAGGCCAACGGGGCGGGGACTTCTGATGCGAGCGTGGGAGCTCGGCTCGTCACCGCTGATCTGACGATCAGCGAGAACAATGACGAGAACGGGAACGGCATTGAGGTGCTGGGTGACTCTGCCTATGCCAGTGGCGACATGCTTGATGAGCTCAACGACAACCAGTGGCGGCCGCTGCTGAAGCCGCGGCCGCTGCGCCCAGCAGTCGAGGGCGGGTTCACCATCGATGACTTCGCCCACGACACCGCCGCCGGCACCCTGACCTGCCCGGCAGGAGTCACGCGCCAGGTCACCGCGAAGAACTACGCAACGTTCGGGACCGCGTGCCGCGGTTGCCCACTCCGCGAGCAGTGCACCACCTCAGCGGCGGGTCGCAGCATCAAGATCCACGAGCACGCCCACCTCCTGCGCGAGCACCGTCAACGAGCCGCCGACGAAGGTTTCCAGGCCGCATATCGCCAGCACCGGCCGATGGTCGAACGCTCCATCGCCTGGCTCACCCGAGGCGCGCGCCGCGTGCCCTACCGCGGGGTCGAGAAGAACAACAACTGGCTCCACCACCGCGTCGCCGCGCTCAACCTGCGCCGGCTCGTTGCGATGGGACTGACGAACACCAACGGAACCTGGGTCCTGGCCTGAAACAGGACCAGCGGGGCCCTTGCTGATCCTCTCCGAGCCGCGCACGATGGCTCACAGGCGGGCGGAACGACCCCGTTGTCGCACTCACGAGTGCTGACCCAAACACGCCGCTCGACGGCCTTGGCGGCGTTCCGCCCGCCGTCCACGCCCACACGCGCACCAAGACCCCACCTTGTTCAGCAGTCTCCTAGGGCGAGCAGACCGTGCTCGTGGCCCGCCGCCTGCCCCAGGCCGCGACCCTGCGCCAGCAGGGCGCGCACCTGCTCGACAGGCATGGCGTCGGTGTCGACCAGGTCGCCGGCGGCGGTGCCCGCGTCGACCGCAGCGAACTCCAGGCCGGCCGTCCGGGCCGCCGCGGCGCCGGCCGACTCCGCGACCGCGCTCGCGGCCACGACGTCGTCGGTGACCGATGGGGAGTACGCCGACACGCCGTGGACGACCACCCCGTGCCGGCCGGCCACGAGCAGCAGCCGGCCGGAGTCGACGGGAGTGTCGCGCCGGCGGGTCGCGGCCTCGACCCGGTCGACGTAGCGGTCGAGGAGGCCCAGCGAGCCGGGCGGGGTGAGCAGGCGGTCGGCGTCGTCTCGGACGTGGACGACCGTGGCGTTGTCCGGCGCCCGCAGGTGGGACGGCGGCGCGGCGGTGGCCTCGTTCCACCGCTCGGTCATCACCACCTCGCTCACCGGCTCGCGCCGTGACCAGCCGGCCCGCTCCAGGCCCGGAGCGGGAGGTCGTTCGTCGGGCCAGCCCAGGCACAGCCACCCGAGGGTGACCACGCCGTCGGGCACCGCGACCAGGTCCGCGAGCTCCTGCTGGTCGAACAACGTCACCCAGCCGATCCCGAGGCCCTCGACCCGGGCGGCGAGCCACAGGTTCTCGATGGCGCACGCGCACGACCACAGGTCCGCGTCGGGGAAGGTCGCGCGACCGAGTACCCCTCCCGCCGGCGTACGACGGTCACAGGCCACCACCAGCCCCAACGGGGCCTCGCGGATGCCCTCGAGCTGGAGGTCCAGGAGCCGCCGAGCCGCCTCCGGTTCCATCTGGCGCGCCTGCCGCAGGCGCTGCTCGTCGGCCATCCGGGCGGCCTGCTCCCGGGTCGCCGGTTCGGAGACCACGATGAACCGCCAGGGCTGGCTGTGGCCGACCGACGGCGCCATGTGGCCGGCGGCGAGCACCCGGTCGAGGATCTCGGGCTCCACCGGGTCCGGCCGGTACCTGCGGATGTCCCGGCGAGCGCCGAGGACGTCGTAGAAGCCCTCCCGCACGTGGTCGGGGAACGCCCAGGCACCGACCTGGGCGGCCCGCTCGGCCGCCGAGGTCTGGTCACCGATGAGCGGCACCGGTCGTCGCCAGGTCACGGTGCCGCAGTGTAGGCATCATCCTCGACATAGACCGATGCGCCCATCTCCACGAACTGCGCCGACTTCTCGGCCATGCCCGTCGCGACGTAGTCGCGGACGTCCTGGCTGATCCGCATCGAGCAGAACTTCGGCCCGCACATCGAGCAGAAGTGAGCGGTCTTGCTGGCCTCGGCCGGGAGCGTCTCGTCGTGGAACGACTCGGCGGTGTGCGGGTCGAGGGAGAGGGCGAACTGATCGCGCCAGCGGAACTCGAAGCGGGCCTTGGACAGGGCGTCGTCCCAGTCGCGGGCGCCGGGGTGGCCCTTGGCGACGTCGGCGGCGTGCGCGGAGAGCTTGTAGGTGATGACACCGGTCTTCACGTCGTCGCGGTTGGGCAGCCCGAGGTGCTCCTTGGGAGTGACGTAGCAGAGCATCGCGGTGCCGTGCATGGCAATCGCCGCCGCGCCGATCGCGGAGGTGATGTGGTCGTAGCCGGGCGCGATATCGGTGGCAAGCGGGCCGAGGGTGTAGAACGGCGCGCCGTGGCACCAGTCCTGCTGCAGCACCACGTTCTCCTCGACGAGGTTGAGCGGCACGTGACCAGGCCCCTCGACCATCACCTGGACGTCGTGCTCCCAGGCCCGCTGGGTCAGCTCCGCGAGGGTGCGCAGCTCGGAGAACTGCGCCTCGTCGTTGGCGTCGGCCGTGCAGCCGGGGCGCAGGCCGTCGCCGAGCGAGAAGGACACGTCGTACCTGGCGAAGATCTCGCACAGCTCGTCGAAGTGGGTGTAGAGGAAGTTCTCCTCGTGGTGGGCCAGGCACCAGCCGGCCATGATCGACCCGCCGCGGGAGACGATCCCGGTGATGCGCTGCGCGGTGAGCGGCACGTAGCGCAGCAGCACGCCGGCGTGGATGGTCATGTAGTCGACGCCCTGCTCGCACTGCTCGATGACGGTGTCGCGGAAGACCTCCCAGGTGAGCTTGCTCGCGTCACCGTCGACCTTCTCCAGCGCCTGGTAGATCGGCACGGTGCCGATCGGGACCGGCGAGTTGCGGATGATCCACTCGCGGGTGGTGTGGATGTCGTCGCCGGTGGACAGGTCCATCACGGTGTCGGCGCCCCAGGTGACCGCCCAGGTGAGCTTGTCGACCTCCTCGGCGATGCTGGAGGTGACCGCGCTGTTGCCGATGTTCGCATTCACCTTTACCAGGAACCGCTTGCCGATGATCATCGGCTCGGCCTCGGGGTGGTTGAGGTTGGCGGGGATGATCGCGCGCCCGGCCGCGACCTCCGCGCGGACCAGCTCGACGTCGCAGTTCTCGCGGATCGCGACGTACTCCATCTCCGGGGTCACCACGCCCTGCCGGGCGTAGTGCATCTGGGTGACCGTGCCGGTGCCGCGGCGCGGCCGGGGCCGCGTGCCGCGCCACTGGTCGCGCGCCTCGCCGCGGCGGATCGCGGCCTTGCCGTTGTCGAGCAGCTGGGTCTCCCGGCCGACGTACTCCTCGGTGTCGCCGCGCTCGGCGATCCAGTCGGCGCGCAGGGGCGGCAGGCCAACCTCGGGGTCGCTGCCGGGTCCCGCCGTGGCGTACCGGTCGAACGTCTCGCCGTTGGTGAGCGCGACCCGGGTGAAGGGGACGCGGATGTCGGCGCGCGATCCGGTGCGGTGGACAGTGCTGTGGCTGGGGTGGATGTGCATCAGACCTCCTGGGTGGGTGGGACGAACGTGTGGGCGACGAGGCCGCGACCGCGGCCCAGCCGCCAGCCCGCGCTGCGGCGCAGCGCGGCCGCGACGAAGGCTTGGGCTGCCCGCGTCGCCGTGGGGAGCGGCTCTCCCCGGGCGAGGTGCACGGCGAGGGCGGCCGAGAACGTGCAGCCGGTGCCGTGGTCGTTGGTGGTCGGTACGCCGGCGTGCTCGAGGACGTGCGCGCGGCCCCGGTCGTCGACCACGAGGTCGCGGCACCAGTCGGCCTCGGGGTCGCCGCCGGTGAGCACCACTGCGGGGCCGAGCGCATGAAGGGCCAGCGCCACGTCCACTGGCGGCTCCTCCGAGCCGGCGCCGGCAAGGCGGCGCGCCTCGGCGAGGTTGGGGGTGACCACGGTGCAGCGCGGGAGTACGTGGTCGCGGTAGGCCGTGACGAGGGCGTCGTCAGCCAGCACCGCACCGCTCGAGGTGCGCAGGACGGGATCCACGACGAGCGGCAGTCCGGGAGGCAGGTCCGCGACCACCCCGGCGACGGCGACGGCGCCGAGCATGCCGGCCTTGGCGACCGCGACCGGGAGGTCGTTGAGCACCGCGTCGACCTGAGCCTGCACGTGGTCGGCGGAGAGCTGGACCACGGCGCGCACGCCGGTGGTGTCCTGCGCGGTGACGGCAGTGACGGCGCACGTCCCGTGTGCGCCGAGCGCCGCGAACGTCGCCAGGTCGGCGGCGACGCCCGCAGCGCCGCCGGAGTCGGTGCCCGCCACGGTGAGGGCGACAAGGGGGTTCACCGGACCTCCTCCATGACGCGAGCCACAACGCCGGCCGGGTCCGGGGCGCGCATGACGGCCCCCATGACCGCGACGCCGTGAGCGCCGGCAGCACGCATCGAGGCGGCGTTCTCCACCTCGACCCCGCCGAGGGCGAAGACCGGTACGTCGCCGGCGAGCGCGACGGCGCGTCGTACGCCGTCCTCCCCGACAGCGGGGCCGTAGCCCGGCTTCGAGGCGGAGGCGGCGACCGGCGAGATCGTCAGGTACGACGCGCCGCCGGCGACCGCGCAGCCTACCTCCTCGTCGTTGTGGCACGACCGGCCGTGGAAGGGCGCCGCGTCGGCGTCGTGCCGGCTCTGGGCGGCCGCGAGGTGCACCGCCGCCGCGCCGGGCAGCCAGGTGCGGGCGAGGATCACCGTGACGCCGGCGGAGCCGAGCGCGCGGGCGATCTCCTGCCGCTCCTGCTCGGGCAGGTCGAGCTCGCGGAGCACGACGACCTCCAGCCCGGCGGAGGCGCAGTCGGCGACGGTGCCGACCAGGTCGCGCCCGGCAGGGACCTGGTGACGGTCGGTGAGGAGCAGCAGCCGCGGCAGGTCGACCCCCGTCACGTCCCCACCCGTCCGGCCATCGGGCTCGAGGCGCGGGCGGCGGTCAGGCGCGGGACGCGGCCTGCACCGCGGGCCAGCTCGCCGGCCTCGACCGCCGCGCGGAGGCCGGCCGCCATCTGCACCGGACGGTCCGCGCGGGTGATCGCGGTCGCCGCCAGCACCGCGTCGCAGCCCAGCTCCATCGCGAGCGCGGCGTCGCTCGCGGTGCCGATGCCAGCGTCGAGCACGACCGGGAGCGCGACCGCGGCGCGCACGGCCTCGATCGCCCGGGGGTCGTCGATGCCGCGACCGGAGCCGATCGGCGAGCCCAGGGGCATGACCGCCACGCAGCCGGCGTCGGCCAGGCGCCGCGCGACGACGGGGTCGGCGGTGGTGTAGGGCAGCACGCGGAAGCCCTGCCCGACCAGCGTCTCGGCCGCGTCGAGCAGCTCGACCACGTCGGGCAGCAGGCTGGTGTCGTCGCCGATCACCTCAAGCTTGACCCAGTCGGTCTCGAGGGCCTCGCGCGCGAGCTGGGCCGTGAGAACGGCCTCGCGAGCGCTGTGGCACCCGGCGGTGTTGGGCAGGATACGCACGCCCTTGGCCCGGAGTGTGTCGAGCAGTCCGCCGCTGCCGGTGTCGGAGGTGCGACGGATCGACACCGTGACCAGGCCCGGGGCGGCGGCGTCGACGACCTCGGACACGGCCTGGATGTTCGTCAGCCCGCCGGTCCCGATCCACAGCCGGCTGGAGAGGTCGACCCCTGCGATCCGCATGCGGCTCACCCGCCCTGGTGCGCGGTGACGACCTCGACCGCGTCGTTCTCCGACACCGGCGTGCTCTGCCACGACCCCGCGGGGACGACGACGCCGTTGAGGGCAATCGCCACGCCGCGTTCCGCGGGGACCAGGTCCCGCAGGGTGGAACCCGGCTCCACGGAGCGCGGCTCACCGTTGAGGTTGATTCTCATGAGGAGAAGACCCTTCTGACCGCAGGGCTGTTGACGAGCTGGTACGCGTCGAACCGGCCCGGCGCGAAGGGCCGCGCCACGCCCATGGCGTTGCCGTTCTCGACCAGGATCCGGACGATCTGGGCGCTCAGCGGTGCCAGCAGGACGCCGCCGCGGTAGTGGCCGACCGCCAGGACCAGACGGAAGGGTCCCGGGCTGTCGACGGTCCCCAGCAACGGCCCGTTGTCCGGCGTGCCGGGGCGGTTCCGGGCGGTGATGTCGACGACGCCCGCTGTCTCCAGCCCGGGAACGAGCGTGCGGGCGGCGTGCAGCAGGCGCACGATCGTGCCGAGGCTCGCGACCGGCACGGTGTCGTGCTCCTCCTCGCTCGCGCCGACGACTACCTCTCCGCCGGCGCGCGGCACCACGTAGACCTTCTCGCCGTGGACCCGGGCCCGGAGCACGCGCGTGGGCGGGTCGGCGGCGCGCAGCCGGATCGTCTCCCCCCTGACAGGACGGACGGCCGGGACCAGCTCGCGCGCCTCGGCACCAGTGGCGACCACGACCGCGTCGGAGGGGAAGCTCCGGCCGTCGGCGGTGGCCACGCCCGACGGCGTCACCTCCGCCCGGGCCCGAACCAGGTGGGCGCCCACGAGGCGCAGGAGGGCCTCCGCGACCAGGCGCGGGTTGACGTGGTGGTCCTCGGGAAGGAGGGCCGCGCCGGCGACCCGCGACAGCGTCGGCTCCTCGGCGCGGGCCTCGCGCCGGTCGAGCTCGCGGAAGGCGACGCCCTCGGCCTCGAGCACAGCCAGCGTGCGACGGACGTGCAGCAGGTCGTCGTGGTCCTGCCCCGCCAGCAGCGTGCCCGCGGTGCGAAGGTCGACGTCGAGACCGGCGGCGGCGTGCAGGCGCGCGGCGTACGACGGCCACAGGCGCGCCGAGGCGACGCCGAGCCTGAGCAACTCCGTCTCCCCGTGCCACGCCTCGCCGGCGGGCGCGAGCATCCCGGCCGCCGCCCGGGTCGCGCCGGCGCCCGGATCGGGGTCGAACACCCGGACATCGTGCCCCGCGCGGACCAGCTCCTCCGCGCAAGCCAGGCCGACGATGCCGGCCCCGACCACCGCTACCCTCATGCGACCGCGACGGCGCCGACGAGTTCCCTCGCGGACAGTCCGGGCTGAGGGGATCGGCAGATGGCCGAGGCCACCGCGATCCCGTACGCCCCGGCCGCCATCACCTCGGGTGCGCGCTCGGCGTTGATGCCAGAGATCGCGATCGCCGGCAGGACTCGAGCCGCATCACGCAGCACGTCCAACCCGATCGGGTCGGGGAGACCACTCTTCGTGGTCGTGGGGTAAACAGGCCCCACACCGACGTAGTCGGCGCCCTGCGCCTTCGCCTCACGGGCCTGGTCTGCGTTCCGGCAGGTGCCGCCGACGAGGAAGCCCTCCGGTGCCAGGCGTCTGGCCTCGGCGACCGCGAGGTCATCACGGCCGAGATGGACGCCTTGCGCTCCGGCAACGAGTGCGATGTCGACGCGGTCGTTCACGATCACCGCCGCCGGGGTACCGGCAAGGCGGTCCACGAGGGCGCGGGTGAACGCCACCACCTCGCGGTCGGACACCGACTTCGCACGCACCTGGACGGCGTCGACGCCCTCACGGACGACCGCCTCTAGCAGGCTGAGCGCTCCGTTGTCGTACGACGGCAAGTCGGTGATGCAGTGAATGCGGGGTAGCACGTCGCTCCTCACTTCCTTCGCCGGCATTACCCGGATCAGGTTCGACGGTCGGAGCGGCTCCAGCCCCATCTCAGCCCGATGCCTCGGGCTCCCGTGTGGAATGCAACGACCGTAGCAGCCGTGCAAGCTCTCTCGGAAGGAGGTCAGCCGGACGGCATAGCCGTCCCTGCCTTTTGCTTGACAACCAGGCCGACCCGCGGTGAGGACAACCAGTGGGCCGAGCAGGTCAGAGCCCAGCAACGTCGCCGATGACGATGATCGCCGGACCTGGATCGTGCCACCGGAGGCGATCATCCGCACCCATGCCAAGAACCGGAGGTCGCGGCATGGCTCCAGGACACGGCGGAGGCGTTCGAGGAGATCGGCGAGATCGATCTGGCCATCGACTGGGCGAAGCAAGCGATGGAATTCGACCGCGGCCACCAGTCCCGCAAGGCCGCGGACTACTTGGTGCGGCCTGCTCGAGGCCCACCGACCCGCCCAGGCGCTGGAGGCCCGGCTCTCGGTGTTCCGCAAGTGGCCGTCTTCGACATCGGCGGCGCGGCTGCACAAGGCCGCCAGCAAAGCGTGGCCCGAATATCGCGACGAGGTGGTGGCGACCCTCGCCGCGAGCCCGAGCGACGCGGTGCTCTTTGCGCACGTGACGCTGAACGATCCCGAGTTCGCGTGGAACCTCGCACACTCGCTCGCGCTCGACAGCGACCACTCGATCGATATCGAGCGGTGCAGGCGGTCCGTCGAGGATGCTCGGCGGTCATCCGAGTTGGAGGGCTCCCGCAGCAGCGACGCCACCCGCGCCGACCAGGAAGCATTCGTGCGCGGCGAGATCGACGAACGGCAACTGGGCGGGCGGGTGCGGGCTCGCTATCGCCTGGTCTGGTCAGAACAAGCCGAGCTGATCGAGAATGCCTTGCGACGCGGTGATGATCGCTTCCGCGTTATCGACGGCTTCCGCAGCCTCATCCTGCGTGGCGTCGTCACTCGGGCGCTCGGGATACTCGAGCTCGTTGCGCCGACGACGGAGCGCGCCGAACTGCCGGAAGCCAGGACCGAACTGCGCTCGAGCAGCGCGCTCGACGGCGTAGTGCCCACCCTTCGTCGTCGGCCGCAGCCCTTGATGAGCGAGCAGGGCGGTCAATGCCTGACGCGCGGCGTCGTAGGCCAGGACGAGAGCGGAGTCAGGGTCGGAGTCGACGGCTGACCGCGCTGTCGTCAGAGTCACCGTCGCCTTCTCAAGGAGCCGCTCGCCGTTGGCAGCGGCCCAGTCAGCTTCTGCAGTTCGCCCGCCTCGAGCAGCGCTTCGACGTCGGACTCGCCGCGCGTCCAGCGGGCCATCAGGGGTTCACCGGCTCACGCGAGTCGAGGACGGTGACGTGCGCGGACTCCTTGACCTGGGCGACGAGTGCGTCCTCAGGATCAGCCCACTGCTTCGCCGTGCGCACGACCGGATTGACCTCGATCCCCAGCCGGGCGTTCGCACGGTCAGCCGCGTCGTAGAGGTCGGCGCGGTCGACCTTGCCCACGACGAGCACGTCGATGTCGTGCGGTGGCGGACCTGCCTGACCGTCGTACCGGGCAGCCCAGGAGCCGAAGATCACAACCTGCTCGGCTCCCTTGATCGCGAACTCCTCGGCAATCACGGCCCGAGGACCGAAGGTGATCTCCAGGAGTTGGGCCAGTGCCTTCGCCGCCGGGTGGTCGACGTTGGCGCGAATCAGCCGGTTCCGCCCCTGGGTGCGGCTCCGGAGGAGGCCGGCCTCATCGAGACGGATCACCTCGCGGTGCAGGGTGGAGAGCGGCACCCCAAGCCGCGCGGCCATCTCGGTCACGCCGTACTCCTGCTCAGGATGCAGCAGCACCCACATCAACAGCTCGGCCTGATGCCGCGATCGAAACACCGGCATCAGCGCTGGCCCATCGCTACGCATAACTGGAATATATCTCCCGGTTATAGGTAGCGTCAAGGCTACCTTCTTCACTCTGCCGCCCGCCGGGACCTCACTCATCGTCCCGGACGAACGCGAAGTTCACCTTCATGGCCGAGCGAGCCCGAAAATGACCGGAACCAACGGCGCTGCGGCCCCGCTGGGCGACGCTCCGCGCCCGTCGATGTGATGGGTAAACGATGCGATCGCATCTCGCCCCCAAAGCAAAAGACCAGGTCAACCATAGGCTGACCTGGACTTTCTTCGTAGCGGGGGCAGGATTTGAACCTGCGACCTCTGGACAAGATCGGAGGCCTGATCCCGCTACCTCAAACTTCGGATCCCTTCGGGAAACCTCGGGTTGATCTGGAGGTTCTCCAATGGACGGCCCCAAGTCTATCGGAACACCTTGGAACGCCTGCCGAACGTTTCCGATGACTTTTCGATCCTGAGTTGCACAGATTTAGTGGGCCACACGGTCGAGGAGTTCTTGAACGTCTGCGGGGATCTGGGGCCGGGCGTCGATGGTCTGGCCGGCCAGGCTGATCGTGATGTCCTGCAGGGGGCGCAAGGCCTGGACGAGTTTCTTGAAGCGCCCCAGGTTCTCCGCCGCTCCTATACGGGTTGCGGCTCTCGGTTGAGGGCCGCGTAGTGGGCTTGCTCGAACTCCACTGGGGTCATCATCCCAAGAGAGCCATGCAGGCGTCGGTTGTTGTACCAATCGACCCATCCAGCGGTGGCGTACTCGACGTCTCCGATGCTCCGGTAGGGGCCGGCGTGGAAGACCGTTGTGCGGACGCACTCGGTCTTGTACAGCCCGATCACGCACTCCATCAGGGCGTTGTCGTAGGCATCGGCAACAGACCCGATCGAGGGCCGGATCCCTTCCTCGGCGAGGTGCTCAGTGAACGCGATCGATGTGTATTGCGACCCGGCGTCGGCGTGACCAATGAGCTCACCGGGCACCACAGGGTGGCCTTCGCGGTCGCGTTGCCACAGTGCCATCCGCAGCGGGACGTCGACCAGCTCGACGGCCTTGGTCGGTGCGACGTTCCAAGCAACGATCTTCTGAGCGAACACGTCGAGGATGAACGCGACATAGACGAACCCCGCCCAGGTGCGGACGTAGGTGAAGTCCATGACCCAGGTCCGGTTCGGTGCGGGGGCGGTGAAGTCCCGATCAAGGAGGTCGCCGGCCCGTTTGCCGTCCTTGGCAGGGATGGTGGTCCGGATGCCCTTGGAGCGTCGGATCCCTTGCAGGGACAGGGATCTCATCGCCCGGTCCACCGCGCCGGGCGACGCGTCGGGGCTGGTGCGCTGGACGAGCGCGGTCATCTTGCGACGCCCGTACAAACCCTCCGGGGTCATCCGCCGTACGCCCTCGTGGTCGACCGTCCAGGCCAGGTCACGGACCAGGTTGGTGACGCTGGCGTCGGTGACCGTGCGGGCGGCAACGGGTCGGTTGGTGCGTGCCCAGTCGCGGTAGGTCCGCGCGGCGATCTGGCAGCCCTGCTCACGCAGGACCCGACAGATCGACTCGACCGCGTGGCCTTCGGTGCGCATCTCGTCGATGAACGCGACGATCAGCGGTTGCGGGGGTCGAGTTCCCCCGCGAAGAAAATTGAGGCCCGTCGGAGGATCTCGTTGTCCTCCTCGAGCCGGCGGACCTTGGCCTTCAGCTCCTTGATCTCAGCCAGCTCCTCGCTGGTCGCGCCCTGGCGCTGCCCGCCGTCGACCTGAGCCTGGACGACCCACCGGCGGACGGTCTCCTTGCCCAGCCCCTCGCGTCGGGCAACGGACTCGGCGGCCGCGGTCAGCGACGGGTACTCCGGCAAGTGCTCCAGCACCTGCCGCACGCACCGCTCCTTGACCGCGGGATCGATCTTCTTCGGCATGCTGCCATCCTCTCGAACTCAAAAGGATGCGGCATCAAACCTGGGGCGCTTCAGATGACCTGCTCGACCAGGGCGTGGTCGCGGTGACGCTGATCGGCCTCGATCGTGGACAGGGTGCTGTTGGTGATGAAGGCGTGGTGGCGGTAGGTGGCGAACAGCTCGCCCTGTTCGCTGCCGTCAGATGCCAGTGGCTGGACTCGCTTGACGCGGCGCACGACCAGACGACACGACACGTGCTCGGCCTTGCGTCGGCCGGTGAACGCAGTGAACGGCACTTCAGCGACCTCGGCGTCGCTGACCCAGCGTTGCTCGACCTCGTCGAAGACCGCGTTCGGGTAGGCGATCGCGGTCCACTCGCCCGGGTCGATGCTGGCGATCGCCGCGGTCACCGACGGGGTCATCCGGGCGGTGACCGAGAACCAGGCTTGGTGGCGCAGCGCGGTCCCGACGAACGCCCAGCCGTAGTAGGCCGAGTCCGCGCGAGCCAAGATCCGCCCGGTCACGCCAGCAGCCCGGGCGGTGGTGATCGCCTGTGCCAGCAACCGGCCGCAACCCGTGGCGGAGGCAGTGTTGCCCTTACGGAGCCGGGCACGCGCGATCACCGGCGCAGCGGTCGGAGTCGAGATCGTGGCGAGCTGGACGTTCAGCCCCCTGGCGCCGGTGTAGCCGAACGCGGCCCCCTGCTTGGCATAGCCGTGGACCTCACGCACGGTGTCATCGACATCGAGGAACGCGATCCCCTCCGCGCCGCCACCGGCCAGCAGTCCAGGCACCCGCGCGGCAAGCCCGGACAGCAGTCCGCCGCCGATCTTGTCGAGCTGCTGGACATGGCCGTGGGTGAAGGAACGCAGGAACGTGCCCAGCGTCGAGGGCGCCCGAACCCCGGCGAACAACCGATCCATCCCGCCGTGGCGCAGCAGGTCGAGGTCATCGATGGAGTCCGCACCGGCGAGCATCCCGCCGACGACCGCGGCGGTCTTCGCCGAGGCGTTGGGCGAGGCCACCGTCAGGCCCTCGAGGAGGTCGTAGAAGCCGGCAGATCCGGCCAGCCGCAGCGCCGGTACCAGACCTGCGGCCGACACCAGATTCGGGTCATCGAACACAGGTCGGATCGTGTGAGAAGGTTTCACTTACGAGGTGCCTCTCGTGAGCGGTTGGGTGACGACGTCGCAATCGACATCTTCCCTGCTCAGGAGGGCACCTCGTTCTACGCCACGCTCACAGACCCCACCGCAGCCGGTGGATCAGGGCTCAGGCCGGCCTGCAGAGATCCGTCGACATGATCAAGGAGCAACCGGTTCACCCGACGAATCCTGACCCGCGAATGATCATGGGGCACGGGGATCCAAATGATCCCGACGCCCGCATCCCTGCCGAGTGGCGTCGCACAGAGACGATCGCGAAGCTCAGTCCGGGTGGCGACGCGGCGTTGCTACGGCCGAACACTCGGCCAAGGCGACTCTTCTCGGCTGGTTTGGCGCCGGCGAGCCAATCGTCATCAGGGGCGTCCACCTCCTGGACTTCAAGGAGAAGCTCGCTGCTCACCCGCCGGAGATCACTAGTTCATAGCTTGACCGTTCGGCTGCGGCATACCGCCGCGAAGACTCGCCTGCGCACTCCCGGCTTGGTCTTTGCTACCAGCTCTGCGGATCAGTGCCGATCACCGTGACGAGCGCCGAACCGTGCTCGACTTGAGCGATCAGGCCCTGCTGTCTGAGCTCCAACTTGATCACCTGGGTGCGTCGATCTGCCTGGCTCCGCGAGAGCCGCCGCATCCTGCTCAGGCAGTTTGAGATCGGGAACCAGAGGGTCACGCCGTGACCACCTATGGGTCGCGCCTCCTCCCAGATCGCCTCATAGACCGCCGAAGCGTCACGGGTGAGAAGTACCCCAGGACCGGTCATGTTCGCAGGATCTAACAGCTCGCGAACGCTAGGCAAGCGGCGTCCGTCGCATCAGTTGGCCAGTGCCCGGTCGCGACGGGGTCGTAGCGGCCAAGTACGGGGTGCAGTGTGAGACCGGGGTTGCGACGGACGAGCGTCTTACCGCCGCGTCGCGGGTGCGGCCGATCTTCAGAGACTTCGGTTCATACCTAGCGAGATCGACACGCTCTGCAGCGACCCATTGATGCGCCTTGAAACGGGCTTCGAGAGCCAAGGGGCCTCTCTCTCACCACGAGAACATGCTCAGACGCACGAATGCGGCTCAGCATTCTGGCCAGGTGTCAATGGCCAAGTTGTGGTCCCCGCTGGTGGCCAACTGAAAGTCCCCACTCTTCGCTGAGGTTCAGTGGGTCTTGAGTTGGGTTCCTCCGTTCGTTCGGGCTTGTCTCATGCGGTAGGAGTCGCCGTCGGTGACGACGGTGTGGCAGTGGTGCAGGAGCCGGTCGAGCATGCTGACCGCGGTGGTGTGCTCGGGCAGGAACCGGCCCCAGGACTCGAATGGCCAGTGGGATGCGATTCCGAGCGAGCGGCGTTCGTAGGCGGCCGCGACGAACCGGAACAACAGTTGGGCGCCGGTGTCGTCCAGCGGGGCGAATCCGAGCTCGTCGACGACGATGAGGTCGTTGCGCAGCACGGCCTCGATGACCTTTCCGACGGAGTTGTCGGCCAGCCCTCGGTAGAGGGTCTCGACGAGCTCGGCGGCGGTGAAGTATCGGACTCGGTGCCCTGCCTCGACCGCGGCGATGCCGAGCGCGATCAGGGTGTGGGACTTCCCGGTGCCGGCCGGGCCGATCATGCACACGTTCTCGGCCGCGCGGATCCACTCCAGGCTGGCCAGGTAGTCGAACGTCGCTGTGGGGATCGATGAGGCGGCGACGTCGAACTCCTCGAGTGTCTTGGTCACGGGGAACCCTGCTTGGCGCGTCCGGGCTCGTCGGTTGGACTCATCGCGCGAGGCGATTTCGGCCTCGACGAGGGTGCGGAGGAACTCCTCAGGGTTCCAGCGTTGGGTCTTGGCGGTGAGGAGCAGCTCGGGTGCCAGCCGGCGCATCGCGGCCATCTTCAACCGCTTCAGACCCTCGTTCAGATCCGCCGGCAGCGGCGGCGGGGACGTCGCGGTCATGCTCCCTCACCACCCTCGGAATCGGGACTGGTGCCGGAGCCGATGCGGTAGGCCTCCAGTGACCTGGTCGGGACGGTGGGCAGCGTCATCACCAGTGCCTGTCCCGCGGCAGTCGGTCGGGGTGCGTGTCCGTTGGTGGCCAGGATCGACCGGACGTCCGCAGCGCGCCATCGCCCGAACGCCACCGCCCGTTGCAGTGCCGTGAGCAGCGGACCGGTGCCATGCGCGGCGCCCAGGGTGAGGATCTCGGCGATCTCGCTGCCGAGCTTGGTCACCCCAGCTGCTGCCGCACCAGTCAGGAACTCCTCGGCGACCGGGCCCAGAGCGAGGAACTCCCGCTCCGCTGCCGTGCGGGGTCGAGCACCACGGCGCGGGGTGGCAGGACGTGGCCGGTCGTAGTGGGCATCGACGATGCTGGTCTCGCCCGGCGCGACCAGTTGGTGTTCGGCATGGACTTCGCCGGTCACCGGCTCGATCACCCGCAACACCCGATCGCGGTCGTCAACCAGCACGGTCACCGTGGTGCCGATCAGACGGTTCGGCACCGAGTAGCGGGCCGAGGCGAACCGGATGCACGACAGTTTGTCGACCTTTCTCGTGATCGGCTTGGGGCCAACCTCCAACCGCAGCGACGGCAGCTCGCCGAGCACCTCTCGCTCGGTGTCGAGCCGCTCGACCGGGACCGCCTGGATCTCGCTGTGACGGCGTCGGTTGACCTCCTCGGACCACGCCTTCGCGCGGGTGTTCAACCCAGCCAGACCCTCGGCCCACGGGTCGTCGTCGAGCTCGAGGGGGACCAGAAGGTCGTCCTTGGCATAGCCGACCAGGTTCTCCACGATCCCCTTGGACTCCGGGTCCGCGGCGTGGCAGAAGTCGGGACGGAACCGGTAGTGGGTGGCGAACCGGACATAGTCCGGCGCGGGGACGACGACGTTCGCGACCACGCCGCCCTTCAAGCAACCCATGCGGTCGGCGAGCACGACCTTCGGGACCCCGCCGAGGACCTCGAAGCACTCTGCCAGCATCGCCAGCGTGGTCGCCTGCTGCTCATCGGCAGCGAAGCGGACGAACCGGAACCGCGACCAGGCGAGCACCGCGCAGAACACGTGGACCTTGCGGCCCGCGAGGATCTCCTCGCCCCAGTCGATCGCCAGCACCTCACCAGGCGACCACACCGCCGGACGACGCCCACCCGCGCGGGCCTGACCGAGTCGCCATTGGCGCTTCGCGGTCGCGACCAGCCGCCGGAAGTTGCGATCAGAGCCCTTATAGCCAGCCGCTCGCGCGGCCGGCAGCAGCCGCTTGGCGCTGATCTTGCCGACGGTCTTGGCCACGGCCTCGGCGACCAGGTCGGCGACCTCGTCGTAGTTCTTCGCCCGCGGCGCCCGCGGTGGCCGATGAGCACCCTTGCTGAGCAGCTCGTGTGCGGTGACGATCCGCTTCACCGTCTTGTGGGTCGTGCCGCAGATCTCCGCGGCTCCCCGATAAGTGCCTACGTCTCGGTAGGCGGCAATCACGTCCATTCGTTCCTGCGCGTTCTTCAATGGAGACCCCTGCGTGGTGCTCGGTGACTTGGTTGGCACCACCACCGTCACCACGCAGGGACCTCACCGTCGGCTACGACACGACGCGAAGAGTGGGGACTTCAATCTGGCCACCAACGGGGACCACTACCTGGCCACCAGTGGGGACTTTTTCATGGCCACGGACACCAGGCTCTGAGTGTGGACGTGCTACGTGCAGTTCGCCTCGTACCAGTCGTTCATCGCGATGTTGACAGCGTTGGCCGTGTAGAGGGTGTGTGTCGTGTTGTAGGTGGTCAGTTTCGTGTTCGATTCATTGAGGTTCTGGCGAAAGACCCCGTCCATCGCCAAGGGGGCACCGACCTTCGCCCCGCCGGCCGCAGCGGCCAACTTGCTCGCTTGGTTGACGACGTCTCCCATGTAGACGACGTCCGCGATGCCGCTGCCGCTGGCGCCCGCCTTGATCATCAGAGCCCGGCCGTAGGACATGCCGATGCCGACCCTGATCGGGGTCTGATAGTTCTTCTTCAGGAGCTTGTAGTTCAGAACCTTCATGAGGGAGTTCGCTTGGGCTGCCATCGAGAAGACCGCGTCGATGTCGGGTTTGCTCGGGGTGTTGAAAACGCCCCAGACGCAGTCTCCGACGATGTTGATCTCGCGTGCCGTCGAATTCCCGTTCATGATCGAGACCATCTCGGAGATGAAGGCTCGGTACAGCTTTGCTAGGGCTGGCCTGTTGTAGATGCTAGGTAGCTCAGACGAATCCCGGATGTCGACGAAGAGCGCCGAGCAGTACGCGTAAAACCCGTTTGTGTAGGTCAGCGTGTCACGGTCGGGCAGGGATTTTTTCTCCTCGAAGTTCGTGCTCGGCTGCTCGAGGATTTCATCGATCCTGGCGAAGGAATCGACGTGCTTGTACTCCCTGTGGTTGCTATCCATCCCATATTCCCATCGAGAGCAGAGCCAGCCGAACGCTGACAACGGACAAGGCCATGGCTGAGCCGATCAGGGCGACCATCGCCCACCCTGCCCAGCGGAACTTGCGGCGAGCGACCCGAGCGTTGGCCCAGACTTGTTGTCCGAGCTGCTCAAGAAGTCCATCCGGGTCTGCGACCAGGCCTTTGAGGGCGGCCACGTACTCGGCGCCCTGATTGTTCCGCGGGTACTTGCGGGCGATGTGGTCGAAGTAGAGGAGGCTCGTTGGCGGTTCAGTCGCCCTGAGGCGAGGCCACAGCGCCACCACTGCCGCGATGCCGGCGGCGAACGCGAGAGCGCCCGAAGCAGGGCCAAAGATCTTGATCGTCAGGCTGAACACGGTCTGGTCCTTGACTAAGCTGAACAGCACGCCGCCGATCACGCCGGCGGTGGCGAGCGCGGCTGCCGCCTTCGTCTCGGCGTGACGAACCCATTCATTTACTAACCCGACGGCCTTCCACGCTTCCGCCGCATCGACTGGCGCGCTCGCGTCTTCCTCAACTTCGGTGACCGGGGCGCTCGCACGGTAACGGTGTCGAAGCCGTCGGGTTCGGGACATGCACGAAGTCTCTCAGGGACAGCCGACAGACAGGGAGTTCCTCAACGAGCCCCTCCATCGCACTTGCAACTTTGAGAGCCCCGCTTGTCTCAACGACAGGTCGATGAAACATTGGTGCCAAGTATTGTGGGCTACGTCGTACCGCTGCCTGAGGGCGACCTAGGGCGTGTCTGACAAAGATTGGGCGGTAGGTCTGGGAACGTTCGGGTCGTGTCGCGTTTCCAGATGCTCTCCGATGCCCAGTGGTCGTTGATCGAGGACCTGCTTCCGAAGCCGACGGGGCGCCAGGGTCGCCCGTTTGCTGATGCGCGCCAGGTCGTGGAGGGCATCATCTACCGCTACCGAACCGGGATCGCCTGGCGCGATTCGCCCGAGGTGTACGGGCCATGGCAGACGTTGTGGACCTGGCATCGACGGATGGCCGAGGACGGCACGTGGGACACCGTGCTGGACCGGTTGACCGCTGCGGCCGATGCTGCCGGGCTGGTCGATTGGTCGCTGTCGGTGGACTCCACGATCGCGCGTGCTCACCAGCACGCGACGAACACCACGCGCCTCACAGGGGGCTGGATCGAGTTACACGAATACACCCGATCGGCTCGCGGAGCCGCCTGACCACGCGATCGGGCGTTCCCGCGGCGGGTTGTCGACCAAGATCCACTCCCTGGTCGAGGGCCACGGCCTACCGATGGTGGTGCTGCTCAGTCCCGGGCAGGCGGGCGATTCGCCGATGTTCGGGCCGTTGATGGCGCACCTGCGCGTCGCGCAGCCGGTCGGGCGAGCACGAACCAGACCCGACCTCGTGCGCGCGGACAAGGCCTACTCCTCACGCGCGATCCGCACTCATCTGCGCCAGCGCGGCATCCGCGCAGCCATCCCTGAGCCTTCCGACCAACAAGGACACCGCCGACGGCGAGGATCGCGCGGCGGACGACCGCCGGCTTTCGACGCCGAGATCTACAAGGGACGCAACGTCGTCGAGCGCCGCTTCTGCCACCTCAAGCAGTGGCGCGGACTCGCCACCCGCTACGACAAGCTCGCCATCACCTACCGCGCAGCCGCTGTCCTCAACGCCGTGATCGCCTGGACCCGACATTTGTCAGACATGCCCTAGGCCTAACGGAGCGGCGGACTCATTTGGCCGCAGACTCAGTTCTTGGGGCCTGTTGGGCTTGCTCGCCTTCTTCGGCTTCGGCGCATCTGCTTGCGGAACCGCGCTTGCCGGCACGGCTCTTCAGATGTCCTTTGGCCTTGCCCCGTTGCTCACCATGGCGTACGTGTCAGGCGACGCGTCGCCAGTGGCAACGCCGGAACGAAGGATGCACGCAGGTGCCCCACGGATGAGCAAGCCGCGACCTGGATTTTGCCGCCGCGAATCGCCGGCGGCCAACTCAACGGCGCGCGTCCATCGCCGTGGCGCAGCTAAGTCCTAGCGTCGTTCGCGTGACGCAGAATCGACTCCCCGACCGCTGGCACAGCCGCGACTTCCCGGTGCTGCTCGAGGCCGCACGACTCCTCGACGCTGGCGAGATGCCAGTCAGCTCCGACGACATCGCGGCCAACGTCGGGTTCGACGAAGACGACATCATCGCAGCGCTACAGGCCCTACACGGCACGTACACGACGGGAGAGGCACTCGACTCGCTCGGCGGTGTCCTGGGCTTTTTCATCACCGGCCTCACAGAGCGCGGCCGACGCGCCACAGGACTATGGCCCGACGAGGAACAAGCCGCCGACGCACTCGTGGAACTCCTCACAAAGGCCGGAGACAAAGTCCAGGACGAGGAAGACGCGAGCGCTCTCAAGCGCGCCGGCCGACTCCTCCGCGGCGTGCCCGCCAGCGTGCTTGCCGACGTCACCGCCGCGCTCATCCGCCAGCAGACCGGCCTCACCTGACCGATCGGAGAATCCAACGCGATGACGATGCCGGAACTCGGCCGCCAGGCCGCCCACGTTCTTGTAGACATGGTCTCTGTATCCGATCCAGGCCTCGGCGACAGCCCCGGCAGCGGCTCCGCTGTCCCCCTCGCGGCGCGCCGATTCAACGAGATCGAAGCCGTCAGCCTCACGGTCAACGACGAGACCGAGGCGACCCATCTGGACATGTCGTACGTGCTCGGGCCGACCGCGGTCTTGATCACCTGGCTCGTCCGCCAGCTCGAGCTGCATGCTGGCGTCAGGCAGGAAACCGTGCTCGTCGCCGCACGCGAGTTCCTCGACTCCGAAGACACCTGAGCCGTGGAGCCGGGAAACGTCGCGAACCTCATCGCTGCCAGCGCACTCGCCCTGTCTGTCGTCATCGCTGTACGCAGCGAGATCACCGGCCATCGCGCCAAACGGGACGCCAAAGACGCCGACGCCGCCGCGAAGAGGTCAGCCGACGCCGCCGAGCGCTCCGCCGAAGCCGCCGAAAGGTCCCTCGAGCTCGAAAGTCGATCCACGGCCGCAGTGGAGCGGATGGCAGATCAGTGGGCCGAGTACATGTCCCGCGCTGAGAAGCGCGACCAGCGCCAGTGGAGCTCCCGACCGGGCCCGGGCGAACCTGGTGGGTTCGAGATCCGCGGAGGCAGTGGACCCTGGGCTGGGATCCCGCCGGCCGGCGGTCCACCGGAGCCTGTCGTGCACTGGACGGTCGACCGACTCCAGGGCCGCCGGCACATGCTCAAGAACCTTGGTCGCGCCACGGCGTACGACGTCGAACTCAGCGCCGATAAAGCCATCCGCTTCGGGGGTCCCATCGGCCCACAATCTATCCAGATGGGCGAGGCCATCGAGTTCCTGGCGATCGGCTCGATGCAGGCCGGGACGCCGGAGCTGATCGTGTCCTGGCGCGACACTCCGGACGGCGAACGCCGCGAGTGGCGTCGCCCCCTGCCCTGACGCACCCGGCTCAGGGCGAAGCTGGCGCACCGGACGCAGGCACGCGCACCCGGATCTGGCGGCCGGCGTTCGCTCCTTTCCGAGGTGCGTCTAACCGCCGCATACGACGCACCCGAGCCCCTGACTGACAGTTCTAGCGGAGCGGGAGATAGACCACCCGGTCGACCCACTCGTTGGCGTCGCTGGCCCCGACGATGAAGGACAGCTCGTCGATCGCAGTCGCCATCGAGACGGTCGAACGCAGCACGAAGACCCCGGGCATTGGTTGCTTCGCGCTGACCCGGTTGAAGGCGTACGTCGGAACCGTCTTGATGTCTCTGGTCACGAGGATCCGGTCCTCGGCGGCCGCCCACTCCAGGATCGCTGGATCGTCTGCGGTTCGAAGTCCGACATCCTGAACGCGGACGATGTCTAGGCCGGGTACGCGTCGTTGCAAACCCAGCACCAGCACGGGGTCGATGTGTTCGTCGGCGAGGAGCCGTGGAGTCACGACTCGATGCGTGTTAGCAGTTTTGCACGCAGACCATCGGGCGGGTACGCAGCTTCGATGCGGGCCTGAATCTCGGCACCTTCCCTCTCCTGCTCGGCGAGGTAGTCCTCGACCTCGGCACGGTGGCGCAGGTAGTAGGCGAAGATCGAGTAGACGTCGGCCAGCGAGACCGTCTCGTAGTCGTCATGGATGGCTTCGGGAGTTTTTCCACCCTTGAAGTCCGCCACGAGAATGTCGAGGGAGATGCGACTACCGGGCACCATCAGGCGGCCGGCAGGGTCACGGACCAGCGGTACCGGCTCGGGCTCGATCGCGGCAGCAGTCATGGTGCACCTCCTTCTCGGTTGAGGATACCTGTTGCTGCCGACGTCCCCGGGGCCGATTGGCACGTACGCCAGCTTCATAGGCCGAGGTCCCTGCTGGACGTGTTCTCGAGCGCTTCGAGCGGCCGGATGTAGCGGTTCACGAGGACGCTGAGGTCTTTGTGTCGGGTCTGGGCGGCGATCCGGTTGAGGGGGACGCCGGCGAGGGCGGCGGTGGTGGCGTGTCCGGCGCGAAGGGAGTGGGCGGTGATCCGGGTGCCGTCGAGGCCGGCGGCTTCTGCGCGGGCGCGGAGCATCCGGGCGGGGACGTGGCGCCCGAGAGACGATCGGAGCTGATGGCGCTTCCCCAGATCCGGGTGAACAGGGCGCCGGGGGTCTCGCCGCGCAGTTCCCGCCAGGCGTTGAGCGCTGCGACGGGGTCGGTGACCGGGTGCTGGCCGTCGGCGACGGCGACCTGTTGGCCGTGGCCGTCCTGGTCGGTCTTGGCTTGCCGGATGTGGAGCAGGAGTCCGGCGGGCTTGGGTTCGACGTCGGCGAGGTCGAGGGCGACGAGCTCGGCGCGGCGCATGGCGGAGGCGTAGCCGAGCAGGATGATCGCGGCGTCGCGGATGCCGTGTGGGGTGATGCGGTCGATGCCGGCCACGATCTGCCGGATGTCTTCGACCGAGAGTGGACGAGCGAGCCGTCGGGGTGCGGCACCGTGGGTGCGGCGCAGGCCGCGGCGGACTTGGCGGACGGCTTCGGAAGCGATCGGGTCGGGGACTCCGAGGGTGCGGTGGACGTGCCGGATGACGGTGCAGGCCATGTCGAGGGTGGCGGTGGCGCGTCCGGCTTCGGCGCGTTCGGTCAGGTAGGCGCACACGGTGAGCGGGTCCGCGGGCACGGCGGCGACCCCACGGGTTGTGCACCAGCGGTGCCATTGGCCCCAAACGACGTCGTACCCACGGCGGGTGCCGTCGGTGCGGGCGGCGGCCAGGGCCTCGCCGATGCGCGCGGCATCCACGGGCGTGAGCCCGGCGCGCGTCAGGTCAGGGTCGTCGGTGGTCGACGCCATGGCGGGTCGGGCGGCAGCCGGCAGGGCGGCGAGCAGGAGCGTGTTCATCGCCCTGTCGTACCGGCGACGTGGCCACCAACGGCGGGGCTCCGGTTGGGCCGCGATGACGCGACCGGTCACGGCGTTGGTCAATAAGGCTGACCTTCCTGTCAATCACCCTCTGCTACGGGCACATCGGGTTCTTCTCCTTCCCTGGCTAACGCCATCCCGGGGGCCTGGCCTCGTGGCGATGCGCTCCAACGCGTCGGCCAGCGCCGCCCCGGCACGTGTGGACACGCCTGTGATGCGCCAACGGAGGAGCCTCTCGAAGACTGTGTTGCGAGGCCAGGGTGGTCTGGCCTCCGTCAGCCGACACGGGAGATGACGAAGGAGGTCAGGAAGCCGACGGTCGTGAGCAGGCCTGCGTAGAGGTGTGTCCGCTCGAAGGCCTCGGGGATCATCGTGTCGGCGACCATCGCCAGGATGGCTCCTGCGGCGACGGCCGTGATTAGGGCGACCACTTCGACCGGGGCGCCGACCAGCAGTAGGCAGCCCAGGGCACCGGCTACCCCGCTGGCGACGGCGATCCCGGTCCACACGCCGAACACGTAGCGCGCGCTGCGGCCACTTTGCTTCATGCCGGCGGTGCTCGAAAGCCCCTCGGGCAGGTTGGAGATGATGATCGCTGTCAGGACGGCGAAGCCGACGCCCTCGCCCCCGAGGAGCGAGAGACCCAGCACGACCGACTCCGGGACACCGTCGAGCAGGGCGCCCACGGCGATCGCCGTGCCGCTGCCGGCCTGCTCTTGCTCGGAGACCTGCTGCTCGCCGGAGCGCTTGCGGTGCCTGGCACCGAGTCGGGCGAGTACGACGTTCGCTGCGACGTAGGCGACGGCCCCGATGAGGAAGCCAATCACCGTCGGGGGCAGCCCACCCGTGGTCACCGCCTCGTCGAGGAGGTCAAAGGCCAGCGCGGAGATGAGCACCCCGGCGCCGAAGGCCATCACCGAGGCGATGAGCCACCGCGGCACCCTGACCAGCCAGGCGATGGCAGCACCCAGCACCAGCGCCCCACCGGCGAGCAGGCCCCACAGTCCCGCTTCGAGCCACACAGGCACACCGATCTCCTACCGACAGGTGTCGCGCGAGCTGCTGGCGGACTCACTGCTCAGCGTCGGGATCGTCCACAGCTCACTGGCGAAGCCGTGCAGCTCCTCGATGCCGCGCTCGGTGTAGCCGCCGTTGCGGCATATGTCCCACTCACCATGAGCGCAGGCCCCGCAGGGCTCGGGGTCGGGACGTCGCACGACGCCCGCGACGAGGTCGCCGGACTGGAAACCGCTGCCCTCCGGAGCTCGCTTGACGCGGCCAGGGTCTCGTGGCCAAGCACCAGGCGCTCACTGCCGGGCGGCGCCAAGCCGTACTCTCCGCTCACGATCTCGTTGTCGGTGCCGCAGACGCCGACCGCGAGCCCGCGGACGAGGAGCTCCCCCTCGCCGGGACTGGGGTCCGGCACGTCCTCGACACGGACCGACCCCGACTCGCGGGGCTTCACGGTGAGGGCACGCACGCCTTCCGACGTACCCCAAGTGGTTCAGGAAGTCACGGCTGCGAGCCACTTCGTCCTAGCCGCGATCGAATAGACGTCGGCCAGCGAGACCGTCCCGTAGTCGTCGTGGATGGCCTCGGGACTTTTTCCACCCTTGAAGTCCGCCACGAGAATGTCGAGGGAGATGCGCTGGAGGTGTTGTCGAGGGCTTCGATGACATCCCGGCGATCCTGCGCGGCGAGGCCGGCGCCGTCGCGGCAGACTCCTGACTCACCGCTGCGCCCGTGCGATCCTCCAGCATCGGGAACATACCCCCAGGGGGTATCGTTGGAGATGGTGAAAACGAAACACGTCGACGGAAGGCCATCACGATGAGCACCCCCGATCATCAGGACCACCACGGACACGGCGACGTTGACCACGCCGATCACGCGGGCCACGCCGACCACGCGGATCACCCAGTCCCCGTGAATCACGACGGCCACGGTGATCACGCGGGTCACAGCGGTCACGCGGGCCATGGCGACCACGTCGGCATGTTCCGCCGGTTGTTCTGGGGATCACTCGTCCTGGCCATTCCGACAGTCGTGCTTTCGCAGATGTTTGCCGACCTGGTCGGCTACCAGGTGCCCGACATCGCCGGCGTGTCGTGGGTGCCGCCGATCCTCGGCACCGTCCTCTACTTCTGGTTCGGTCGTCCATTCCTGACAGGCGCGGTCTCCGAGATCCGTTCGCGCCAGCCCGGCATGATGCTGCTGGTCGCCCTTGCCATCACGGTGGCCTTCGTCGCTTCGTGGGGCGCCACGCTCGACCTGCTTCCCCACCACCTCGACTTCTGGTGGGAACTCGCGCTGCTCGTGGTGATCATGCTCCTGGGTCACTGGATCGAGATGCGCTCACTGGTGCGTACGACCTCAGCCTTGGACTCGCTGGCAACGCTTCTGCCCGATGAGGCCGAGAGGGTCGAGGGCGACGAGATCGTCGTGGTCTCCCCCACCGATCTGCGCGTGGGCGATGTCATCGTGGTCCGTCCCGGCGGGAGCGTGGCTGCCGACGGACGCGTGGTCAGCGGCTCGGCCTCGATGGATGAGTCGATGATCACCGGCGAGTCCCTTCCTGTACGCCGTGAGACCGGCGCCACTGTCGTGGCCGGCACGATCGCCACCGACTCGGGCCTGCGGGTCGAAGTCACCGCCGTAGGTGACCAGACCGCGCTGGCTGGGATCCAGAAGCTCGTCGCGGATGCACAGGCATCGTCCTCGCGTGCCCAGCGTTTGGCCGACCAGGCGGCAGGGTGGCTGTTCTGGTTCGCCCTGGCTTCTGCTTTGGTGACTTTCGTCGTCTGGTCACTCATCGGGCTGCCCGAGGACGGCCTCGTCCGCACCATCACCGTGTTGGTCATCGCCTGCCCCCACGCACTCGGCTTGGCGATCCCGCTGGTCATCTCGATCTCGACCGAGCGGGCGGCCCGGGCCGGCGTGCTGGTCAAGGACCGCCTCGCGATGGAGTCCATGCGGACCGTCGACTCCGTCCTGTTCGACAAGACCGGCACCCTGACCAAGGGTCAGCCGACCGTCACCGCCATCGAACTGTCCACGGACGCCACCCTGGACGCTGATGAGGTATTGCGCTTGGCAGCGGCCGCCGAAGCGGACTCCGAGCACCCGTTGGCCCGAGCCATCGTCCGCGCGGCGGAGAAGAAGGGGCTGGTTCTGCCTTCGTCCAGTGACTTCTCCTCGCACCCCGCTGAGGGCGTCACGGCGGTCGTGGACGGACAGACCGTGCACGTCGGCGGTCCCGCTCTTTTGACCCGCGAGGGCGTCACCGAGCTGCCCGTCGCGGACGAATGGCGAGAGCACGGCGCGATCATCCTGCACGTGGTGGTCGACGGCGTCGTCGTCGGCGGGCTGAGCCTGGCTGATGAGATCCGTGAGGAGTCGCGCGCCGCGATCAACGCGCTGCACGAGCGAGGCATCGAGGTCGTCATGATCACCGGCGACGCCGAGGCGGTGGCCAACACCGTTGCTGCCGAACTCGGGATCGACCGGGTGTACGCCGGCGTACGTCCTGAGGACAAGGCCTCCAAGGTCGCCCAACTGCAACAGGAGGGCCGTGCGGTCGCGATGGTCGGCGACGGCGTCAACGATGCCCCGGCTCTCGCCCAGGCCGATGTCGGAATCGCGATTGGTGCCGGCACGGACGTGGCGATCGGGTCGGCCGGGATCATCCTGGCCTCCGACGACCCCCGCGCGGTGCTGTCTATCATCGAGCTGTCCAAGGCGACCTACCGCAAGAGCATCCAGAACCTGGCGTGGGGCGCGGGCTACAACCTCGCCGCGGTCCCTCTCGCGGCCGGCGTTCTGGCGCCCATCGGGTTCGTGCTGCCCATGTCGGTGGGAGCGGTCCTGATGTCCGCCTCGACCGTGGTCGTCGCGCTCAACGCACAGCTCCTGCGCCGCCTGGACCTGGCGCCCGCGCGTCTCGCACCCACCAACCAGCCCAGCAACGCCTGACCCTCGGGTCGAACCCACCGAAAGGACGCACCATGTGCACCTCCTGCAACTGCTCCACCGCCGGAACGCAGACCATCGACCTCACCACGCCTGACGCGCCTCAGACCTGGTCCGAGGAGTTCATCCTCACCGGCGTGACCTGCGGAGGGTGCGCCGGCAAGGTCACCGAGGCGGTAGCCAAGGTGGACGGCATCGACCGCGCCGAGGTCGATGTGGCTTCCTCAACGCTCACTGTGCACGCCACCAGCGCGGTCCCGCGCGACGCCATCGCCGCCGCTGTCGGCGCCGCCGGCTACGGGCTGAGCTGAGCCGGCCACCCGTCCCGATCACGGCCCCGCGGTGTAAATAAGACGCTGGCGACCGGACCTCACCGGTCCGGTCGCCAGCGTTCGTTTGACCCCTGATCCACCGACGTTGTTTCTGTAGTGGTCGTTCTCGGCGCTGGCGGGTATCGCGGCGTCGTGGGCGTGCGGGACCTGCCGGTCTACGCCGGTTCTTCCACTTCAGGGTCCTCGGTTGCGCCCGTGCTGGGCTGGATGGTCACGTCGTGGCGGGTGTTGGTGGTCCGGTCGCGAGCGCGTGGAGGGTGTCCCACTGCTCTGCCCAGGGCCATCGGATCGGGAGGTGCAGGATGAGTCGGCGGCCGGTGGCCGCGATCCGGGCGGGGATGTTGATGATCCGCTTGCGCAGGGTCGCCCATCGGACCTTGGCCATGTTGGCGGCGACGGCGGTGGCACGGGCGATGTTGAACGCGATCACTGCGAGCGCGACCCACGCGGCGTTCGCCGCGTACTTCCCCGACGGCAGGTGCGCCAGGGCGCCGTCCTTGAGTTCGGCGATGACCTGCTCGACGATCGCGTGGTCACGGTGAGCCTGGTCTGCCTCAACGATGTCGAGGGTGGAGTTGGTGATGAACGCGTGGTGCCGGTAGCTGGCGAACAGCTCACCTTGTTCGGTGCCGTCGCCGGCGAGGGCCTGGAGCCGCTTGACCCGGCGCACAACCAGCCGGCAGGCCACGTGCTCGGCCTTGCGGCGGCCGGTGAACGCCACGAAGGCCACCTCGGCGACCTCCGCGTCGGAGATCCAGCGCTGCTCTGTCTCCTCCCAGATCGCGTTCGGATACTTGATCGGTGTCCATGCTTCTTGGTCGATGCCGGTGATTGCGGCGCTCACGCTGGGGGTCATCCGGGCGGTCACGGAGAACCAGGTCTTCGCGCGGATCGCGGTCCCGACGAAGGCCCATCCGTAGTAGGCCGAGTCGGCCCGGCACAGGATCGGGCCCTTCACGCCCGATGCACGGGCGGTGCCGATGGCCTGGGCCAGCAGCCGGCCGGCACCCGCTGCGGACGCGGTGTTGCCCTTGCGTAGCCGTGCCCGAGCGATCACGGGCGCGCTCAACGGCGTGGAGACCGTGGCGAGCTGGATGTTCAGCCCCCGCACCCGGGAGTAGCCGTAGGCGGCGCCTTGCTTGGCATAGCCGTGGACCTCGCGGATCGTGTCATCGACATCGATGAACGCGGTCTCCTCAGCGGCATCGCCGCCAGCGACCAGTCCTGGAACCCGGTCGGCGAGGCCGGCCAGGAGCCGGCCACCGACCGCGTCGAGCTGCTGCACGTGCCCGTGGGTGAAGGAACGTAGGAACGTGCCCAGCGTGGAGGGTGCCCGCACCCCGCCGAACAGCCGACCCATCCCGCCGTGCCGGAGTAGGTCCAGGTCATCGATGCTGTCTGCGCCCGCGAGCATCCCGCCCACCACGCTGGTCGCCTTCGTCGCCGCATTCGGCGAAGGCACCGTCAGTCGCTGCGCGAGGAGATCGTGCAGGCCGGCCGACTCGGCCAACCGAAGCGCCGGAACCAGACCTGCGGCCGACACCAAGTTCGGATCATCGAAGACGGGCCTGATCGTGTGAGAGGCTTTCACTTACGAGGTGTCCCTTGCTCGGCCCGGAATCGTGTGTGTGGTAACTCCGATTCTCTCGCCCAGCAAGGGCATTCTCGTTCTACGCCACGCTCAACTCTCCACCCATCGGTGGATCAGGGCTGAGGCGGACGCCGGAGCCGCAACGGAATCTCAAACCCGGACGTCGATGTACACCTCCTTCTCGACGAGATCGAGAAGGAGACTCCTATGCCCACGTTCGAGAACCCGGCCGTCGACGCCGAGGAAGCACAGCAGGCACTACGTGGTCTCGCGCACGCCACGCGGTCCATCCACGATCCGAACGACATCTATTCGACGCTCGGGTCCCTCTCGCGGGCCGCCGCGTCAATGAGCCAGTCGCTTCACCAGTTGGCGTCGTTCCACGACGGCCCTTCCCGAAAGACTGGTTGGGCGCCGGAGGATTCGGCCGGAGCACGCTCGGCGGCGTACCGGGTGTCATGGGAACTCCACCGTGCTGCCGAGATGCTCCGGCAGGTCGGCGAGACCATCGATCACGCCCATGAGGCCGAGGCGATCCTCGCATACCACCGCGAGTTCCCTGACCAGTCTCGGTCGACCGCCCCGATCGCGGATCACAGGATCGGCTTGTGAGCGGCTGGCAGGACGGCCGGCTCCACAGCGTGGTACTCGTCTCTCCCCGCCGTGAGCGCAGGCGCGACCGCCGGCTGCGGCGCGCGGCAGCGAAGTCCAGGATGACCGAGGACCGCGACACCCGGCGGGCGGAGGCCCGCACGAGGTCCGAGGCGATCACGGCGGAGCGGAAAGCAACGGTCGTATTGCCGAAGTCCGGCGACCGCGGTCCGGCTGCGCTTCGGACGCCTGGGCGGCTGCGCATCCCGCGTCACCAGGACACGTCGGCGACGCTGGCGGGCGCTTACCCGTTCCTGGCCGAGGGAGGCCTGGGCAGCGACGGAGTGTTCGTCGGCCAGGATCTCTACAGCGGCAGCTCGTTCGTCTACGACCCGTGGGTTCTCTACGCCCGTGGCCTGATCACCGCGCCCAATCTCGTACTCGCCGGGATCGTGGGATCCGGAAAGTCGGCGCTGGCGAAGAGCCTCTACACGCGATCGATCCCGTTCGGGCGACGCGTGTACGTCCCCGGTGACCCGAAGGGCGAGCACACCACGGTCGCCGAAGCGGTCGGAGGGCGAGCGATCGCGCTCGGCCATGGGATGGCCAACCGCCTCAATCCGCTCGACGAGGGCCACCGCCCCGAGTCGGTCGACGACGCCCAGTGGCAGGCCCAGGTCACGGCTCGACGTCGCGACCTGCTGGGAGCTCTGGCCGAGACCGTCCTCGATCGTCGGCTGAGTCCGCTGGAGCACACCGCGATCGACGTTGCGCTCACTGACGCGGTCAGTTCGGCTGATGTGCCGGTACTTCCGATGGTCGTCGACCGGTTGCTCGCACCGGATCGCTCGACTGACACGGATGGTCGACTCGCGGAGGATGGGCGTCTCGTCGGGCACGCCCTGCGAAGGCTCGTCGCAGGCGACCTGGCCGGTCTGTTCGACGGCCCCAGCACCGTGCGCTTCGACCCGACGCTGCCGATGGTCTCCCTCGACCTGTCCCGAGTCACCGAGAACGCCACCCTGATCTCGGTCCTGATGACCTGCGCCTCGGCATGGATGGAGTCTGCCCTCCTCGACCCGGCAGGCGGACAACGGTGGGTCGTGTATGACGAAGCGTGGCGCCTGATGTCCCATCCCGCGCTGCTGCGCCGGATGGACGCCCACTGGCGCCTCGCCCGTCACTACGGGATCGCGAACATGCTGATCTTCCACAAGCTTTCCGACCTCGACAACGTCGGCGACCAGGGCAGCGCGATGCGCGCGCTCGCCTCGTCGCTGCTCGCGAACGCGGAGACGCGTATTGTCTACCGGCAGGAGTCGGATCAGCTCGGCTCGACCGCGACGGCGCTCGGGCTTACCGGCACGGAGCAGTCACTGTTGCCGACGCTTGGCACCGGTCAGGGGTTGTGGCGGATCAAGCACCGCTCGTTCGTCGTTCAGCATCAGCTGCATCCGGCCGAGCTCGAATTGTTCGACACAACGGGCCGGATGAACACGGCTCTTTAGAAGTTCGCGCGAATTTTGACGGTTCTGCGACGAACCTGAGCATACGCAACGTCCTCGAGCCTGTTGCGGACGCTCAGGTTCTGGGAGTTCGCGGTGAGAAGCGTGTCGCGCTCCGGATAGGGGGCCGTCACCGAGAACCTCTCCGGACGGGCTATCCGGGACGCTTGAGGAGCGACGAGGGGACTGGCTTGGGGCTTCACCGTTGTGGGTTCCGCCCCCGGGCAGGCGCGTCACTTCGCACTGTCGGACATCGGGAACTTGGCGAGCGATCAGCTTACGCGCCGTGTCGTCATCGATGTCGAGCTGATCTGGGTGCATCACCACCTCGTCCTCATCCTCCGCGTGTGATCTGCCGGCTCACAGTTGGCACGTGAGGCTGCCGCCTGCCACGACTGCACTGCAGAACTGAGCCCTTCGCATGCGGGAACGCACACATCTATCTCTGCCGGGTGGTGAGTGCGACGCGTTGGCCGTCGGGGATGGTGCCTGGCTCGACGAGGGCGACCCAGGCTCCGCGGGCGAGTACCTGCTCGATGAGTTCGTCGATGACGTCGTCGATGACGTCGGGATGTTCGACGTCGTCGGCTGCGTCGAGGGAGTCGCCGTCGGGTGAGATCCGGGCGGGGAAGAAGAAGTCGTCCTCGACGGCGAGCATCTCGGGTCGTTCCCAACGGGACGCGAGCCACACCGATTCGAGGCCGACCACCGCCCTGTCCTGCCCTAGTCGGCGCTCGAGCAGGACCAGGGCCTCGTCCTGCCGGGAGGCTAGATACTGCTCGATGTGGGGAGCCACGAGGCCTTCGATCTCCAGCAGTGGTGTGGTGACGTGGTTGCCGGTGACTCGCCCGGCCAGTCGACCCAGGTTGGCCGACATCTGCAAGAAGCGGCTCAGGGTGGGCTCGGCCGCGATGACCACGACCGGGGCCGGGTGGACTCGGAGATGGGCGCCCAGGGCCTGGTCGACGCGCTTGAGGAATCCGTGGGCGGGCTCGGTGCGTTCTGTGTCGGTGCGCTGCTTGTCGGTGCGGGCGTGCATGGGGAACTTCGTGGTGTCCGCGCGACCCAGGGTGCCGAGCTGGTGGTCGAAGCCCGGATCCACCGATGAACTTGGGCGGTGAGCGTGGCGTAGAACGAGAATGCCCTTGCTGGGCGGGAGAATCGGAGTTCTTGAGGCAACGATTCACACCAAGAGCAAGGGCATCTCTGAGGTGAAACTCTCTCACACGCTTCGATCGACGTCGGCGGTCTTCGATGACCCGAATCTCGTGTCGGCCGCAGGCCTGGTGCCGGCGCTCGCGTTGGCCGAGTCCGCCGGCCTGCGTGACCTGGCAGATGAGCACCTGAGCGTGCCGACGGACAAAGGCGCGAACGCTGGGTTGAAGGTCACCTCGCTGGTCGGCGGGATGGTCGCCGGCGCGGACAGCATCGATGACATGGCGCTGCTGCGTCATGGCGGAATGGGGCGGCTGTTCACCCGGGCGTATGCGCCCTCGACGTTGGGTTCGTTCCTTCGGGCGTTCACCTTCGGGCACGTCCGCCAGCTCGACGCGATCGCTTCGCGGTTCCTGATCGCACTGGGCGGCCTCACCGGTTTGCTCGGCGCATCGGCAGACCCCGCAGCCAGCGACACCGACACCGACCTCGAGGTGGATCGCGGGTACGCGTTGGTCGATGTCGACGACACGATCATCGAGGTCCATGGCTATGCCAAGCAGGGCGCAGGGTTCGGCTATTCCGGGGTCCGTGGGCTCAACGCGCTGCTTGCCACCCTCACCGTCCCCGGTGGGGCCCCGGTGGTCGTGGCCCAGCGTCTGCGCAAGGGTTCGACCGGGTCACCACGCGGCGCGAAGCGTCTGGTCGGCGACGCGGTGCGAACCGCCCGACGGCTGCTCGGGAAGAACCGGCCGATCCTGGTGCGGATGGACTCGGCGTTCTACGGTCGCAGACCAGTCCACGCCGCGATCGCTGGTGGGGCCGCGGTGTCGGTGACGGTGCGGATGGACAAACGCATCAAGGCGGCGATCGAAGCGATCGCCGACGATGCGTGGACCACCATCGAATACACCGACGCCATCTTCGACGAGCCGAGTGGCCGCTGGATCTCGCGAGCCGAGGTCGCCGAGATCGACTTCACCGCGTTCGCTGCGCAGAAGAAGTCCGACCACGTCCCGGGCCGGCTCGTAGTCCGTCGCATCCCGGACTTCAACGCCGAGAAGAACAAGGCAGCCGGCCAGGACACCTTGTTCGACACCTGGCGCTTCCACGCCTTCTTCACCACCACCGACGCCGACGTGCTGGACACCGTCGCCGCCGACAAGATGCACCGCCATCACGCGGTCATCGAACAAGTCCATGCTGACCTCAAAGGCGCCGCGCTGGCACACCTGCCGTCGGGGGTGTTCACCGCGAACGCCGCCTGGCTGGTGCTCGCCGTCATCGCGTTCAACCTCACCCGAGCCGCCGCGAGCCTGACCGATCGGGAGTTGGCGAAGGCCACCACCGCCACGCTCCGTCGCAAGCTGATCATCGTGCCGGCAAGGGTCGCGACCTCAGCACGCCGGATCACCCTGCACCTGCCCCATGCCTGGCCCTGGGAGAGCGCCTGGACGGCACTGTTCGACCGAGTCAACGACCCGCCGCCAAGCCTCGCAGCCTGACCACCCAGCAGCCCGCCGCTGCGCGAACCGAGGACCAAGTGGACGACACCGGACAACGAGGTCCGGCACATCGACATGCCCGCGGCTCCTCATGACCAGACGAACCGGATCAGGCGCTCAGCGCCATGGCCATCGGTGGATCCGGGCGAAGAGCCGCGCCTCGTGAGCGGACAGAGCCAGCACCACATGCCGAGGGGTGCGGTGCAGGGCGCGGACCAGGTCGCGGGTGGCGAAGGTTGGGTCCACCACCGCCCGCTCCCGGACGCCCACCGGCAGCAGCAGTACCTGGGCATGGTGCTCATTGACGTACAGCGCGAGGGCGTGGTCCAGGACCAGCCCCCCGGCCAGCGCGATGAGCTGGTCGAGTTCGGCCAGCACCCGGTCGGCACCGGACACTTCCTCGCGCCTCAGGCGCCGTGCCACGGAGTCGCGCAGGTCGTGAAGCCGGGCGGTCCCTTCTCCGTCGAGTCGACCGGGTCGGGTCGGCATGAGCAGGGAGACGCTGGGGTAGCTGGTCATCGACTGCAGCACCAGCACCTTGTTGGCGCTTACCGCATGAGGCGGGGTGGTCAGTCTGGTCATGGTGGGGCTCCCTTGTTCGTGAGGAGGCGGCTCGAAGGACTGGAGGGTGGGGAGGATGGGGGAGGGTGGGCTCACCGTTTCGAGGCGGCAGTGGAAGGTCGCCTCCAGACCGAGGTCGTCGCGGCAACCTCCTCCTCGGTGGCGGTCCGGAACGGCGGGTTCTCCGGAGCCGGAGCTTCGCGGCGTGCCTGGCCGCGGGTCGCGATCAGACTCGCGATGACCGAGACGCCGAGGATGAACGTGACCACCGCCAACGAGATCGTGGTGGGGATGTAGTACAGGTCGATCTTGAGGAGCATCTTGATCCCGACCCAGATGAGCACCAGGGCGAGGCCGAGCTTGAGGTAGGCGAAGCGATGGATCAGGTCGGCGAGCAGGAAGTACATCGCTCGCAGGCCGAGGATGGCGAAGGCGTTGGCGGTGAAGACGAGGAAGGCCTCGTCGGTGACGGCGAAGATCGCGGGGATCGAGTCGACGGCGAACACGATGTCGGTGACCTCGACCAGGACCAGGACCGCGAGCAGCGGTGTGGCGAGCAGGACTCCGTTCTTGCGGATCAGGAACTTCTGGCCGTGGTAGGCGTCCGTCATCGGGACCCAGCGGCGGAACAGGCGCAGCGCGCGGGACTGCTCGGGGTCGAGGTGCTCGTTGCGTTGCCGGATCATCCGCCAGCCGGTGTAGAGCAGGAACGCGGCGAAGAGGTAGAGGATCCAGGCGAAGCTGGAGATCAGCACCGACCCGGCGGCGATGAACGCGCCGCGAAAGATGAGTGCTCCGAGGACGCCAAGGAAGAGCACTCGGTGCTGGAACTCGCGCGGGACGGCGAAGTAGCTGAAGATGATCGCCCACACGAAGACGTTGTCGACCGCGAGTGACTTCTCGATCAGGTAGCCGGCGTAGTACTGCTGCCCGAATTCGGAGCCGTACTCCCACCAGACGTATCCGCCGAACCCGACGCCGCACAGCACCCACACGACCGTCCAGGCGGCGGCTTCGCGCACACCGATCACATGAGCGTGACGGTGCGCGACCAGGTCGATCAGCAGCATGACGAGTACCGCACCGAGTACCGCGAACCACAACCACAGGGGAACATCCACGACAACAGCCTCCAGTCCAGCGACTGGAGGTCTCATCAGCCCGATGACCGGACCCGAGTGACCGAGCGTCGAACGACGACGCCGTAGTGACGATCACTTCGCGGGGACTACTCCCCTCCAGTGACAAGTGAACCAGAACGACTCACTTCAGACAACGAGGGCGTCGCGCGGATGGCTCGAAGAGGTCGAACCCAATCCGTCCTGGCGCGAGGACGCCCGGCGGGGGCCGAATGCACCCACATCTGCCAGTTGACAGTTCCCGCAGCTACGCCGATCATCTCAAGTGAGGGGAGTACCCCGTTCACAACGACATCGTCATCCCGGCCGACTGTGCTCGGCCCGGTGTCGTGGCCACCTCCACGTGAGTGCGGTGGGGAAGACCTCCGATTGCTCGGCAGCGGCCGGGTGTACGGAGCTGTCTGATGGATGACACGCTAGGCGTTTGGTTCGTGACCTCGTTCGGCGATCTCGACGAGGTCGCAGTGCTGGTGCTGGTGGTGGGGGCCCTCGGCCTGCGGATCGCGCCGTCAACTCGCAGGTGGGCGCCCCGCGGAAACGCCCGGCCAATCCGGCGCGGGTCGGACAGGCTCACTGAGCTCGCAGCCGGGCACGACCTTGATCCGGAGCCTGGCGGCGCGCACGACGCCGAGCGGGTTGCTCGGCGATCGTCGATTCGGGCCTGAACTGTGGACGTCTCGCCCGTGGTGTGGGGGCTGACGATCGCCGGGATCGTGGGCCTGCTGCTTTTCGACTTCTTCTTCCACGTGCGCAAGGCCCACGTGCCCACACTGCGGGAGGCCGCGATCTGGTCGTCGCTCTACGTCGGCATCGCCATCGTGTTCGGACTCGGAGTCCTGGCCTTCGGTGGGCCCACCCCGGGCGGGGAGTACTTCGCCGGCTACATCACCGAGAAGGCGCTCTCGGTCGACAACCTGTTCGTGTTCCTCATCATCATGACCAGCTTCCGGGTCCCCCGCGAGGACCAGCAGAAGGTGCTGCTGTTCGGCATCGTGTTCGCGCTGATCGCGCGAACCGGGTTCATCTTCCTGGGTGCCGCCCTGATCAACTCCTTCGCGTGGGTGTTCTACGCCTTCGGGCTGATCCTGATCCTGACCGCGGGAAACATGTTGACGTCGCATCACGACGACGACGAGGGCACGGCCGACAACTTCGTGATCCGGATCGCACGCAAGGTCATCCACACCACCGAGCACTACGACGGCGACAAGCTCTTTACCATCCACAACGGCAAGCGCGCGATGACCCCGATGCTGCTGGTCATGGTCGCCATCGGGGGCACCGACATCCTCTTCGCCCTCGACTCGATCCCCGCCATCTTCGGCCTGACCCAGGACACCTACCTGGTCTTCACCGCGGTGGCGTTCTCGCTGATGGGGCTGCGTCAGCTGTTCTTCCTCATCGAGGGCCTGCTCGACCGGCTCATCTACCTGTCGTACGGACTTTCCGCGATCCTTGCGTTCATCGGCGTCAAACTCATCCTGCACGCCCTGCACGAGAACAACCTGCCCTTCGTCAACGACGGCGAGCCGATCAAGGTCACCGAGATCAGCACCGCCGTTTCCTTGAGCGTGATCCTGGGCGTGCTGCTGATCACCGTGCTCGCCTCGCTCTACAGCCCTGCCGGAAAGGCCCGGAACGCCATCGCCAACGCCCGCCGCCACGCCAGCGCCTACCTGGACTCCGAGTACACCCACGACCCTGCCGAGCGGGAACGCATCTACCGGCTGCTGCTCTCCGAACGCGACCAGATCACCGCCCTCGGCCCGAAGTACCGGCAGAAAGCCCGCGACGAGGAAGACCTGATGAACTTGCTGCGGCGTGCCCGCGCCAGCCATGACGCGGCCGTCGACCGCGGGGAGGCCGAACCGGTAGGACCCTCGACGCTGTTGCCACCCCGCCCCTAACAGGCGACCCTGACAGGCCGCCCTGACCCACTTCTCTGTTCGGTCTGTTCCGTACCCCTCTGTTCCGTACCCGAGGCGTCCGCTGACTGGCCTACTGGGGGAAGATGGCGAGGAGGTCGCTCACCATCGCCGTCGACTCCTCCGGGTGGCGAAGGGGACCGTCCGGGTGCACCTCGTAGCGATTGCGACGCCCCACCCGGGTGCGGCTCAGATACCCGGCACTCTCGAGGTCTCGAAGGATGCTCCGCGCGGCACGCTCGGTGATACCCACCCGCCGGCTTAGCTCGCTCAACAACACCCCCGGCTCGCGCGCCACCAGCACCAGGACGTGACCGTGGTTGCTCAAGAAGGTCCAGGAACGCTCCGTCGAGGTCACCCACGCACCCTAACTTGCGGGCGTGGCGTGCCTCACACCCAGCACACCGGCAGTCAAATGCCGGTATCGTTTTGCCTATGACGTCCTTGCGCATCCTCCGCCCCGTGCTGGCTTGCCTGATTCTCGTTGGTCTGGTGGGGCTGGCGTACCGCATGTCCGCGGGCGGCACACCGTCGGTGGACGCGGGGCCGTTGCGGTTCGAGCTCGGGTTGATCAACCTGATCCTGTTCACCTACATCGCAGCGTTGACGTGGCTGCTGGCCGGCTACAGCTCGACCAACCTGCGCGGGCAGCGGCGGCTGGGACGCTTCGGAGCCCTGTTCGCGGGCGTGTCGGTGTCCCTGCTGGCGCTCGTGCTGGCCGGGAACCTGCTCACCGTCGCGGTGATGTGGACGACGAGTGGGGTGCTGCTGGGGTGCCTGGTCTCTCACGCAGGGACGCCGAACGCTGAATGGGCAGCCCGGCGTGTCCAGAGGGTCATGGCGTTGTCGAGCGGTCTGCTGTGGGTGGCGGTCCTCGGCGCCGCAGCCTTCGGTCTGGCGCTGGACGGAAGCGACCCCGCATCGGCGCTGGCCTCGCCCGGGGCGACGGTGGTCGCGGTGCTGATGGTCCTGGCCGGGGCAGTCCGTTCGTCGCTGGCACCGTTCCACCGGTGGTTGCCGGAAACGGCGGAGGCCCCCTCGCCGGTCTCGGCGCTCCTGCACGCCGGGATCGTCAACGGGGCAGGCGTGATCGCGGTGCTGCAGTGGGACCTGCTGAGCGCCCAACCGGCGGTGCTGCTGGTGCTTGCGGTCACTGGTCTGACCACGGTGGTCTGGTGCTCGTTGGAGCAGCGGGTACGACCGGACGTGAAGGGGCGACTCGCTGCCTCCACCTCGGCACAGATGGGCTGGATGGCCCTGCAGGTTGGTCTGGGCGCCCCGGCTGCCGCGATGTTGCACCTGATGAGTCACGGCGCTTGGAAGGCCTGGTTGTTCCTCCGCGCGGGCGGCGCGGTGGTACGAGCGCGACGCGAGTCCTCGAGAGGCACGCTGGTCTGGTCCCGGGCCGGGGCGATGTCCATCCTCGCCCTGACCCCCACGGCGGCACTGCTGACCCTGCTGAGCGTGGCGGGGCTGGGGGGATGGGACAGCGTGTCGGCATCTCCGGTGCACCTGCTCCTCGTCGGGACTGCGGTGGTGCTCGGCCTCTCCGTCGGCGTGGAGGCAGCGGCGTTGGAGCGCACCGGTCCCACGCTGCGGTCGGTGGTCGCCTCGGTCGGCGGCCTCGTGATCGCCTGCTACCTGCTCGGCGCCGTGCTCTGGGACCAGCAGATCACCGCCCGGACCGACCTCTCGCACCCCACGCTCTCGTGGGGGGCGGCGATGGCGACCGCGAGTGTGGTCGCTGTCGCGTTGCTGGCCTGGGGCGCCGTCAGGCTGCACCCGGGCAGCCACCACCCGGTAGCGACTCTGGTCTCCTCGACGTCACTGCCCCCGCGTACCCGGATCCTGGGTCGTTCACACCGTCCGCGTCGATCTGCAGCCTCGCACCCGGTTCGCGGGCTCTCGATGACCCGGGCCGGATCGCACGGAACCCCCAGGAGTGCGCCCGATGCGGCGCTGGTGCGCAAGACGGTCGAGATGGCCGGCAAGCTCATGGGCCCCGCGTGGCCGTTGCGTGCCACCGTCGCCGTCAACCCACTCTCGGGGTTGGAGATCCTCCCCTTCGACACCGCCCTGTCCTTGGGTGAGAGGTTCCACGGTGCCACGTTGAGGCCCTCGTTGACCTGGTTCCTCGACCTGTACGAACAAGGGAAGATCACCGACGAGACGCTGATCAGAGCGATGGACGATCACGGCGTCGGTGGCGGAACCCGCGGCGCTGACGCACTGGTCGGCCTGACCCGCGACATCGTTGCCCTCGATCAGTCCACACACCCATCGACTGCTGCCACTGCCACTGCTCCTGCAACTGGTTTCGTGGGACGTCGTTCCGCACTCGATGCGGCTGCACGCACAGGCGCTGGTGCAGGCCCAGTTGCGGGTGCAGGTGCGAGCCGTCCCCTCGCGCACGCCCACCTGTGGTCGGCGCGAGCCTGGCACCGCGCGGAAGACCGCACCGCAGACCTGCACGGCCCGTGGCGCCTGTGGAAGCGCGCGGCCCACCACCCGACCTACCGCCTAGTGACCGGCTCACGCGACGCCCACACCTTCGCCGACTCGCTGCCCGAGGACCCCGCGCAAGCCATCTGCGATCTCCTCGACCGCGCCGGACACCGCCCCGAGGACTTGTTCGACGTCGTCACCGCCCTCCTCGCAGCAGGGCCGGGCTGGGTGGCACACGCCCAGTGGCGTGCCCGGCGCAGCGGCACCGCGGACCCGCTCGTCGAGCTAGTCGCCCTCCGCCTAGCCCTCACCGTGCTGCACGGCGAACCAGTCCCCACTCTGCCCACCACACCCAGTGATCCGAGCGAAGGACCGACGAACTACCTGCTACTGCAGAAGGTCTGGCTCCAAGCGTTGGACCGCAGCACCCAGGACCTGCTCTGCCACCCTTTGGCCGAACGCCAGTCCCAGATCTCGACTCGCGTCTCCTCGACCAGTCCGGCGACCACCCCGGCGACCAACCCGGCGACCAACCCGGCGACCACCCCGGCGACCAACCCCGTGGACAGCCCGGCGACCAACCCCGTGGACAGCCAGGCGGCCAGCCCGGTGCGCGCCCCGGTGAGTCAGTCCGTATGGTGCATCGACGTTCGGTCCGAGCCGATGCGACGCCACCTCGAATCAACCGGAGCCCACGAGACCTTCGGCTTCGCCGGGTTCTTCGGGATCACCGGCCGGGTGAACCTCCTGGACGGCACTTCCGTCGACCAGTGCCCCGTCATCGTCGCCCCCACGATCGAAATCGACGCACCCCGCCAATCCCTCGGGATCCTGCCTGCGGTGACCCTTGCCGCGACCCGCGTCGCCGCCCGTCCCGGACTCGCGTTCGCGGTCGCGGAAGCCTCTGGCGCGGCAGCGTTCGCCGCCGCGCTCACCGCGAACCTCACGCCGCGGACGTGGCGACGTGTCCTCGACCGCTCACTACCGGGACGACCTGGCGCTGGTCCCATCGTGTTGCGCGACCTGGCCGCCCCCAGCCGGCACCTCAGCGCCAGTGAGCGCGCCGACGCCGCCGAGGCGATGCTTCGCACCATCGGACTGACAGACGGTTTCGCGCCCGTCCTGATCCTGGCCGGACACGGCTCCACCACCGAGAACAACGCCTACGCAACCGCCTACGACTGCGGCGCCTGTGGCGGCAACCCCGGCCTGTTGAACGCCCAAGCCATGGCCGACGTCCTCAACGACCCCGCGGTCCGCGCCGAGCTCGACCACCGAGGCATCCACATCCCGGCAACCACCCGGGTACTGGCCGCTCTGCACGACACCACCACAGACCAGGTCACCCTTCAGATCTCCTCGCCAGCCGACGGCAACGCCGCCGCACTCATGAAGCCAGCACTCGCCGCAGCCAGCCGCCTGAGCGCAGCAGAAAGGAGGCCCACTCTCCCTACCGAAGGACGCCGGTCCACACCACGCATCGGAGCAGACGCCAAGTGCCTCGAAGCGCGCGCCAGCGACTGGTCCGAACCGATGCCCGAATGGGGTCTGGCGGGCTGTGCGGCCATCATCGTCGGCCCACGACACCTCACCCGCGGCATCGACCTCTCCGGTCGCACTTTCCTCCACTCCTACAACCGCGAGGACGACCCCGACGGGGCCGTGCTGACCGCGATCCTGAACGCGCCCGTCATCGTCAGCCAGTGGATCGCATCGCAGTACTGGTTCTCCTCGGTCGCCCCCACCGTCCTCGGTGCCGGCGACAAGACCACCCACAACGTGCTTGGCGACATTGGAGTTCTCTCCGGAGCCCACGGTGACCTCCGCACCGGACTGCCCTGGCAAGCTCTCTTCGCCCGTGACCCCGGCGCCCATCCCGACCAGAGCAACCGCCCCCAGCACGTCCCGTCGCGACACCTCGTCATCATCGATGCCGACCCATCCCTCCTAGCGGCGGCACTGCGCCAGAGCCCGGCGGTCATGACCCTGCTCACCCACGACTGGATGCGGCTTGTCGCCCTCGACCGCGGCGACGTCGTCGACATCAAGGCTCTGCTCGCCAACGAAACCGACACGCCCATCCCGAATCGCACACCGAAGCAGCAACCCGGCCGCGAGTCCGGTCACCTACCCAATCACCAGCCCGATGACCAGCTCGGGCATCAGCCCGAGAACCAAACCGGCGTCGAGTCCGGCGTCGAGTCCGGTCGTCAGTCGAGTCATGACGAGGTGCGCTCCGATGACCGATGAGGTTCCACGCTTGCTGTCGCATGGACACGAGCTGTCAGGCGCCCGGGCTGCGGTCGCGACCAAACACCACAAGACGGCCACCATCGCCCGCGCTCTCGGCGGCCCCGAAGGACTCCACCTGCAGACCGCAGTTGTTGACACCGACACGCTGGGAACCTTCACCGGGGAGACCCCACGCCCGGGCACTCCCCGTCACACAGCCACCGTCAAGGCACGATGGGCATGCCAAGACTCCGGACTCGACCTAGGCGTCGGTTCCGAAGGCTCCTTCTTCCCTCACCCAGAGGTCGGGTTCATCACGATGCAAGTCGAGCACGTCGCCCTCACAAAGGCATCGACCGGCCTCACCATCATCGGCACTGCCACCGGGGGCGCACCGTGGGCCGTAAGGCGAACCATCGCCGCCGAAGATGACCTCCTCGAGTTTCGCGACCTGCTCGCCTCGGGCGCCCAGCGTCTCATCGTCCGGCCCGCCACCGGCTTCACCGATGGCCCCGTCATCAGCAAGGGCATCGCGAGCATCGAACGCCTCAGGGATGCCGCGCGAACCGCTTTCGACCACGACGAGGCTGGTCGGGCAGTCGTCGAGAGCGACCTACGCGCCCACCACTGCGGACCACGACATCACCTCATCCACGCCGCCGCCCGAGACCTCGCGCTCCGACTGGCGACCCGCTGCCCCGCCTGCGCGTCATTCGGGTTCGGACGCGACGAGTCGCGACCCGGAGCGCCGTGCGCATGGTGCGGCACGCCCACCGCCACCCTGCGCCACCACATCTACTCCTGCCCCACCTGTCACCGCACCGATGTCCAAACGATCCCAGGAAGTGATCGGGCGGACCCCGGTACCTGCCCAGAATGCAACCCCTAGGCACCCTCTCCCAGGCACTCGGATATCGGCGCGCGCGCATTCCGCGGAATCACACTCAACCGGGGCGCCTAACCGAGATCCCCGCCCTGCGGCTGTGCGTCTGCTGATCAACAAGTCACAGTTCCCCGAGCCAAACTGCCGTCGGCGATGGCCCAGGCCGGTCGCGCCGAGCTCGTCCCGCACGGCACGCTCCGGTGCGGGATCGACATCGCGACCCGTCCCGCATGTCGATGCGCAACCGGTGACGAGCTCAGTCTTATTTTGGTCGCGCACGGGATGTCGGTCAGCACCGGAAGCGGATCCGCTTGCGGGACTCCTCCTTCACCACTCGAGCCACCGACTCTGAAATCTCCCCAAAGTTTCGGGGGGACGCTGCCTGACCTGCGTAAACGCGGCGCGGGGCGCCGCGTCCCCCCGCCCTTCGACGGTTCGGGGTGAACCGCCCCGGCAAGTCCGGAGACTCCATTCGTTGGGAAGGTTGGAGTCATGTCAGGGAGTATGAAGCGCCCCAGGTTTGATGCCGCATCCTTTTGAGTTCGAGAGGATGGCAGCATGCCGAAGAAGATTGATCCCGCGGTCAAGGAGCGGTGCGTGCGGCAGGTGCTGGAGCACTTGCCGGAGTACCCGTCGCTGACCGCGGCCGCCGAGTCCGTTGCCCGACGCGAGGGGCTGGGCAAGGAGACCGTCCGCCGGTGGGTCGTCCAGGCTCAGATCGACGGCGGGCAGCGCCAGGGCGCGACCAGCGAGGAGCTGGCTGAGATCAAGGAGCTGAAGGCCAAGGTCCGCCGGCTCGAGGAGGACAACGAGATCCTCCGACGGGCCTCAATTTTCTTCGCGGGGGAACTCGACCCCCGCAACCGCTGATCGTCGCGTTCATCGACGAGATGCGCACCGAAGGCCACGCGGTCGAGTCGATCTGTCGGGTCCTGCGTGAGCAGGGCTGCCAGATCGCCGCGCGGACCTACCGCGACTGGGCACGCACCAACCGACCCGTTGCCGCCCGCACGGTCACCGACGCCAGCGTCACCAACCTGGTCCGTGACCTGGCCTGGACGGTCGACCACGAGGGCGTACGGCGGATGACCCCGGAGGGTTTGTACGGGCGTCGCAAGATGACCGCGCTCGTCCAGCGCACCAGCCCCGACGCGTCGCCCGGCGCGGTGGACCGGGCGATGAGATCCCTGTCCCTGCAAGGGATCCGACGCTCCAAGGGCATCCGGACCACCATCCCTGCCAAGGACGGCAAACGGGCCGGCGACCTCCTTGATCGGGACTTCACCGCCCCCGCACCGAACCGGACCTGGGTCATGGACTTCACCTACGTCCGCACCTGGGCGGGGTTCGTCTATGTCGCGTTCATCCTCGACGTGTTCGCTCAGAAGATCGTTGCTTGGAACGTCGCACCGACCAAGGCCGTCGAGCTGGTCGACGTCCCGCTGCGGATGGCACTGTGGCAACGCGACCGCGAAGGCCACCCTGTGGTGCCCGGTGAGCTCATTGGTCACGCCGACGCCGGGTCGCAAGGCGGAATCAACCAGTCGTCGCAACACCTTGAGTTTGGAGGTGTTCGAGGATGGCGACCGCGGACTGGAGCAGGAAGACCAGCGATGCGCCCGAGGAGCTTCGCCGGCAGTGGCGTGCTGACCGGGCGCTGCGCCCGGCGATGCGCTCGCCCGGTCGGCCGGACCCGTCCCGTGTGGTGCAACGGCAGTTCTGGCGGCTGATCGCCACCGGCATCACCTCGGCAGAGGCGGCCCTGGCGGTCGGCGTGTCAGTGCCGGTCGGGGCCCGCTGGTTTCGCCACGCTGGCGGCATGCCGCCGATCGCACTGACCGAGCCCACCGGCCGCTACCTGAGCTTCGAGGAACGCGAGGAGATCGCCATCCTGCGCGCCCAGGACAAGGGCGTTCGCGAGATCGCCCGCGCGATCGGCCGTGACCCCGGGACGATCTCGCGGGAGCTGCGCCGCAATGCCGCGACTCGTAGCGGGAAGCAGGAGTACCGGGCCACCGTGGCCCAGTGGAAGGCACAGCAGGCCGCGAAGCGCCCCAAGACCGCGAAGCTCGTCGAGAACCCGCGGCTGCGGGAGTACGTCCGAGACCGGCTCGCAGGCAACGTCCGCCGGCCCGACGGCACGATCGTTCCGGGCCCGACGCCGCCGGCGTGGAAGGGGCTGAACAAGCCGCACCGGGCCGACAGGCGTTGGTCGTTGGCGTGGAGCCCGGAGCAGATCGCGCAGCGGTTGAAGGTCGACTTCCCCGATGATGAGTCCATGCGCATCAGCCACGAGGCGATCTACCAGTCGCTGTTCATCGAGGGCCGTGGTGCGCTCAAGCGCGAGCTGGTCACGTGTCTGCGCACCGGTCGCGCGCTACGACAGCCGCGGGCCAGGTCGCGCAACAAGGCGCAGGGGCACGTGACCGCTGACGTGGTCCTCAGCGAGCGTCCAGCCGAAGCCGCGGACCGTGCCGTCCCTGGTCACTGGGAAGGCGACCTGATCATCGGAACCGGTCGGTCGGCGATCGGGACGATCGTGGAGCGCAGCAGTCGCTCAACGCTCTTGGTGCACCTGCCGCGGGTGGAGGGGTGGGGTGAGAGGCCGTACGTGAAGAACGGACCGGCGCTCGGTGGCTACGGCGCCGTCGCGATGAACGCCGCGCTGACGGCGTCAATGACCAAGCTGCCCGAGCAACTGCGCAAGACCCTGACCTGGGATCGCGGCAAAGAGCTTTCGGGTCACGCGCAGTTCGCGTTGGAGACCGGCACCAAGGTGTTCTTCGCCGACCCCCACTCGCCGTGGCAGCGGCCGACCAACGAGAACACCAACGGCCTGCTGCGCCAGTACTTCCCCAAGGGCACGGACCTGTCCCGCTGGTCCGCTGAGGACCTCGAGGCCGTCGCTCACGCGCTCAACAATCGGCCCCGCAAGATCCTCGGGTGGAAGACACCTGCTGAGGTGTTCGAGGAACAACTACGCTCCCTGCAACAACCCGGTGTTGCATCGACCGGTTGAACCCAAGCAATACACATCGATCGCGTTCACTGAGCACCTCGCCGAGGAAGGGATCCGGCCCTCGATCGGGTCTGTTGCCGATGCCTACGACAACGCCCTGATGGAGTGCGTGATCGGGCTGTACAAGACCGAGTGCGTCCGCACAACGGTCTTCCACGCCGGCCCCTACCGGAGCATCGGAGACGTCGAGTACGCCACCGCTGGATGGGTCGATTGGTACAACAACCGACGCCTGCATGGCTCTCTTGGGATGATGACCCCAGTGGAGTTCGAGCAAGCCCACTACGCGGCCCTCAACCGAGAGCCGCAACCCGTATAGGAGCGGCGGAGAACCTGGGGCGCTTCAAGATCACCCTGCGCCACAGCGGACGGCTCTACTCCATCGGCATCGGGCGAACCCACGCCCGAACCCGCGTGATCGTCCTCGTCCAGGACCTCAACATCCGCATCATCGACGCCGCCACCGGCGAACTACTCCGCCAACTGGTCCTCGACACCACCAAGCGCTACCAACCGATCCCACGCCCGAACACATCGAGCTGAAAATGAAGGACGGCCGAACCCAAATGGCGTGGGTTCGGCCGTCCGCGATGTCCTGAGACATCACACTGGTAGCGGGGGCAGGATTTGAACCTGCGACCTCTGGGTTATGAGCCCAGCGAGCTACCGAGCTGCTCCACCCCGCGTCGGTGAACGTCACATTACGCGACGCCCACCGACGCTGCCAAATCGGGGGTGGGTGGGGTGGATCACTCCACGTCCTGCAGCGCCCTCCGGATCAGGGCGCGGGCCTCTGAGACCGCGTCCTGGTAGCCACCGAGGTCGCCGTCCTCCAAGGCCTGCTGGGCCTCGGTGAACTTCGCCTCGGCCTCGGCCAGGAGGGTGGCGACGTCGGCGTCGTCCGGGACACCGCCGGTGCCGGGAGCCGGCGTCGGGTCGGGCTGATCGCCCTCCCCTGCGTCCGGGTCCTCGGGCGCCTCGGGCAGCTCGGGAGCCTCCTCGCCGTCGATCTCCTCCTGGATGTCGCCACCGCCGAGGACGTCCTCGAGCGCGGCGGCGAGCGTGGTGCCGTACCCGATCTCGCCACCGAAGGAGGCCAGGACGAACCGCAGCACCGGATACGTGCCCTCGGCCCCGCCCTGACGCAGGGTGTAGACCGGCTGGACATAGAGCAGACCGTTGCCGACCGGCAGGGTCAACAGGTTGCCGTACCTCGCCTGGGCATCACCACGGGTGAACGGGAACAACGCGTTCTGGATGTCCTCGTCGGCCGCGACCTCGTTGGCGATCTGCTGCGGACCCGAGACCTGCGTGTTGCCGGGCAGGCGCAGGATCTGGATCTTGCCGTAGTTGTCCTTAGCGGCGTCTCCCCCGACCGCGATGAACGAGGCGAGGTTCTGCCGGTTGGCCGGGGTGAACACCGACGTCAGCGAGAAGACCGGCTCCTCCTGGTCCGGCAGCGACACCGACAGGCGGTACGGCGGCTGGTAGAGGTCGTTGCGCGTCGGGTCGGTCGGCACCGCCCACCGGTCGGTGCCGGCATAGAAGGTGGCCGCGTCGGTGACGTGGTACTGCTGCAGCAGGTGACGCTGCACCTTGAACATGTCCTCCGGGTAGCGCAGGTGGTTCAGCAGCGACTCGGGAATCTCCGAGCGCGGCTTCACCGTGCCGTCGAACGCCTTCGACCACGCCTGCAGCAGCGGGTCCTCCTCGTCCCACTCATAGAGGGTGACCGTGCCGTCGTACGCGTCCACCACGGCCTTGACCGAGTTGCGCATGTAGTTGATCTCGTCGGTGGGGAGCGTGGCGAACGCCGCGACCGGGTTGAGCTGGTCCTCGGTCATCTCCTCCAGCGAGCGCTTCTCCGAGAGCGGGTAGCGGTCCGAGAGCGTGTAGGCGTCGACGATCCACACCACGCGCCCGTCGACGACGGCCGGGTAGATGTCGTTGTCGGCGGTCAGCCACGGCGCGACCTTCTCGACGCGCTCCTTGGGGTGGCGGTCGTAGAGGATCTTGGAGTTGCCGTGCACCCGGTCCGACAGCACGAGGTTCGGCTCGCCGAACTTGATCGCATAGAGCAGCTTGTTGAACAGGTTGCCGACACTGACGCCGGTCTCACCGTCATAGCTGCTGTAACGCGCCGAGCCGCCGTCCTCGCCCTCGGGGATATCGAGCTCGATGTCGTCGCCACCCTCGCGCTTGCCGACGATCGAGTAGTTCGGGCTCTGCTCACCGAAGTAGATCTGCGGCACGTAGTCGTCCGCGAGCTCGCTGAGCACGCCGCGCGGCGGGATGTCCTGCTCGGCCCATGCCGGCTCGCCGTCGTTGGGCACCTGCTCGTTGGCGGCGTTGCGCTGGTTGCCGAACGCCGCGATCACGCCGTACCCGTGGGTGTAGACGGTGTGCTCGTTGGCCCAGTTGCGCTGCGAGGCGGGCAGACCGTCCTGGTTGAGCTCGCGCGCCGCGATGACGACGTCGCGCTCCTCGCCGTCGATCTGGTAGCGGTCGACGTCGAGCACGTCGGGCACGCCGTAGTAGCCACGCACCTGCTGCAGCTGGGTGAACGTGTCCGACACCAGCGACGGGTCGAGCAGGCGGATGCCCGGGATGGACTGGGCGTCGGCCAGCACCTGGTCGGGCTCGAGCTGCGTGGTCGCCGCGAAGTTGACGACCTCGGTGTTGTCGATGTTGTACGCCGCGCGCGTGGCCTCGATGTTGCGCTGGATGTAGGGGCGCTCACGGTTGGGCTCGGACGGGTTGACCTGGAACTGCTGCACGATCGCCGGCCAGACCATGCCGAGCAGCACCGCCGACAGCACGAGCAGACCCAGGCCGATGCCGGGCAGCATCCAGGTGCGGCGCCAGACGTTGGCGAAGAACAGGATCGCGCAGATCAGCGCGATGAACATCAAGATGTTGCGCGACGGCAGGACCGCGTTCTCCGACGTGTAGGTCAGACCCGTGATGAGCCCGCCGGTGTCGGTGGTGAGGTCGAAGCGGTCGAGGTAGTAGTCGACGGCCTTGAAGAGGATGAAGAGCCCGACCAGCACCGAGAGCTGGCCCTGTGCGCCGCCGGAGAGCTTGTCGTTGGACGCCTGCAGGCGGATCCCGCCGTACAGGTAGTGCACGAGCGCGGCGGCGAGCAGGCCGATGACGGCCGCGGCCATCGCGAAGTCGACCAGGTAGTGCAGCCACGGCAGGTCGAACATGAAGAAGCCAAGGTCGCGGTTGAAGTACGGGTCGGTCTCGCCGAACTCGCCGCCGTTGCGCCACAGCAGGTAGTTGCGCCACTGACCCGCCGCGGAGATGCCGGCGAAGATCGCCATCGCCAGGCTCAGGCCGAGCAGCAGCCACAGCCGGATCGGCTCGACGACCTGGCGGTAGCGGTCGAGGCTCGCCTGCTCCGGCGAGTGCGCGCGGAACGTCGGGCGCAGCCGGTAGGCGATCCAGAGGTTGACCGCCACGACGGCGAACATCAGCAGCCCGAAGACGATGAAGAGCACCACGCGCGTGGAGATCAGCGTGGTGAAGACACCACCGAAGTCGAGGTCACGGAACCACAGCCGGTCGGTCCAGATCCCGGTGAAGCTGCTCAGCAGCACGAACGCCACCGCCAGCACCACCAGGGTCCCGATCAGCGCCCGGGATCGTTGCGGCCGCTCCGGCGGCGGGGGCGGGGCAGGGCGTCGGGGCGGGGCGGGGGGCCCGTCGAAGTAGCCACTCACGGCGTGTCGTGCTCCTTGTGGGTCATGCAGTCAGTCGTGCGGTGGTGGTGCAGGTCAGTCCATCAGGGGTCAGTCCATCAGGGTGGTGCTCAGCAGGTCCAGCAGTGCGGGCACCAGGTCGGGCCCGGTGACGACGGCCTTGTCCTCGTCGTGGGAGCGCAGCCGCAGCGCGCACCAGCGCCCGCCGTCGCGGTCGACGGCGGCGATCATCCGGACGTCCTCGCGCCCGGGGTGCGAGGCGGCGTAGGTCTCGGCCTCGGCCGGGTCGTCGGGCATGTCGGCGTCGGCCTCGGGCGGCAGCACCAGGCGCTCGACCACGACCGCGCAGCCGAACACCTCTGCCGGCCAGGTGATGGCCTCGAGGACCTCCTCCAGGCTCCGGTCGACCGGCACGTGCTCCTGCTCGACCGGGGTCAGCGCCTCGTCGTCGATCTCGTCGGGGTCGCCCGCCAGTCCCAGGGCGTCGGCCAGGCCGGGCTCGCGGACGATGAGATCGCGGGTGCGGGCCAGCGCGTAGAGGCGCGCGGGCTGGTCCCAGCCGTCGCCGGCGACGTGCGCCTCGATCTCCTCCACCGCCACGCTCAACCCGTGGGTCTCGACAGGCTCGACCATCGGATCAGTCCTCACAGCTCGGCAGGTCGGCGTCGGGGTCGTCGGCCCACGCCTCGAGGGCGTCCACGGCCTGCTTCATGGTCTCGACGCGCACGAGCCGGATGTCCTTCTCCTCCACGGGCGCGCCGAGCGCCGCGTCGCAGTTGCCGGCCGGGACGAGGAAGAGCTCGGCGCCGGCCGCCTCGGAGGCCACGATCTTCTGCTGGATGCCGCCGATCGCGCCGACCTCGCCGGCCTCGTTGACGGTGCCGGTGCCGGCGACGTCGCGTCCACCGGTCAGCGAGCCGGGGGTCAGGGTGTCGTAGACGGCGAGCGCGAAGACCAGGCCCGCGCTCGGACCACCGATGTTCTCGTCGATGCGGACGTTGACGTCGAAGGGGAAGTCCCAGCCCGGGCCGATGACGATGCCCAGGACCGCGACGCTCTCGTCGTCGGGGCTCGGGCGCGGCGACAGCGTGAACGACTGCTCCTCGCCGTCACGGCGTACGACGACCTCCGCCTTGCCGCCGACCCCCACCTCCTGGATCGCCTCGCTCACCGAGGCGGTGTCGGTGATCGTGGTGCCGTCGACGCTGACGATCTGGTCGCGCACCTGCAGCACGCCGTCGGCCGCGCCTCCCCCGGCGACGTCGAAGACCTCGATCGTCGGGTCGAGGTCGTAGCCGAGCTCCTGCAGCGCGACCGCGACGGCGGTGTCCTGGGAGGAGACCATCTGCACGCTCGACTGGCGGCGTACCTCCTCGTCGGTCTGGCCCTCGGGATAGATCGCGTCGCGCGGATAGATGGCGCGGTCGCGGTCCCACCACGCGCTGAGCGCCTGGAAGAGCCCGATCTCCTGCGTCGGACCGGTCACCGACACGGTCGTCAGGCGCAGCCCGCCGTCGTCGCGGTAGGTCTTGGTGCCGGAGACGTCGACGATCTCCTCGCCGTCGACCGAGGCCAGGACGTCGACGGTCGGACCGGGGCTGAAGGTGACGTAGGGCACCGGCAGCATCGCCGCGACGACCACGAGCGCCACCAGCAGGCAGGACGCAATGATCCCGGAGACGGTACGGCGGGCCATGGGATCACCCTCTCATTGCGCGCCAACACGCCCGAGGGCCGGTCAGGCCGAGCGGCGGGTGGGCGGCAGCGCGTCCCGCCGGGAGGGGCGTACGGCGACGCCGGTGCTGCGGTCCACGGGGCGAGCGGGTGCGCGGGTGGCGCGGGGCCGGCGGCCACGGTCGAGCGGACGCTGCACGGCCGCGGCGAACCGCGCGTAGTCGGCCTCGGAGCGGGTGTCGGTGCTCACCGCGCGCCGCTCGGCCCACGACACCCAGCCGGCGGTCAGCACGGTCACGACCACCGGAGGCACCAGCCACAGCAGGATCTCCACGCCGCTCAGGGTAGGGCGAGCGGGCCGCCAGGAGTGGGAGGCGCGACGGGGTCTCGACTTCGCTCAACCGACCCGGGTGGGACCGACCAGGGCGCGAGTACCGTGGACCCCATGAGCGAGAGCGAGGGCAACGAACCCGACAACCCCTTCAAGGGCACGCCGTTCGAGCAGCTCTTCGGCGGGTTGGCCGGCGGGTTCGGCGGCGCGGGCGGTGCGGGCATGCCCGACCTGTCGGCGCTGATGGGTCAGATGCAGGCGATGATGCAGCCCTTCGACGGTCCGGTGAACTGGGACCTCGGCCGCGACACCGCCCGCAAGACCGTGGCCGCGCAGCCCGACCCCTCCCCCGGCAACCGCGAGCGCGACCAGATCGCCGACGCGCTGCGGCTGGCCGATCACTGGCTGGACGACGCCACCGACTTCGCCAGCGGCATCCGCACCACCCACGCCTGGAGCCGCGCCGAGTGGGTCGAGCAGACCCTGCCGGTGTGGAAGGTCCTGGTCGAGCCGGTCGCCCAGCACGTCAGCTCCGCGCTCGCCGACTCGCTCCCGGCCGAGGCCAAGGCGATGGCCGGGCCGCTGCTCGGCATGCTGTCGAAGGCCGGCGGCGTCATGTTCGGCTCCCAGGTCGGCCAGGCGCTCGGTCAGCTGGCCCAGGAGGTGCTCAGCGCCTCCGACATCGGCCTCCCTCTCGGCCCCGAGGGTGCCGCCGCGCTGCTGCCGACCAACATCGCGGCGTTCGGCGAGGGCCTCGACGTCACCGAGGACGACGTACGCCTCTATCTCGCGCTGCGCGAGGCCGCCCACCAGCGGCTCTTCGCCCACGTGCCGTGGCTGCGCAGCCACCTGATCAGCGCGGTCGAGGAGTACGGCCGCGGTGTCTCCCTCGACCTGTCCGGCATCGAGGAGACGATGCGCGGTGTCGACCCGATGAACCCCCAGGCGCTGCAGGAGGCGCTGGAGGGCGGGCTGTTCGAGCCGCAGAAGTCCCCGCAGCAGCAGGCCGCGCTCACCCGCCTGGAGACCACGCTCGCGCTGGTCGAGGGCTGGGTCGACGAGGTCGTCGGCCAGGCCACCGCCGAGCGGATGCCGCACGCCGGCAAGCTGCACGAGGCGATGCGCCGTCGCCGGGCCTCGGGCGGTCCTGCCGAGCAGGCCTTCGGGGCGCTCGTCGGTCTCGAGCTGCGTCCGCGCCGGCTGCGCGACGCCTCCACGCTGTGGGGCTCGCTGCGCACCCGTCAGGGCATCGAGGCCCGTGACGCGGTCTGGACCCACCCCGACCTGCTGCCGACCGCGGCCGATCTCGACGACCCGCTGGGCTTCCGCGAGGGCGTGCAGACCCCGACCGAGCTCAGCGACGCGGAGTTCGACGCGGAGCTGGCCAAGCTGCTCGACGGCGAGCAGGGCGACGACGCGGGCGACAGCGGGGACGACCGCTGAGCCTGCACGCCGACGCCACCGCGGCCCTGACCGCGTGGCGTCCCGACGACGCCCGCCAGCAGGCGCTGCGCACCCGCTACCTCGACCACCTCACGGCGTACGACGACGCGATGGATCGGGTCTGCTTCCCCGCCCATCTCACCGCCTCGACGCTGGTGGTCGACGAGACCGGCGACCACGTGCTGCTGACGCTGCACGCGAAGGCGCGCCGGTGGTTCCAGTTCGGCGGGCACTGCGAGGCCGGCGACGCCACGCTGGCCGACGCGGCGCTGCGGGAGGCGCAGGAGGAGTCCGGCATCGCCGAGCTCCGGCTGCTGCCCGGACCGGTGCAGCTCGACGCCCACGACGTCGACTTCTGCCACCCCGACGGGACGGTCACCCACCTCGACGTCCGCTACCTCGCCGTCGCGCCGGCCGCTGCTCGGCACGCCACCAGCGCGGAGTCGCTCGACGTGCGCTGGTGGCCCATCGACGAGCTGACCACGATCGAGCCGGCCCTGGAGCCCACGCTGCGCGAGCTGGCTGCACTTGGCCGCGCCGCTCTCGACCGCGCTTTGTGACATCTGGCAGGGGTTGCCGCGCCGAAACGGTGCGAGATGTCGCAATTCGCGGCACGGAAGACGCCCGTGCCACCGATCGGCGACACCGGCCCCCAGACTCAGTCCTCGACGTCGTCCTCGGCGATGCCCAGTCCCGCGGCCGCCGAGACCCCCTCGAGGTAGCCCCGCGCCCGCTCGGTCTTGGGGTAGTGGTTGACCCACGCCCAGAACTCGCTGGTGTGGTTGGGCTCGAGCAGGTGGGCGAGCTCGTGGACCAGCACGTAGTCGACGACCCAGCCCGGCATCCCCTTGAGCCGTGACGACAGCCGGATCGAGCGGTCGGCGGGGGTGCACGAGCCCCAGCGGGAGTTCTGGTTGTCGGCCCAGCGGACGGTGTCGGGGACGGCGAGCCCGCCGAGGTAGCGGGTGTTGAGCTCGAGCGCGCGCCGCTTGAGCGACTCGTCGGAGGGGCGCCGGCGCTTCTCGGAGCGCTCGAGGCGCTGGAGCATCGTGGCCACCCACTCGCGCTCCTCGGCCTGGGTGAACCGGGCCGGGATCATCACGATGACCTTGCCGTCCTCGCGGTAGGCGCCCACGGTGCGACGACGGCGCCGCGAGCGACGTACCTCCACCACGGGCTGGGCCATGACGGGACGTTACCGCGATGCCCAGGCCAGCAGGTCGTCAATCGGCCAGGTGTTGACGATGCGTTCGGCCGGGATCCCGAGCTCCGCGGCGCGCGCGCAGCCGTGGTCGAGGAAGTCGAGCTGGCCCGGCGCGTGGGCGTCGGAGTCGATGGAGAACAGGCACCCTGCCTCGAGCGCCTGCTCGATCAGCCGGGTCGGCGGGTCGCGCCGCTCGGGCCGGGAGTTGATCTCGACGGCGACGTCGTGCTCGACGCAGGCGGCGAAGACGGCCTCGGCGTCGAACTCCGACTCCGGGCGCCCCGTCTTGCGCTGGCCCTGACGCCCGGTGACCATCCGGCCGGTGCAGTGGCCCAGCACGTTGGTGAACGGGTTGGCGATCGCAGCGAGCATCCGCCGGGTCATCGCGGCCGACTCCATCCGCAGCTTCGAGTGCACCGAGGCGACCCGCAGGTCGAGCCGGGCGAGCATCTCGTCGCTCTGGTCGAGTCCGCCGTCGTCGAGGATGTCGACCTCGATCCCCTTGAGCAGCCGGAAGCTGTCGCCGAGGTGGGCGTTGATCCCGTCGATGACCTCGAGCTGGCGGGTCAGCCGCTCCGCGGACAGGCCGTTGGCGACCTTGAGCCGCGGCGAGTGGTCGGTGAGGACGACGTACTCATGACCGAGCTCGACGGCGGTGAACGTCATCTCCTCGATCGGCGAGCCGCCGTCGGACCAGTCGGAGTGGGTGTGCAGGTCGCCGCGCAGCTGCGCGCGCAGCTCCTCCCCGCCCGGGGCGAGCGGGCCGGCCTCTTGCTCGAGCTTGGCGAGGTAGGCCGGCACCTTCCCGGCGACTGCGTCGGTGATGACGCCCGCGGTCGAGGCTCCGATGCCGGGCAGCTCCTGCAGCGTGCCGGCCTCGGCGCGGCGGCGTACCTCCTCCTCGCCCAGCGGCAGCAGGGTCGCGGCCGCCGAGCGGAACGCCTTGACCTTGTAGGTCTCCGCCAGCCGACGCTCGAGGAGGAACGCGATCCGGCGCAGCGCGGCGACCGGCCCGAGCGGCGCGCCCGACTCGATCCCGGTGCCCGGCTCGGGCGACTTGTCGGATTCGCGCGCCAACTTTTCTTCCTCCACACCCGGGCCGCACCGCGCGGTGGACCGTTCCTGCAGGTCAGCGCCCCATCACCGGGGGTACGGCGGTGCGGGCTTCCTCAGCACCGTACACACCCGTACGGCGCGTCGTCCCCGGCCGAGAACACGTTCTCAACACCCCGTCCCCAGTTGTCCACACAGTTGTCCACAGGCTGCGGATGAGTTCGTGAGATCGCGTTGACCGCGGCGGCGGTTCCCCCTAGCGTTCACGCACAGAAGAGGCCCCCGGTCACGGTGGTCGGCGTAGGCAAGGGGAAGGCCAGCGCCGGTCACAGGCAGGGGGCCTCTCCTTCTTCTCCCGCCTGGTCAGCGCCCGGTGAAGCGCGGCGCGCGCTTCTCGCGCACGGCCCGGATCCCCTCCTGCAGGTCGTCGGTCGCCATCGTCACCGGCTGCGCGAGCGCCTCCCACTGCAGCGCGGTCTCCAGGTCGGCGTGCCCGCCGCCGCGCAGCGCCAGCGTCGTGAGCCGCTGCGCGATCGGGGCGGTCGCGGCGATATCGCGGGCGATGGCGAGGACCTCGTCGAGGAAGCTCTCGCCGCCGAGCACCCGCGAGACCAGGCCCAGGCGCAGGGCCTCGTCGGCGTCGACGACCCGGCCGGTGATCAGCAGCTCGCGCGCCTGCGCCGCACCCACGGCGTCGGGCAGTAGGAAGGTGCCGGCCATGCCCGGGTGCAGGCCGAGCTTCACGAACGGCGCCCCCACCTTGGCGCCCGGAGCGGCGTACCGGATGTCGCAGGCCAGGGCCAGGCAGAGCCCGGCGCCGATCGCGGCGCCGTTGACCGCCGCGATGGTCGGGACCTCCAGCTTCGTGATCGACAGCCACGCGCGATAGAAGCCGAGCATCCGCGTGCGCAGCTCGTCGACCGTCGCGTCCGGCTCGCTGGCCAGCCACGCGGTGTCACCCCCGGAGGTGAAGGCACTGCCCGCGCCGGTCACCACCGCGACCCGCACGCTCGCATCGCCCGCGAGCGACTCGACCGCCGCGACCCACGACTCGGTCATCGCCGTGGTCATCGCGTTGCGCCGATCGGGGTCGTCGAGGGTGAGGACGACGACCCCGTCGTCGTGGCGCTCGACGCGCAGGTGGGGCAGGTCGGTCGGGTGCGCAGGAGTCGGGGTACTCATGGTCGGTGAGGCTAGTGCGTGGGTCGGAAACCGCGGCGCGACGCGGATTTCGACACGAAACCGCATCTCGCGCGAGAACGACCCAGACGGCGATCGTTGGCGTAGTGTGCCAATCGGTCGGCCGCCGTGCGGTCGGCCCCGGCGGGGCTTCCCCGAAGGCCCCCGCCGCGACGACCAGTTCCCCTCCAACCACGGCGGGGTGCACAACAGAAGGAGGGCCGTCATGGCGGAGACCTGGAGCGGCGAGTTCTATTGCGTGAAGTGCAAGGAGAAGCGCGAGGCCGAGGGCGAGGTCCGCGTCAACGACAAGGGCACCAAGATGGCCAAGGCCGTCTGCCCCGTCTGCAGCACCAACCTCAACCGGATCCTCGGCAAGGCCTGATCCTCAGCACCCGCACCACCGCATCACCCAGCACCACCACGAACAGGCGAAGGCCCCGGGCTTCCTCCGGGGTCTTCGTGCTTTCCCTGCTGACCAGTCAGACGGCCCTGTGGATGACCGCCGCCGGACTCGGCCGCGTTCTGCGAGCCTGCCGCCATGGCCACGCACGTCTCCGGTACGCCGCTGCTGCGTCCCGGCGCGCGGCTGCTGCGCCGCGACGCCGGCCACCTCCAGCTCGGCCTCGACCCCGACCACGCCGTCGTCGTGCCCGACACCCCCGAGCACCGCGCGCTGCTGACCGCCTGGAACCGCGGCGATCTGCGCGAGCTGCTCGCCACCCACCCGCTGGGCAGTCGACTGACGGAGGCCGGGCTGGTCGTGACCCTGCCCGACGCGCCCTTCGCCCGCGGGGATCGGTACGCCGCCGCGGCCCGGTTGCTGACTGGCGAGGCGAGCACCGGTGGGGTTCCGCCGATCGTGGTCGAGTCGTTCGGCAGCGAGCCGGGCGCCCGCCTGGCCGCACGGTTGACCGCGCTGCTCACCGACGCCGGCTGCCCGCCGCAGACGGATCAGGAGGGCAAGCAGGGCAAGGAGGGCAAGGACGCCGCGCCCGGGCTGATCGTGCTCGCCGGCGTCGGGCAGCCGACCCGCACCCGCCTGGACCCGTGGGCACGTGCGGGGGTGCCCCACCTCGCCGTACGCCTGGACGAGGGGGTGGCCACCGTCGGACCGTTCGTGGAGCCGGGCCGCACCGCCTGCCTGCGCTGCGTCGACGCCCACCACGGCGACGAGGACCCGCGCTGGCCGCTGCTGGTCGAGCAGCGCGCCCGCCTCGACGGGTGCGACCGGCCCGACGGCGTACCCGAACCGGTCGACCCGGCGCTGGCCGCGATCGCCGCCGGCTGGGCCGTGCGCGACGTGCTCGCCTGGACCGCCGGACTGCGTCCCTCGACCTGGTCGGCGACCGTGCGGCTGGGGCCTGAGCACCCCGACCTGCGCACCCGTGCGTGGGCCCGGCATCCCGGTTGCGGCTGCGGCTGGGACCTGTCGGCAACAATGACAGGGTGAGTGACCTCCCGCGCAAGGCAGTGGTCCGCACGGCCCGACTCGCCGGTCTGCCCCTGGGGTACGCCGGCCGCACCGCCGTCGGACTCGGACGGCGCCTGGGCGGCGCGCCCGCGGAGGCCGTCCTGACCGAGGTCCAGCAGCGCACCGCCGAGCAGCTCTTCCGCACCCTGGGTGAGCTCAAGGGCGGCGCGATGAAGTTCGGCCAGGCGCTGTCGGTGATGGAGGCGGCTCTGCCCGAGGAGCTGGTCGGGCCCTACCGGGCCCAGCTCACCAAGCTGCAGGACTCCGCTCCCCCGATGTCGCTGGCGGCCGTCCACGTCGTGCTCACCCGCGAGCTGGGCGGCGACTGGCGCGACCAGCTGGTCGAGCTCGAGGAGACGCCGTCGGCGTCCGCGTCGCTGGGGCAGGTCCACCGCGGGCGCTGGCATGACGGCCGCGAGGTTGCGGTCAAGATCCAGTACCCCGGCGCCGACAAAGCCTTCACCTCCGACCTGCGCCAGGTGGCCCGTCTGGGGCGCACCTTCGGCACCCTGGTGCCGGGCCTCGACGTGAAGGCGCTCGTCGACGAGCTGCTGCTGCGCGCCGAGGAGGAGCTCGACTACCGGCTCGAGGCCGAGGCGCAGCAGGCGTTCGCGGAAGCGTTTCGCGACGACCCCGACTACACCGTGCCCGAGGTCGTGGCCTACTCCGATCGGGTGCTGGTCACCACGTGGATGGAGTCGACCGGCTCGCTGGCGCAGCTGATCGACACCGCTGATGAGGCCACGCGCGACCACTACGGCGAGCTCTACGCCCGGTTCCTCTTCGTCGGCCCTGCGCGCAGCGGGATGCTGCACGCCGACCCGCACCCCGGCAACTTCCGCATCCTCCCGACCGAGGACGGTACGCCCGGCGGGCTGGGCATCGTCGACTTCGGCGCGGTCGCCCGCCTGCCCGAGGGCGGGCTGCCCCCGGCGATGGGCAAGCTCCTGCGGATCGCCGCCCACGACGACTACGACCAACTTCTCGCCGAGCTGCGCACCGAGGGCTTCGTGAAGCCGTCGATCAAGGTCGATCCACAGGCGCTGCAGGACTACCTCGCGCCGTTCGTCGAGCCGACCAAGTACGAGGAGTTCACCTTCAGCCGTGACTGGCTGCGCAGCCAGTTCGACCGCGTCACCGACCCGCGCGAGGCCGGCTACACCCTGCAGCTCAAGCTCAACCTGCCCCCGGCGTACCTGCTGATCCACCGCACCGTGCTCGGCGCGGTCGGGGTGCTCTCACAGCTCGAGGCGACGCTGGCCTTCCGCGAGCTGCTCGAGACGCACCTGCCGGGCTTCGCCGAGGAGTAGCGCGGCGCGGCTCACCAGAAGTCGGAGTCGAGCTTGGCCTCCATCGCGCGCAGGTGCTCGCGCGAGCAGCTGTCGCAGAACCGGCGCAGCCGATCGCCCTCGACGGCGGCGGTCCACGTCAGCGGCGGGTCACCGGGCACCGTCGTCCCGCAGAAGTCGCAGGTGGTGGAACTCGCCATCGCTTCAGGCTAGCCCGGAGTCGCCAGTGGATCGGGGTGGACGGGTCGACCGCTGACGCCCAGGAGCAAGTCGATCCCGCGCGCGGCGACCTCACGACCGTGGCCCCAGACCTCTCCCGCCATCGGACGCCCCACCGGCCTCGCCACCGGCCTCACCCGATCCGGTCGGCCAACGTGGCCACGCCCGGGCCCTCGAGCTGCTCGACATAGGCGCGTCGCCCCGCCATCGCCATCACCAGTGCGAGCGTCGTCCCGGCGACCTCGGGTCCCTCACCGGTAGCGAAGGGGCCGTCGGTCGCGCGCAGCCGGAGCCCCTTGGTCGCCGATCGGCTCGAGACGGTGAAGTCCCGGGCGGCGTAGAAGCGCGCGACCGCAGTCAGCGCATTGAGATCGGGCTCCGCCTCGATGCCCAGCGGGTGACGGATGTCCTCCCCGTGCACGAGCACCTCGCCGAGGTACGCCGCGGTGTCGCGGGTCGGTGCCACGGTGGAGTGGACGACCGCCTCGAAGCGGCGCAGGGTCTCGGCCGGGGTCGCGCCGAGGTGCTCGCGCAGGCGCCGCTCGTTGTGCACCGCGGGGCGGAAGCCGGCCGCGACGATGCTGCGCAGCCAGCGCCACTGCCCGACGCTCGCTGCCGCCGTGAGGTGGGCGACGACATGCTCGACGTCCCAGTCGTCGCACAGCGACGGCGTCCGCCACTGCGCCTCCGACAGCGTCGCCAGGTCCTCAGCGAGGCTGCGCCGGGCGGCGTGCACGGCGGGCCACAGCTCCTCGGAGGGAAGCAGGTCACGAGTCATGGGCAACCCTTGCGCGTCGCAGGCCGCGGATCACGAGCTCGTCGTGGGACCACACCGGGCGTACGTCGCCCCCGTTGCCGACCCAGCCCACGCCGGGCTCGAGGCGCCGGATCAGCTTGGCCGGCACTCCTCCGACGACTGCGTGGTCGTCGATCGTGCCGCGCACGACCGAGCCGGCCGCGACCACGACGTTGCGGCCGATCGTGGTGCCCGGCAGGATGATCGCGCCGTGCCCGATCCAGGAGCCGGAGCCGATGCGCACCGGCTGGTGGTCGCCGAGCTGCTCGCCGATCGGGCTCTCGGGATCCTGGTAGCCGTGGCTGGCGTCGGAGACGAAGACCGACTGGCCGAACCAGACCGCGTCGCCGATCTCGATCGAGGAGTGCGCGGTGAGGCTGACGCGCGCGCCGAGCACGCACCGGTCGCCGATCACGAGGCCGCGCTCGGGGAGCTGCGTGGCCGTCGGCCCGTAGCCGACGCTGAGCGTCGCGTTGCGCCCGATGAGCGTGCCGGCGCCGATGTGGATCGAGCCGACGTTCATCAAGGTCGCGTGCGGGAACCCGATGCAGCTGCCCGGCCCGAGGGCACCGAATCGGCTTGCGGCCGCGGTGCCAGGAACGATCTCGCCGGCCCGGTCGACCCAGTGCCACGCCCGCTGGACGATCCGGTTGGCCAGGCGCTTGCGCCACGAGGCGTCGACGGCCCGGCTCGGGGGCGGCTGCGTGGGTACGCTCACGGGCGCTGACAGTAGCGCCAGCCCCGGAAGCGTGGGGCTTCCGGGGCTGACGGGTCGGGCGGATTCAGCGGGTCCTTCTGCGCCGAGAGCTGACCTACAACTGTCGGGCGATGGCCAGCCGTGCCTGCTGGGCGGCGCGCTCGGCCTTGCGGGCGGCCTTGCGAGCGGTCTTCGCCTGGCGCACCAACATGTGCGTGTGGGCGGCCTCCAGCCGCTCGTGCTGTTGAGCGCGAGCGAGTTCTTCGTTCATGAGATACATGAGGATTCTCCTGGGCTTCAAAGCGTTCTTGGTCATGTGATCGGTCTTCTCTGTGGGTGTGCCGGTGAGCGTCAGGCCGCGACCGGGTTCTTGCGCGGACGGCCGCGGGGACGCTTGCGGGGGATCACCACTCCTTGGAGGAACAGCTCACCGCCCCACACGCCCCAGGGCTCGCGGCGCTCGAGCGCTCCGGCCAGGCACTCGGCCCGGACCGGGCAGTCCAGGCACAGCGCCTTCGCGGTCTCGACGTCCGCCGGCGACTCGGCGAAGAACAGCTCCGCGTCAGCTGCCCGGCAGGGCAGCTCTCCCGGCTCACCTGCACCCAACCCGTGGGTCGCGGTGGCGACCGGCGGGGTGAGGACGCTGATGGTCATGCGTCGCACCTCCTCGTGCGTGATCTCGTGTGGTGGTGGTCGATCTGGGTCCGAGAAACACGAAGGCCGCGGATCCCGGATTCGGGTTCCGCGGCCTGGAGGTCGCCTGCTGGTGGTGTCACCAGTCAGGTGGGCTCCAGGCAGAGGTCCCCGAGGTCGCTCCCGTGATGTCGAGAGCATCGATGTGGCGCAGACGCGCAGCAGACACAGCGGTCCCCTGGATGCACGCCGGTGCGGACATGCCAAAGGCCGGCTTGCTGCCGGTAAGCCACGTGGTCGTGGTGAACATCTCCGCACCTCCTTCTGGTTCTTCGAGCGCCGGTCGTGCCAGGACCGTGATGCGCGGGCTGTTAAGGACTGAGCGAGAACCTATCGCTCTCGGCGCGTCAGTGCCAAGTCAATTTCTGGTCCTTACATCGCAAGTTTTCTGCCAACCCGATCGCGGCTCTCGTTCAGCCCAGCGCGAGCTTGATCGCGATGGCGATCATCGTCGCCGCGATCAGCACCTCGAGCACCTGCCATGCGCGCGGTCGGGCGAGCGCAGGCGCGAGCAGCCGCGCGCCGTACCCGAGTCCGGAGAACCAGACCAGGCTCGCCGTCACCGCACCGATCGCGAACCACCACCGCCCGTCGAGGCCACCGGGGTCGGCGCCCGCGCTGTGGGTGGCGGCGATGGAGCCGATGAGGAGCACCGTGTCGAGGTAGACGTGCGGGTTCAGCCAGGTCAGTGCGGCCGCACGGCCGAGGACGGTCCGGCGCGACTCCGCGCGCGCCGCGGCGACGCCGTCGGCACCGAGGGCTTCGGGACGGAAGGCGCGGCGCAGCGACCCGGCGGCGTACCAGAGGAGGAAGGCCACCCCGAGCCAGCGCACGACGTCGACGAGCCAGCCGGCGCGGTCGACGAGCGCCCCGAGCCCGCCGACACCGGCAACGATCAGCACGGCGTCGGATACGGCACACAGCGCGACCACCGCGCCGACGTGGTGGCGCGCCAGTCCCTGACGCAGGACGAAGGCGTTCTGCGCGCCGATCGCGATGATCAGCGAACCGCCGGTCAGGAAGCCGGCCAGAGCGGGGGTCAGGGCGGTGAGCACCGTCGGAACCTAACCGCGCGAGACTCCATCACACCAACGAAACTTCCTACACATCATGAAGCATGGCTTCATCACGGCCCGATCGCTGCTTGACTGGCCCGATGCGCTTCGACCCCGAGCACCTCGAGACCCTGCGCGTCATCGCCGAGGAGGGGACGTTCGAGGCGGCAGCACGTCGACTGCGCGTGACGCCGAGCGCCGTGAGCCAGCGCATCCGAGCGCTCGAGCGCACCGCCGGCCAGGTGCTCGTGCGGCGTACGACGCCCGCGGAGGTGACCGAGGCCGGCGCTCCCCTGCTCCGGCTCGCGCGGCAGCTGCACCTGCTCGACGCGGAGGCCGGCACCCTCCTGCCCACCGCGCCGGGCGCCGAGCCCGTGGTCACCGAGCTCGCCGTCGCGGTCAACGCCGACTCGCTGGCGACCTGGTTCCGCCCCGTCCTGGACGAGATCGCCGCCCGACCCGCGACCGCGCTGCGCCTGCACGTGGAGGACCAGGCCTACTCCAGCGACCTGCTTCGCCGCGGCGACGTCCAGGCCGCCATCACCGCGAGCAGCGACCCCGTCCAGGGGTGCTCGGTGGAGCACCTCGGGACGCTGCGCTACCGCCCGGCCGCCGCACCCGGGCTGCTCGAGCGCCACCGCAGCGGACGCGGCGTCGACTGGGCGGCCATGCCGGTGGTGGTGTTCAACGAGAAGGACCGACTGCAGGACGACGCGCTCGCTGCACGCGGGCACGCGCGTCCGCCGGTGGTCCACCGGGTGCCGAGCTCGGCGGACTTCCTCGAGGCCGTACGCCGGGGCCTGGGCTGGGGCATGGTGCCGGAGCCGCAGCTCACGGCGGTCGAGGCCGACGGCGAGCTGGTGCGGCTGCCGGGCACGACGTGGAGCGGCGTACCCCTGCATTGGCAGCGCTGGCGCCTGGAGAGCGCGGGGCTGGACGACCTCACCAACGCAGTGCGCCGGGCCGCGCGTGCTGCGCTGGCCCGGCGCTGAAGCTGCCGCTGGTCGTGCCGAGGGCTGATCAGCCCAGGACGTCCTTGGCGATGATCATCTTCATAACCTCGGAGGTGCCGCCATAGATCCGGGTGACCCGGTTGTCGGCGTAGAGCCGGGCGATGGGGTACTCGTTGATGTAGCCGTAGCCGCCGTGCAGCTGCAGGCACCGGTCGATGATCCGGTTGGCCGTCTCGGTGCAGAACAGCTTGGCCGACGCGGCCTCGACCGCGGTGAGCTCACCGGCGTCGTGGGCCTCGATGGCGCGGTCGACGACGGCCTGGCACGCGTCGAGCTCGGCCTTGCAGGCGGCCAGCTCGAACTTGGTGTTCTGGAAGGCCGCGACCGGCTGACCGAAGACCTCGCGCTGCTTGGTGTAGTCGACGGCGAACCGCAGCGCTGCCGCGGCCTGGGCGTAGGCGCCGACGGCGATGCCGAGCCGCTCCTGGGGGAGGTTCTGCCCGAGGTAGGAGAAGCCCATGTTCTCCTCGCCGAGCAGGTCCTCGGCCGGGACCCGGACGTCGGTGAAGGACAGCTCCGCGGTGTCGGAGACCTTGAGACCGATCTTGTCGAGCTTGCGGCCGACCTCCCAACCCGGGAGCGAGGTGTCGACGACGAGCAGCGAGATGCCGAAGCGGCGGTCGTCCTCGCGCGGCGGGGCGGTGCGGGCGCAGACGATGACGCGACCGGCGAGCACGCCGCCGGTGATGAAGGTCTTGGCCCCGTTGAGGACGTAGTGGTCCCCGTCGCGCACGGCGGTCGTGCGCATGCCGGCGAGGTCGGAGCCCGTGCCGGGCTCGGTCATCGCGATGGCGAACATCGTCTCGCCCGAGACGAAACCGGGCATCCACCGCTGCAGCTGCTCCTCGGTGCCGAGCTTGAGCAGGTAGGGCAGGCAGAGCTCCGTGTGGACGCCCGCGGCGCCGAGGTTGACCCCCGCCCGGCACGCCTCCTCGGTGAGGATCGCGGAGTACTTGAACGAATCGATGCCGGCCCCGCCGTACTCCTCGGGGACCTCGATCCCCCAGACACCCAGCTCGCCGAGCTTGGTGTAGAGCTCCGTGGGGACCTGACCGGCCTCGAACCAGTCCGGGTAGTGGGGCACGACCTCGGCCTCGATGAACCGGCGGATGGTCTGGCGATAGGACTCGTGGTCCTCGTTGTAGAGAGTGCGACGCATGGGCGCAAACCTACTCAGGAGTCATTGACGATCGCGAGCACCTCGTCGGCGTACTTGTCGATCTTGGAGCGCCCCACCCCGCTGATCGCCAACAGGGCGCGCTCGTCGGCGGGCTTCTGCTCCGCGATCGCCTGCAGGGTGAGGTCGGTGAAGACCACGAAGGCCGGCACCTTGTCGGTGGTGGCGCGCTCCACCCGCCACTCCCGCAGCCGCTCGAACAACGCCTCGTCGTACGTCGCGGGGCAGTTCTCGCACCGCCCGACCTTGCGCTCCGCGGTGGTGGTGAGCGAGATGCCGCACGAGCGGCAGGTGGCCAGGCCCTTGCGGCGGGTGCGCTGCTTGCCGGGCGCGCGGTCGGAGCCGACCTCGGGGCGGACGTCGGCGAGGAACCGCGACGGCTTGCGCGAGGCGCGACCGCCGGGCGAGCGCGACTGCGACCAGGAGACGGTGAGCTGCTGGCGCGCGCGGGTCATGCCGACGTAGAGCAGCCGGCGCTCCTCGCCGATCTGCTCGGGCCCCTCGGCGTAGACGATCGGCATCGAGCCCTCCTGCATGCCGCACAGGAAGACGCGGTCCCACTCCAGGCCCTTGGCGGCGTGGAGGGTGGCCAGGGTGACGCCCTCGGCGACGGGGGCGTGCTGCTCGCTGGCGCGGCGGTCGAGCTCGTCGACGAACGCATCCAGGGTGGCGGCCGGGTCCTGCGCGAACTCCTCGGCCTGGGTGACCAGGGCGTGCAGGGACTCCCAGCGGTCGCGCTTGGCGCCACGGCCGGTCGGGGCCTGCTCGGTCCACTCCATCCCGGCGAGGACGGCCTTGGTCTCGACCACCAGGTCCTCGGCCGCGACCGGCTCGCCGCCGCGGGCGCGCCCGCGCAGCATCGTGACGGCTTGGCGGACCTCGGGCCGCTCGAAGAAGCGGGCGGCACCGCGCACGACGTACGCCAGTCCGCGCGCGGCCAGCGCCTCCTCGAACGCCTCGGACTGGGCATTGATGCGGAACAGGATCGCGATCTCGCGCAGGGGGACGCCGTTGCGCTGGGCCGCGAGGATCTCGGCCGCGGTCGCCTCGGCTTCGGCGACCTCGTCGGGGTGCTCGACGTAGGCCACGTCGGGACCGGCGGGCTGCTGGGCGACCAGCCGTACCGCTCCCCCGCGCTCGGGACCCGTGCCGAGGACGGTGTTGGCGGCCTCGACGATCTGCGGCGTGGAGCGGTAGTTGCGCACCAGCTCGACGGTGGTGACGTCGCGGAAGCGGGAGCCGAGGTCGCGCAGGTAGTCGGCCCGGGCGCCGGCGAAGGAATAGATCGTCTGGGCGGGGTCGCCGACGACGCACAGTTCGTCGCGACCGCCGAGCCACAGCTCGAGCAGCGCCCACTGGATCGGGCTGACGTCCTGGAACTCGTCGACGACGAACCACTTGTATTGCCGGCGCACCTGCGCCCCCACCCGCTCGTCCTCGAGGAGTGCGGCCGTGATGAGCAGGACGTCCTCCATGTCCATCCGGCCCTGGCCGCGCTTGACCTCCTCGTAGCCGGCGAACACCCGCGCGATCACGCTCGGCGCCTGGCCGCTGACCTCGCGGTTGCGCGCCTTCGCCGCGCGCTCGTAGTCGTCGGGGCGCACGTTGGAGACCTTGGCCCACTCGATCTCCGAGGCCAGGTCGCGCAGCGTCGCCTGGTCGACCTGGACCCGCAGCCCGCGCGCGGCCTGGGCGAGCATCCCGAGCTTGGACTCGATCAGCTGCGGCGGCTCCCCGCCGTAGACGTGCGGCCAGAAGTAGCGCAGCTGGCGCAGCGCCGCCGAGTGGAACGTGCGCGCCTGCACCCCGGCAGCGCCCAACCCGCGCAGCCGCCCACGCATCTCCCCGGCGGCCCGGGTCGTGAACGTGACGGCCAGGACCTCGTTGGGCGCATAGACGCCGCTCGCGACGCCGTAGGCGATGCGGTGGGTGATGGCGCGGGTCTTGCCCGTGCCGGCACCGGCGAGCACGCGCACCGGTCCGCGCAGGGTCGTCGCGACCGCGCGCTGCTCGGGGTCGAGACCCTCGAGCAGGGCGTCGGGAGAGGTGCCGGACGTGGGCAACAGCGTGGAACAACTCCTCGGGTCGTAGCGTTCTCGTCAGACGGGCCCGAGCCTAGAGCGCGGCCCCGACATCGCTGTCCGCACCCGACCCTGGAGACCCGCTGTGACTGCTGCGTCCGTGACGATGTATTCGACCCCGTGGTGTGGCTACTGCCACCGGCTGAAGTCCCAGATGGACCGCGAGGGCATCAGCTACGAGGTCGTCGACATCGAGCAGCACCCCGAGGCCGCGCAGATCGTCGAGAAGGTCAACAACGGCAACCAGACCGTCCCGACGCTGGTCTACGCCGACGGGTCGGCGCAGACCAACCCGTCGCTCAAGCAGGTCAAGGAGAAGCTGGCCGAGTTGGCGTGAGCCGCCCGCTGCTGCCGCTGGTCGAGGAGCCCGGGTCCGACCTCTGCGTCGCCCGGGTGCCGATCTTCGGCGGCCTCGATCACGCCGACCAGGTGGCTGTCGCGGCCGTGGCCCGCCCGGTCACGCTGACCAAGGGTGAGCAGGTCGTCGCCGCCGGCGCGCCGCTGCGGCAGCTGCTGGTGGCGCACACCGGCATGGTGAAGGTCGCGCGGATCACCGCAGACGGCCACGAGCAGATCGTCCGGCTGCTCGGTCCCGGGGACTTCTTCGGCGAGTCCGGCTTCCTCACCGGCAGCAGGTCGGAGCACTTCGTCACTGCAGTGGAGCCGGCCAGCATGTGCACCTTCCACCACGACGACCTGCACCGGTTGATCACCGAGCACCCCTCGATCGGTTGGCAGCTGTTGCGCACGGTCAGCGACCGGCTGCTGGAGACCGAGACCCGGTTGGCCGCCGTGATCTCGGGCGACGTGAGCGCGCGGCTGGCGGGATACCTGCTCTCCTTGCCCGGGCGCCACGACGAACAGGGGCTCCAGGTCCAGCTGCCGATCGCCAAGAAGGACATCGCCTCCCTGCTCGACACCACCCCGGAGTCCCTGAGCCGGCAGCTGCGCCGGTTGCGGGACTCCGGGGTGGTGCGGGAGCTGGCCGGGGGTCGGCTCCTGATCGCCGACCCCGACGCCCTCATGCGGCTGTCGGAGCAGCCCTGAGCGAGGCGTTGTCGGCGTCCTGACCGGGTCGCTGCGGCGGGTTGCGGTCTTCGGCCGGCTGGGCCGGTCGCAGCAGGCGCATCGCGTTGACGATGACCAGCAGCACCGACAGCTCGTGGACGAGCATCCCGATCGCCATCGTGACGCCGCCGAGGAGCACGCCGGCGACCAGAGCCGCGACGGTGACCAGCGCGATCGTGATGTTCTGGCGCATGTTCGCGACCGTGCGCCGGGCGAGACCGACCGCAGCGGGCAGCTTGAGCAGGTCGTCCTTCATCAGCGCGATGTCGGCCGTCTCGATCGCCACCCCGCTGCCGGCTGCCCCCATCGCGACGCCGATGTCGGCGGTCGCCAGGGCAGGTGCGTCGTTGACCCCGTCGCCGACCATCGCGACCGTGCGGCCCTCGCGTTGCAGCTGGGCCACCGCCTCGAGCTTCGCCTCGGGCAGCAGGCTCGCGCGCACCTGGTCGATGCCGACCTGGCTGGCGACCGCCCGAGCCACCGGCTCGATGTCGCCGGTCAGCATGACCACCTCGCGTACGCCGACCCGGCGCAGGCGCCGCACCATCTCGGCGGCCTCGGGACGGACCCGGTCGGCCACTGCGACGACGCCCACTACGTCGCCGTCCACGGCGACCACCATCGGCGTACGCCCGGCCTCGGCGAGCTCCGCCACGGTCTCGGCGACCTGTCCTCCGAGGTCGTGATCGGCGCGCTCCGCCGCGATCAGCGCCAGGTTGCCCACCGCGACGCGACGACCATCGAGGGTCGCGACGATCCCCTTGCCGGCCACCGGCTCCGTGTGCTCGGGCAGGCCGGGGACCGCGAGTCCCTCGGCAGCCGCCGCCTCCAGGATCGGTCGCGCGAGCGGGTGCTCCGAGCCGGCTTCGGCACGGGCAGCGAGTGCCAGCACGTCGGCGCGACCCCAGCCCGGTCGTAGCGCGACGACGTCGGTCAGTCGGGGGCGTCCCTCGGTGAGCGTCCCGGTCTTGTCGAGCGCCACCGCGTCGATCCGCGCGGACGTCTCGAGGAACTCCCCGCCCTTGATCAACATGCCGTCCTTCGCACCGCGACCGATGCCCGCCACGATAGAGACGGGGATCGAGATGACCAGCGCGCCGGGGCACGCGATCACCAGCAGCGTCAGCGCGAGCACGACGTCGCGGGTCACCAGCCCGGCGACGACGGCCAGGACGATGATCGCCGGGGTGTACCAGGCCGAGAACCGGTCCATGAACGCCTGGGTCGGGGCCTTGGCGTCCTGCGCCTCCTCCACGCGGTGGATGATCCGCGCCAACGTCGTGTCCGCGCCGGCGCCCGTGGTCCGCACCTGGAGGAATCCCCCGGTGGAGACGGTGCCGGCGAAGACGCGGTCGCCCTCGACCTTCTCCGCGGGGATGGACTCACCCGTGATCGAGGCCTCGTCGACCGCGCCGCTTCCGGCCACGACTTCCCCGTCGACCGGGACCTTCGTGCCGCTCTTGACCAGCACGACTTCGCCCACCTCGACGGTCGCGGCCGGCACCTCGACCTGCTCGCCCGCGCGGAGCACCACGGCGACGTCGGGAGCCACGGCGATCAGCTCAGCGAGGGCCGAGCGCGTCTTTGCGAGCGTCGCGCTCTCCAGCGCGTGACCGACGGCGAACAGGAAGGTCACCGCGGCGGCCTCCCAGTAGTTGCCGATGACGACGGCGCCAGACGCGGCGACCGAGACGAGCAGGTCGATGCCGACGACCCGCACGGTCAGCGCTCGCGCGGCCTTGACCACCACCGGCGTACCAGCGATGACGGCTGCGGCGATCATCAGCGCGTCGGCCCAGCCAGTGGCGCCGGCCAGTCGCGACACTGCGAACGAGGCCAGGATCGCCGTGCCGGACACGGTGGGGACAGCCCAGCGGTGTCCGATCCAGCGACGGACCCGGGTGCCCATGGTGCTCATGCTCATGCTCATGCTCATGACGACTCCTCGACGTTTCTGCGGGTCAGAACGCAGCCGGGCGGGCGACGTAGCCCGCCTTGGCGACGGCGTCGATCAGTGCGTCGACGTCGCTGAGCGCGGCGTCGTGGCGGACCTCGATGCGCGCGGAGGCGAAGTGCACCGTGACCGAGTCGACGCCGGGCAGCCGCCCGACCCGCTTCTCGATCTTCGCCACGCAGGAGGGGCAGGAGAACCCCTCGGCGCGCAGGACGGTGGTGGTGAGGGCGGTGGTGGTGTTCATGATCGGGCCTTCCTGTGTGGCTTCTCGTCCCCACTCTCCGGGGGACGATCCTGAAGCTACGCAGGACGGGCGGCGGTCTCCTTGACGCAGATCAAGCCCGCGGGGGAATGCGCCGCTGGACGTCGGCGACGACGCCCTGTAGCCGGCTCACCAGCGGCCGGGCAGCTCCCCGCCGTACCAGTGCTCGATGAGTGACCGCGAGATGGAGATGCCGCCCGGCAGGACGAGCGTGCCGGCCTCGGCCTCGGCGCGCATCTCCTCGCGGGTGAACCAGCGCGCGTCCTCGATCTCGTCGGCGTCGACGTCGATCTCGACCGACGTCGCCTCGGCGACGAACCCCACCATCAGGCTCGCCGGGAACGGCCACGGCTGGTTGCCGAAGTAGTGCACGGCGCCGACGTGGATGCCGGCCTCCTCGAGCACCTCGCGGCGTACGGCGTCCTCCAGCGACTCGCCCGGCTCGAGGAACCCCGCCAGCGTCGAGTAGCGCCCCGGCGGCCACGACGGCTGCCGGCCGAGCAGCGCGCGCTCGCCACCCGCCCCCTCGTGACCGGGTCCGTCGGTGACGAGCATGATCACGGCCGGGTCGGTGCGCGGGAAGTGGTGGCGCCCGCAGCCGGTGCAGACCTGCTCGTGGCCGGCGTGGCTCGGCTCGAGGGCTGCGCCGCAGCGGCCGCAGAACCGGTGGACGCGCATCCACTCCGCCAGCGCGACCGCATGCACCAGCAGGTCGGCCTCCGCCGGCTCGAGGTCCTGCAGCAGCGCCCGCAGGAAGACCCAGTCGTCCTGGGCCGCCTCGTCGCCGGCCTGCAGCGCGAAGTGGACCACCCCGTCCTGCTCGCCGAGCAGGATCCGGGTGCCGGCGGGGGCGTCCTGCGGGGAGACCCACCGGCGCTCGCTCGTCGGCGCGAGCTTCGTGCCGCCCAGGACGAGCACCCGGGTGGCCGCGTCGTCCCAGACCTCGGCGAGCCACGCCTCGTCGGTGCGCCGCCCGCCGATGCGCTCGTGGGCGCGTTGCGACAGCGCGACCTGGGTCGTCGGGGAGGACGTCACGCTCAGCGCTCCAACCAGGCCCGGAAGGCGTCGGAGTTGTAGGGACGGCCGAGGAAGTCCTCGACCAGCTCCGCGGCGTCCTTGCTGCCGCCGGCGGCAAGCACGCGGTCGCGGTAGCGCGTGGCGACCTCGGTGTCGAAGAGGTCGGCGGGATCGAACGCGGAGAACAGGTCCTTCGCGATCACCAGCGACCACATGTAGGTGTAGTAGCCGCTCGTGTAGCCGACGAGGTGTCCGAAGCCGGTGTGGAAGTGCTGCTCGGGCAGGAGCCGGACGAGGGCGTACTCGTGCGACAGCTCGTGGACCCGCGTGTGCAGGTCGGCGGGCTGCTCCTCGTGGAGGCGGTAGGAGATGGCGGCGTACGACATCTGGGTGCGGGCCTGGTAGCCCTTGCCGAACTCGTCGGCCGCGCGCATCTTGGCGACCAGCCCGGCCGGGATCGGCTCACCGGCCTCGTTGGTCGCGAACGTCGCGAGCACGTCGGCGTCCCAGGCCCACTCCTCCAGCATCTGGCTGGGCGCCTCGACGAAGTCCCACTCGGTCGCGACGCCAGAGAACCGCACCCACGGGTGGCGACCGGCCAGGACGTGGTGCATGAGGTGGCCGAACTCGTGGAACAGCGTGACGACGTCGGAGTGCTCCATGAGCCCGCGCGGGAAGTTGCAGACCAGGACGCCCTCGGGCAGCTGCTGGCCGAGCACGCCGGGGACGAGGTCGAACTGCGCGGCGTGGTTGTACTTCCCCTCGCGCGGGTGCAGGTCGAGGTGGATCCGCCCGAGCGGGACGAGGTCGGCGTCGTCGTCACCGTCCGCGGCGGCGAGGCTCACGTCGTACGTCGTGACCTCCGGGTGCCAGGTGCCGGCGTCGGTGACCGGGGTGTAGACCAGGCCGAACAGCCGGCCGGTGACGTCGAGCAGGCCTTGGCGGACCTTGGCGAAGTCGAAGTAGGTCCGGACCTGCTGGGCGTCGACGTCGTACTGCTCGCGGCGGACGGTCTCCTCGTAGAACGCCAGCTGGGAGACGTCGATCTCGGTGATGCTCGGGTCGTCGGCCTGGGCGCGCTCGAGCAGCACGGCGAGGTCGCGACGCCCGGCCGGCTCGGCGTCGGCGGCGATGCGCTCGATGAACTCCGCGATCGCCTCGCCCGAGCCGATCATCTTCACCTCGGCGTCGAAGTCGGCCCAGCCGGAGTAGCCCAGCAGCGTGGCGTGCTCGTGGCGCAGCCGCAGCAGCTCGCCCAGGACGGTGTCGTTGTCGGGCCAGGCGATGCTGCGGAAGTTGGTAGCGACCTCGCGCCGGGCGGCGGCGTCGCGGGAGAACGTCAGGAACGGCAGCGTGTCGGGATACTCCGAGGTGATCGCGACCATGCCGTCGGCGTCGGCCGGGTGGGCGTCGCGCCAGTCCTGTGGGAGTCCCTCGAGCGCGGAGACGGGCACCATCGTCGTACGCCGTCCGTCGCGGATGTTGCGGGAGAACGTCTGGGCCAGCTCGGTCTCGCGCTCGGCGATCTCCTTGAGCCGCGCACGCGTGTCGGCGTCGCGGTCGACGCCGGCGCGCCGGAAGTCGCGCAGCGAGTGCTCGAGGACGCGCCGGCCACCGGCGTCGAAGAAGCTCGGGTCGAGCGAGGCGAGCTGGTCGAAGACCCGGGCGTCGAGCATCAGGTCGGTGCGGAACGCATCGATCGCGACCTCGGCCCGCTCGGCGGCCTCACGCAACCCGGCGTCGGGGTGGACCTGCGACAGCAGCGACGCGGCGGCCGCGGCGTTGCTGAGGGCGACGCCGACGTCGTTCCAGGTGCCGAGGATGGCCGGGTCGCCGGCGTCGTGGCCGACCAGCCGGTCGACGAACGCCTCGGCGCGCGCCACCTGCTGGGTGCAGCGATCGTCGAGGACCTGCTGCCATGCCGAGGCGTCGGCGTCGCCCGGGAGCTGCAGGGGGGTCAGGTCGGCGGAGGTGCTGGTCGTCTCGTCGCTGGTCACGGTTGCGAGGCTACCGACCCCGGGTCGCCGAGCCAGTGTTCGAGCGTCGCGCGGTCGGGGAGCTCCTCGGCCGACGGCTCCACGACCTTGCTGGTGCGGACGAAGCAGAACGCCGCACGCACCCGCGCAGGGTCGACGCCGGCGGTCTCGGCCCAGGCGAGGCGATAGAGCGCGAGCTGCAGCGGGTCGGAGGTCTCGGCGTGGCCGGTCTTCCAGTCGACGACGAGGTAGCCCGGACCGTCGGGATGGTCCTCGGCGTAGACCGCGTCGATCCGGCCGCGCACGACGCGTCCGGCGAGGACGAGGGAGAACGGCTGCTCGACGGCGACGGGGACGCGCTGAGCGAACGGTCCGCGCTCGAAGGCCTCGATCACCGCCGCCAGCTCGGCGTCGTCGCCGATGCCGAGGTCGGCGCGCCCGGGGAGGTCCTCGGGGTCGAGCAGCTGCTGCTGGCCGAACCGGCTCTCCACCCACGCGTGGAACCGGGTGCCGAAGCGTGCTGCGGCCGACGGCTTGCGGGGCATCGGGCGCGCCAGGTCGGCGGCGAGCTGCGCACCGTCGCCGCGCAGCCGGGACAAGGTCGTGGCCGACAGCGCGCGCGGCAGCTCGACCTCGACGATCGGCGCGCGGTCGCGCGCGGCTTCGTCGGCCAGCCGGGTCAGGTCGGCATCCCACTGCGCCACCACGGCCTGCTCGGTCAGATCGAGGTCGTGCTCGGGGTCTGGCGTGCCCGCCTCCCGCCGGGTGATCGCGGCGTGGACCAGCTCGGCGGCAGCGAGCCGGCGCTCGACCTCGGGGGTGTGGTCGGGGTGCGGCCACGCCACCGAGCGGTCGATGCCGTCGAGCGGGTTGACCTCGTCCTTCTCGGGGCGGTCGAGCCAGGCCTCCACCGGCTCCCCCCACGACTCCAGCGCCTCCTTGACGACCTTCTGATACGCCGACGGGCCGAGCGGCTTCTTGCGGCCCTCGGTCCAGCAGTGGGACGACACGACGAGCTGGTGGGCGGCACGGGTGAAGGCGACGTACCCCAGGCGCAGCTCCTCCTCCGCCTCGTGGGCGCGGGTGTCGTCACGCAGCGCGACGAGCCCCTTGCGGGTGAGCTCGCCGAGCGCCGGGAGGTCGCGGGCGTCGCCGCGCAGCTCGGTGGGCAGGACGGCCGGGCTGGTGGTCCACAGCGGCCGGGTGCGGTTGGTTGGGAAGCGCTCCTCGGCGACGCCGACGCAGAAGACGGTGTGCCACTCCAGACCCTTGGCGCGGTGGACCGTCAGCAGCTTGACCGAGTCGGCGTCGGTGGGTGTGGCGATGTCGAGGCCGGTGCCCATGTCGTCCTCGGCCTGCAGGTAGGCCAGCAGGGCGGGGAGGGTCACGTCACCGTCGACGGCCTGGAAGTCCGCGACCGCGCGCAGGAACAGGTCGAGGTTGTCGCGGCGGGCGGCTGCCGACGGGCTGGTGGAGGACGCGAGCTCGACGTCGATGCCGGTGACGTCGACGATGCGGCGCACCAGGTCGAGCAACGGCTCCCCGGCGTGGGCGCGCAGGTAGCGCAGCTCACCGGCCAGCAGCCCGAAGCGTTCGCGGGCCTCGGCGGAGTAGGAGAGCTCGCCCGGGTCGTCGAGCGCGTCGCACAGCGCCAGCACCTCGGTCGGGTCGGCGCCCGCCACGGCCTCGTCGAGCGCGGCGGCGAGGTCACGCTCGGAGGCGTCGGCGCGCCGGCGCAGGCTGAGCTCCTGCGCGCGCTTGCCCAGCAGCGCGAGGTCGCGGGGGCCGATCGCCCAGCGGGCGCCGCTGAGCAGCGCGAGCACGGCGGCGTTGGCGGTGACGTCGTGGAGCAGCTCGAGGGTCGCGACCACCTCGGCGACCTCGGGCAGGCGCAGCAGGCCCTGCAGACCGACGATCTCGACCGGGATGTCGGCGCGCGAGAGGTGGTCGAAGACGTCGGCCGCGGTGGCGTTGTCGCGCGTGAGGACGCCGATGCTGCTCCACCGGCGCGGCTTGTCGGGAGTGTCGGGAAGGGCGGCGTAGGCGGCGTGGACCTCGCCGGGCAGCCAGGCGAGCTCGGCGTCGTAGGTCTCGTGGACACATGCGCGGACCACACCCGGGCCGGCCTCGGGCTTCGGCTCGAGCGGGCGGACCTGGGGGTACTTCGCGTAGAGCGGCGCCGCCAGCCTGTTGGCCACCTCGAGGATGCGGGCCTCCGAGCGACGGTTGACGGTGAGGGCCAGCGCCGGGGCGTCGGTGCGGCCGTCGACGGTCGGGAAGTCCTCTCCGAAGTGCAGGATGTTGGACACCGAGGCGCCTCGCCAGCCGTAGATCGCCTGGTTGGGGTCGCCGACCGCGGTGACCGCGTGGCCGCGCCCGGCCTCCGGCGTCGGTCCGGAGAAGAGCCGGCTCAGCATCCGCGCCTGGGCCACGGAGGTGTCCTGGTATTCGTCGAGCAGCACCACGCGGAACCGGCCGCGCTGCTCCGCTCCGACGTCCGGATGCTCGGCCGCGAGCCGCGCGGCCCGCTCGACCTGGTCGGAGAAGTCGATGAGGCCCAGGTCGGCCTTGAGGCGGCGGTAGGAGGCGACCAGACCCAGGAGCTCCTGGCGGCGCTGGGTGGCGTTGAGTGCCTTCTTGAGGTCGTCCTGGGCGCGCTCGGTCTCCAGCGCGGCGAGCAGCCGGTCGACATGGGCGGCGTCGAAGTCGCGCAGCGCGTCGAGGGAGACCTGGTGCTCGCTCATGGCGCCGTCGAGGGCGAGCAGGTTGGTGATGACCGTCTCGGGGTGGTCGCTCAGCAACCGCACCGGGTGGGGGTAGCGCGCGATCGCGCGGGCGGCGAGCTGGTAGCGCGAGGCGTCGGCGAGCACCCGGCTGTCGGGCTCGTGGCCGATGCGCAGGCCGTGGTCGACCAGCAGCGAGGCGGCGTAGGCGTTGTAGGTCGACACCGTCGGCTCGAGCGGCTCCTCCCCCGGCTCCGGCGGCGTGGGGTCGGCGGCGCGCAGGGTGGCGCGGATGCGGTGGTCGAGCTCCGCGGTGGCCTTGGTCGTGAAGGTGAGCCCGAGGATCTCGTCGGGGCGGACCTGGCCGGTGAGGACGAGGTAGGCGACCCGGGCGGCCATCACCGCGGTCTTGCCCGAACCGGCACCGGCGACGATCACAGCCGGGCTGAGCGGCGCGGTGATCGCGGCGAACTGCTGGTCGGAGAACGTGAAGTCGGCACCGGTCGCCAGCCGGAGGTCCTCCGGGGACTCGATGGCGCGGTGGGCCAGCACGGTCACGACAGCACCGTCCCGGCGCCGGTGGCGGGGCACATCCGGATGAAGGCGCAGTGGTCGCACGCCTTGCTCGGGCGGGCGGGGAACTCCTCGGAGCGCACCCGCTCGACGGCCTGGACCAGCTGGCGCTCGACGGCGCGGGTGCCGTCGTCGTCGGGCTGCTGGGGTGGCAGGCCCTGGACCTTGACCTGTCCCCGGGTCTCCTTGCGCAGCTGCACGAGCTCGGCGACGCCGACCCGGGCGTCGGGGTGGAGGTCGTCGACGGCGCCGTGCTCGACGGCGAGCTGGTAGAGCCCGAGCTGGGGATGCTCGTCGACCTCGGCCTGGGTGGGCGGGTTCTTCGAGGTCTTGAGGTCGACGACCACGACGCGACCCTCGGCGTCGAGCTCGATGCGGTCGGCGAAGCCGCGCAACGTGACCGTGCCGCCACCGGGCAGGTCGACCGTTGCGCTGAGGCTCCGCTCGGTGGCGAGCAGCGTGCGCTCGCCGCCCATCCGGTGGTGCCAGTCGAGGAACCGCTGCAGCGCCGCGCGCACCTCCTCCCGCTCGCGCGCACCCGACCACGGGGTGCGGAACGGGATCCGGCTCCAGACCGCGTCGACGTGGGGCATCAGGTCGTCGGCGGAGCGCAGGGGCGAGCCGTCGGCGGTGGTGATCTCGTTGCGCGCGACCTGGTCGGCCAGCGCGTGCACCAGGTTGCCGAAGCCCTGGGCCTGCGAGCTCAGGCTCGCTCCCCCGGCCTCTCGCTCGAGGAACCAGCGCGCCGGACAGGTGAGCAGCGCGTCGAGGGCGCTGGCGCTGAGCGCGACCGGCTGCTCGGCCGGGCGCACCGGGACGTCGGCGCGGGTGCGCGCACGGGTGCCCCACCACCGGCCGGGGTGGGCTGCAGGGGCGAGCGGGCGGCCACCGACCTCGGTGGTGGTGAGCTGGGCCAGCCGGTCGGCGGCCGCGGCGCGCAGACCCGGCGAGGTCTCCGGGTCGGCGACCCGGCGGCGCAGCTCGGCGACGATACCGTCGAGGGACAGCGGGCGCCGGGGGCGGCCGACGACGTGCTCGATCTCGACGCCGAGCTCGGTCAGGAAGCGGCTGGGCTGCTCGCCGTCGTCGTCGGGCGACTTCACGGCGGTGACGACGAGGCGCTGGCGGGCGCGGGTGCAGCCGACGTAGAAGAGCCGGCGCTCTTCTGCGAGCAGGGTGCGGACCCCGACCGGCGGGAGCAGACCGTCGCGCGAGAGCCGGTCGGCGCCGAGCAGGGTGGCGCGCCGACGCAGGTCGGGCCAGCCCTCCTCCTGGACGTGGGCGAGCACGACCAGGCGCCACTCGAGGCCCTTGCTGCGGTGGGCCGTGAGCAGCCGTACGGCGTCGCCGCGCACGCCACGCTCGGCGAGGGTGTCGGCGGGGAACTCCTGGGCGGCGAGGGTCGCGAGGAACGTCTCGGCACTGGTGTGGCCACCCTGCTCCTCGCCGCGCGCGGCCGTCTCGAAGAAGGCGCAGAGCGCGTCGAGGTCGCGGTGGGCGTTGCGGGCCGCTGCACCGCCGGCGTCGACGCCCGCGCGCAGCCGCGCCGGCCAGCGGGTGCCGTCCCACAGCTCCCAGAGCACCTGCTCGGCCGTGCCGGTGGCGAGCAGCGCCCGGGCCCGCTCGACCAGGACGCCGAAGCTGCGGACCCGTTCGATGACCGGGCCCTCGAGCCCGTCGAGGAAGGCGGGGTCGACGACGGCGACGCGCACGAGCTGGTCGGAGGAGTGCGGCGCACGCCCGTCGTCGGCCGCTTGCACGAGGTCACGGGCGCGCAGGGCGCGGGCGAGCACGCGCAGGTCGGTGGCGTCGAGACCGACGAGCGGCGACAGCAGCACGCCACGGGCACGCTCGGCGTCGACGTAGTCACGGTGCTCGGCGTCGTCGAGGTGGCCGTGGACCACCACCCGCAGCGCGTCGAGCAGCGGCAGCACCGCGGGGTCGTGGACGAGCGGGGTGTCGTCGGCGGCAATCTCGACCGGCACCGACGCAGCGGCCAGGGCGCGCCGCAGGCCCGGCAGGGTCGCGCGTCCCGAGCGCGCCAGCACGGCCATCTCCCCCCACGGGATGCCGTCCTCGAGGTGGGCGCGGCGCAGCAGGTCGGCGATGTGCTCGGTCTCGGCTCGGACGGTGTCGAACGTGGCGACGGTGACCCGGCCCTCGCCGTACGCCCCGGGCTGGGCGACGGGGTTGCGGAACGCGTCGAAGGTGCCGGGGTCGATGGCACCCCGGGTGCCGATGCCGGCGGCGATCCGGCGCGACGCAACGGCCAGCCGCGGGCCGAATCGGCGGGTGTGGCGCAGCGCGACCACCGGGGCGGGCGCACCGGTGATCGTGCGGAAGCTGTCGGGGAACTCGAGGATGCCGCGGACGTCGGCGCCGCGGAACGCGTAGATCGACTGGTCGGGGTCGCCGACGGCCACCAGGTCGCGGCCGTCGCCGGCGAGCGCTCGGAGCAGGCCGACTTGGGCGGGGTCGGTGTCTTGGTATTCGTCGACGAAGACGTAGCGGTAGCGGGCACGCAGCTCCTCGCGCAGCCCGGTGACCGGATCCTCGGCGAGGGCGACCGCCTGGGCGATGATGCCGGGGTAGTCGAGGAGGTTCTGGGCCTCGAGGATCTCGTCGTACTGCGCCAGGAAGTGCGCCGCAGCGACCAGCTCCGGGCGTCCCTCGGCCTCCCCGAGCGCCCGCAGCCCCTCGACGCCGAGCCCCTTCTCCTGGGCGCGCGCGAGGACGGCCGCGACCTCACGGGCGAACCCCCGCGTGCCGCGCGCCTCCTTGAGCTCCTCGGGCCAGCGCACTGCCTCGGCCGTGCCGGCGAGCAGCTCGCGCACGACGACGTCCTGCTCGGGTGCGGTCAGCAGCCGCGGCGGGGCGGCGTACAGCTCCGGCGGGGTGGCCTGGCGCACGAGGCTGTAGGCGAAGGAGTGGAAGGTCGCCGCGAGCGGGGTGCTGAGGGTGCGGCCCAGTCGCGCGGTGATGCGGTCGCGCAGCTCCTGGGCGGCCTTGCGGCTGAACGTGAGCACCAGCACCGACGCCGGGTCGGCGCCCCGGGTCTGGATGCGGTCGACGACCGCCTCGACCAGCGTCGTGGTCTTGCCCGTGCCGGGCCCCGCCAGCACCAGCAGCGGACCGCCCGGGTGCGCCACGACCGCCTGCTGGTCGGCGTCGAGCACGGGTGCGACGCCCGGCGTGACCGGCGGGACGACGAGGCGGTGGCGGGACATGGGTTCATGCAAGCAGACGCCTCCGACACCGGCTCGGCAGCAGGTCCGTCGGCGGCGCGGACGAGCCGGACGCCCCCGCCACGCAAGCCCCAGGCGTCACACTGCCGACGCGTTCTTGCGCGACACGCCGGCTGGAACGTGTCGGGAGCGCCGAAGTCGCCACATCTGTGGCGAATTGGCGCCCCCTCACCCCACGGGGCGCTCGTTGTAGACCCCGGCGAGCTCCTGGCCGGAGAGGGCGGCGATGGCGGCCATGATCGCGTCGGTGGCCTCGCGGCGGGCGCGGCCGCGGGCGACGCCGTCGAAGGCGCCGCGGAAGTCGAGGGGCTCGCCGAAGGCGATCTCGATGGGGACGACGCGCGGCAGCCGGGCGCCGACGGGTTGGAGCTCCTCGGTGCCGCGCAGGCCGACGGGCACGACGGGGACGCCGGCGCCGAGGGCGAGCTCGGCGACCCCGGTGCGGCCCCGGTAGAGCCGGCCGTCGCGCGAGCGGGTGCCCTCGGGGTAGATGCCGAACGCTCCCCCGGAGTCGAGAACGCCGCGCGCGATCTCGAGGCTGGTGAGCGCCGCGCGCGGGTCGTCGCGGTCGATCGGCAGCATGCCCAGCGCCTCGAACCACGCCTTCGACACGCGGCCCTTCACCCCGGCGCCGGTGAAGTACTCCGACTTCGCGAGGAACGACACCCGCCGCGGGACGACGATCGGGATGACGACGCTGTCGGCGAAGCTGAGGTGGTTGCTGGCGAGGATCACGCCCCCGGTGGCGGGCACGTGCTCGAGGCCGCGGACGCGCGGTCGCCACACCGCGCGGGCCGCGGGCGGGACGACCCGGTGCAGGGTCTCGTAGAGCACGCTCACGCGCCGCAACCTACCGAGCGCCGGCGTCCTCGGGCGCCTCGGGCCACCAGCCGCACCGGCGCAGGTCGACCTTGCCCGACGCCAGCAGCGGCGTGCCCTCCTCGCGGTAGCGCGCCCGGGCCTCCAGGCCGTGGCTCGGCGGCAGCGACCCGTCCGCCCGCACGACCCGCCACCACGCGACACTGCCGCCCCACTGCGCCAGCACCGCACCGACCCGCCGCGGGCCGCCCCAGCCCACGGCCGAGGCCAGGGCGCCGTACGACGTGGCGTGCCCGGGCGGGACCTGCTCGACCAGCGCGAGCACCTGCTCGACGTACGCCTCCGGATCGGGGCCTGGTGCGGTCACGGCCCCAGGCTAGAGACGCCCGGGGCCGTGACCGAGATCAGGGCAGGAGCGGCTTGAACGGCTCGGTGCCGTCGACCAGGCTCAGCCCGGCGATGCCGGAGTGCTGCTTGGCGAACGCGAGCTCGCGCGACAGGTCGCCCACGCCGTTGCTGGCCGGGAGCGGTGCGAGCGCGAGGGTCGACAGGGTGCCGAGGGCGCGGCCCTGGCCGTCGACGAACGCGCTGCCGGAGTCACCAGGGACGCCCGGGGTGAGCGTGTAGACCGAGTGGGTCCAACCGCCGCCGCTGGTGCCGAGGCTCAGGCCGATCTTCGGCGACAGCAGCGTGATGCCGGCGCGCAGGCTGGAGTTGCCGTAGGAGTAGACGCGGTCGGTGGGCCGCGTGCCGGTGGTGTTGATGCCGGTGGGTCCGCCGAAGAACGGGATCGACGGGTTCACCTTGCCGAGGTCGTCGGCGTCGACCTTCACCAGCGCGAAGTCGTTGTAGGCGCACGTGTTGGCGTCGGTGGTGCCGGCCTCGTCCATGGCCAGCCAGGAGGAGTACGCCAGCGTGCCCTCGCCGAGGACCGTGCCCGGGAACAGCAGGTTGCCGCCCTTGACGAACTCGACCCGCGTGCCGAGCGGCAGCGAACCCGCCTGGCACCCGTCGGTGTCGGTCGCGGCACCGGTGCCCGCGCAGTGGGCGGCGTACCCGACGTAGACGTTGTCGGCGGCGTCGCTGAAGACGAAGTTGCCCGTGCACTGGCCGCCGCCGGTGTACATCTGCACGCCGGGGTGGATCGTGGCGTCGCCGGCGGGCGCCCACTGCGGGGCGGCCGTCGCGGAGCCGGCGGAGGCGAGAACCGCAGCCCCGGCGAGAGCGGTCGCCGCGAGGGCGGCGAGCGTGGTGCGGACGCCGCGACGACTGCGGCGGGAGGGTCGGACGATCATGGAGGGTGGCCTTCCGAGTCGGCATGTGAGCGCTGTCACTCCTGCCAACGAAGGCGACCCGGTGGGGTTACGCGCGAGTAGCCCGTCCGGACTACCCGCGCCTCACCCGTTCGGTCAGCCCAGCAGTCAATCAGTCCAGCGGTCAGTACGCCGGCTGGGCCGGGTCGATCTGGCTGACCCAGGCCGCCACGCCACCGCCGACGTGCACGGCGTCGGAGTAGCCCGCGCCCTTGAGGATCGCCAGCACCTCGGCCGAGCGCACACCGGTCTTGCAGTGCAGCACGACCGGCTTGTCGCCGCTCCCGGCGCCGAGCTCACCGAGGGTCCCCAGGGCGTTGCCGTTGAGGAACTCGCCCTTCGGCACCAGGACGGCGCCCGGGATGTGGTTGATCTCGGCCTCGTTGGGCTCGCGCACGTCGATGAGCACGAAGTCGCGCTCGCCCTTCTCCCGCTCGCCGAGCATCTCCTCGAGCTGCTTGACCGAGATGGTCGACCCGGCCGCGGCGTCGGCGGCCTCGGTCGAGACGGCCCCGCAGAAGACGTCGTAGTCGATGAGGCCGGTGACGGTGGGGTTCTCCCCGCACAGCGCGCAGTTGGGGTCCTTGCGGACCTTGAGCTTGCGGTACTCCATCTCCAGCGCGTCGTAGATCATCAGCTTGCCGACCAGCGGGTCGCCGATGCCGGTCAGCAGCTTGATCGCCTCGGTGCCCTGGATGGCGCCGATGGACGCCGGCAGCACACCCAGTACGCCGCCCTCGGCGCAGGAGGGGACCATCCCCGGCGGCGGCGGCTCGGGGTAGAGGCAGCGGTAGCACGGCGCGTCGGCGCTGGCGCCGTCCTCGGTGGTCGCGTGCGGCCAGAAGACCGACGCCTGACCGTCGAAACGGTAGATCGAGCCCCAGACGTAGGGGATCTGGAGGAAGTACGCCGCGTCGTTGACCATGTAGCGGGTGGCGAAGTTGTCCGTGCCGTCGACGATGAGGTCGTAGCCGCGGAAGACGTCGAAGACGTTGTCGTTGTCGAGCCGCTCCTGGTGGAGCACGACGTCGATCAGCGGGTTGATGCCGTTGATCTTGTCGCGGGCCGACTCCGCCTTCGGGCGACCGATGTCGGACTGGGTGTGGATCACCTGGCGCTGCAGGTTGGACTCGTCGACCTCGTCGAACTCGACGATGCCGATCGTGCCGACCCCGGCCGCGGCCAGGTAGAGCAGCGCAGGGCTGCCGAGACCGCCGGCGCCGATCACCAGCACCTTGGAGTTCTTCAGCCGCTTCTGCCCCGCCATCCCGACGTCGGGGATGATCAGGTGCCGGCTGTAGCGGCGTACCTCGTCGACGCTGAGCTCAGCGGCGGGCTCGACCAACGGGGCGAAGGACACGGGTTCTCCTCGGACTCGGGCGACACGATCAACAGGCGAGCGACGTCGCCGTGGGGCGAGGCGTCGTGCAGGGTGAACCACCCCGGCGTACGCATTGTTCCTCGTCGGTCCCCGCACGCCGGGACAGGTGCCGCCCCGACCGCTACCCGGGAGTAGTCTGCCGCCGTGACCAGCGAGCCGACCAGCGAGAACGACGTACGTGTGGAGCGCCCCCGGGGCGGTCGCCTGCCCCGCGGCGAGCGCCGGGCGCAGCTGCTCGAGTCGGCGCTCGAGGTCTTCGTCGCCCAGGGCTTCCACGCCGCCGCGATGGACGACATCGCCGAGCGTGCGGGTGTCTCCAAGCCGGTGCTCTACCAGCACTTCCCGGGCAAGCTCGACCTCTACCTCGCCCTGCTGGCCCAGTCGTGCGACACGATCATCGACGCCACCCGCGCGGCGCTGACCTCGACGCAGGACAACAAGCAGCGGGTGCAGGCCGCAATCGACGTCTTCTACGACTACGTCGCCGACGACAAGGGCGGCTTCCGGCTCGTCTTCGAGTCCGACCTCACCAACGAGGCCGCCGTGCGCGCCCAGGTCGACCGGGTCACCAACGAGTGCGCGCAGGCGATCGCCTCGGTCATCCACGAGGACACCGGCCTCAGCGACGAGCAGTCCCAGCTCCTCGCGGTGTCGCTGGTCGGGATGGCGCAGGTCAGTGCGCGGTTCTGGCTCGCCGAGGGCACCGACATCACCCGGCAGGAGGCCGCCGACCTCGTCGCGTCGCTCGCGTGGCGCGGGATCGGCGGTTATCCGCGGTCCGGCGAGGCCGGCGCTGGGGACGTCTCCTAGGCTGAGGGGCATGGAGGTCAAGATCGGCGTGCAGAACGCCCCCCGGGAGCTGGTACTCGACATCGACACCTCGCAGGAGGAGTTCGAGAAGACGGTCACCGCGGCAGTGCAGTCCGACTCGGTCCTCCCGCTGACCGACACCAAGGGCCGCCGCGTCCTGGTGCCGGCGTCGAAGATCGCGTACGTCGAGATCGGCCGCGAGGTCACCGGCGCGGTGGGGTTCCACCTCTGACGCGCTCGAGCCGCTCGCGCTCCTGACCCGGCGTCAGCTGTCGAGGCCGAGGTCCGCCATGCGCTGGGCGTGCCGCTCGGTGAGCCGGGCGAACATCCGCCCGACCGCGGCCAGGTCCATGCCCGGCCGGTCGACGCCGCCGGACAGCAGCGCCACCAGCGCGTCCCGCTCAGCAGCGACCCGCTGGGCCTGGGTGAGCGCCTCCCCCATCAGCCGCCGGCCCCACAGCGCCAGCCGCCCGCCGAGACGCGGGTCGGCCGCGATCGCGGTCGTGACGCGGTCGACGACGAACTCGGCGTGGCCCGTGTCACGCAGCGTGTCGATGATCAGCTCGCGGGTGTCGACGTCGAGGAACGCCGCGATCTCACGGTAGAAGTCGGTCGCCAGCGCGTCGCCCACGAACGCCTTGACCAGGCCCTCCCACCAGTCGCGCGGCTTGGTGTGGGCGTGGAACGCCTCGAGCGGAGCCTTGAAGGGCGCCATCGCCTCGTCGGGGTCGGCGCCCAGCTCGCCCAGCCGCTCGCGCAGCCGCGTCACGTTGTTGACCTCGCGCGCGGCGAGCGTGGCGACGGCGACCTTGTCGGCGATCGACGGCGCCATCGCGGCGTCCTCGGCCAACCGCTCGAATGCCGACAGCTGGCCGTAGCCGATCGCGCCGAGCAGGTCGACCACCGCGGCGAGATACTGCGGGTCGGCGAAGGCCTCCGGCATCGCTGCGGATGCTCCCGACGCGGCTCCCGACGCGGCTGCTGACGCTGCTGGCTCCATGGCCGTCACCCTATCCGTGCGGGTTTCGCGCCTGCGGGCGATAGACTCACCCTCAGGACGATGTCTCCCGCCGCTGTGCGCCGAGGCTCGCGGTGCCGCTCACGGCGTACGCGAGGCGCCTGCAGGTTCGCTGGCGGTGAGGTGTCGACGTCGTCCCGTACGCATCGCGGTGACCCGGACCAGGGCCGCCGTACGTCCGGAGTAACCCACAGAGAACAGGCAAGATCCTGACCACCTTCCGAGAGCTCGGGGTGCACCCCGAGATCGCCGACGCCCTTGAGCGCGCCGGCATCGTGACCCCCTTCCCGATCCAGGAGATGACGCTGTCGGTGGCCCTGCAGGGCACCGACCTCATCGGCCAAGCCCGCACGGGCACCGGCAAGACGTTGGCCTTCGGCATCCCGCTGCTGCAGCGCACCGTGCCGCCGACGAGCCCGGCGTACGCCGACCACCCCACCCCCGGCAAGCCGCAGGCGCTCATCGTGGCGCCGACGCGTGAGCTGGCGCTGCAGGTCTCCAACGACATGTCCGTGGCGTCGAAGGACTTCGGCAGCCGCGTCCTGACGGTCTATGGCGGCGTCGGCTACGAGCCGCAGCTGGACGCGCTGGAGGCCGGCGTCGACGTCGTCGTCGGCACCCCGGGCCGGCTGCTCGACCTGGCCAACCGCGGCGCGCTCGACCTGAGCCACGTGCAGGCCGTCGTGCTCGACGAGGCCGACGAGATGCTCGACCTGGGCTTCCTGCCCGACGTGGAGCGGCTGCTGGCCAAGACCCCCAGCTCGCGTCAGACGATGCTGTTCTCGGCGACCATGCCGTCAGCCATCGTGGCGCTCGCGCGCACCCACATGCGCCACCCGATGAACATCCGCGCCGAGTCGAGCACCGACAACCAGACGGTGCCGGCGACCGCGCAGTTCATCTACCAGGCCCACGACCTCGACAAGACCGAGATCATCGGCCGGCTGCTGCAGTCGGAGGGCGCGGACAAGTTCATCGTCTTCTGCCGCACGAAGCGCCAGGCGCAGCGCGTCGCCGACGACCTCGCCGAGCGTGGCTTCCCGAGCAGCCCGCTGCACGGTGACATGCAGCAGACCGCGCGGGAGCGGGCGCTGGCGAAGTTCCGCGAGGACAAGCTGAAGGTGCTCGTCGCCACCGACGTGGCCGCCCGCGGCATCGACGTCAGCGGCGTCTCGCACGTCGTCAACTACACCTGCCCCGAGGACGAGAAGACCTACGTGCACCGCATCGGTCGCACCGGTCGCGCCGGCGCCACGGGCACCGCGATCACCTTCGTCGACTGGGCGGACCTCGCCCGGTGGAAGATGATCAACAAGGCGCTCGACCTGCCGTTCGACGAGCCGGTCGAGACCTACTCCACCTCCGAGCACCTCTTCACCGACCAGGGCATCCCCGCCGGCACCAAGGGCCGGGTCGTGCCCGAGACCCCGCCGGAGCCGAAGGCCCGGCGCGAGGGTGGACGCGACGGGGGACACTCTGGTGGATCCGGCGGCGCCGGTGGCTCCGGCGACCAGCCGCGGCGCAGCCGCAACCGGAGCCGCTCGCGCACCCGCAGCGGCCAGCCGGTCGAGGGCGAAGGCGCGTCCACCGCGTCGCAGGGCGAGGCGCACGGCGGCGACGCCGCTGCTTCGAGCGCTGCGTCGTCGAACGGGGCCGAGGGCTCCGGTGCCCCCCGGCGTCGGCGTCGGCGTCGCTCCGGTGGCGGGGAGTCCGCCCCGCAGGAGAGCGCTGCCGCCAGCGAGTGACCTGCAGCTGATCTGCCCACGCCGCCCCGGAGCCGACCGCTCCGGGGCGGCGTACTTTGTAGACGTTCTTGCGCGACACGCCGACTGGAACGCCTACACAGAGCACAATTCGCTACACGTGTAGCGAATCAGCGACCGAGCGTCAGCTGGTGACGACGACCGGGGTGCCGAGGCGGGCGAAGCGCCACAGCGCCTTGGCATCGGGGGTGGCCTGGCGGATGCAGCCGCTGGAGAGCGCGGTGCCCAGCTCGGCGCGGGTCTGGACCCGGCGGCCCTGGTGCATGGGGATGTCGTGGAAGCCGATCGCGGCCCGCTTGCCGCGGGCGAAGCGCACCATCCAGCGCATGGTGCCGGCGTCGTCGATGGCGGTGGCGCGCTCCGAGCGCGACCAGACCTCGTAGGTGCCGGGCTGGAGGTTGTCGAGCGTGCTGCCCGACACCAGGTAGGTCCGCAGCACGCGCGAGTCGGCGCCTGCTCCCCCGGCGACGAGCCAGACCCGCTGGCGCTCGGCGTCGAAGACCACGCGCCGCCCACGACCGCTGGCGGCCGGCAGGGTGGTGTCGTCGCGTAGCGCCTGCCGCTCGGCCTCGCTGCGGGCCGCCACCTCCTCGGGCGTCGGCTCCGGCACCGTCCGGCGTACGGCCTCGGCGATCACGGCGGCGCTGCGCTCGGGCCCCTCGGCGTACGCCGCCTCCCCGCCCCCGGACGGACCGAGCCCGACCCCGGCGCCGATCGTCACCACGGTGATCGCGGCTGCGCTGAGGACGGCGAGCGAGCGGCCCCAACGGACCCGCGTCGCGCGAGCCGTCCGCTCCGCGCGGTGCCGACCAGCTGCTCTGGCCATCAGCGCGCGGCGGCCCGACGGACGAGGTTCTCGGCGACGGCCCGGTAGGCCTCGGCGCCGCGGTGCTTGCGCGTCGTCGCGAGGATCGAGCGGCCGGCGGCGGGTGCCTCGGCGAACCGGATCGACTTGGGGATCGGCGGCTCGATCACGTCGAGCTCGTAGGTCTCCGAGATCGTCTCCAGCACCGTGCGCGCGTGGTTGGTGCGCCCGTCGTACAACGTCGGCAGCACGCCCTCGACCCGCAACGCGCGGTTGGTGTAGCGGCGTACGTCGTGGACGGTGTCGAGCAGCTGACCGACACCGCGGTGCGACAGCGTCTCGCACTGCAGCGGGATCAGGACAGAGTCGGCGGCCGTCAGCGCGGCGACCGTGAGGACACCGAGCGACGGCGGGCAGTCCAGCAGCACCCAGTCGTAGTCGGGCACGTCCTCGAGCATCATCCGGACGACGTGCTCGCGTCCGGTGCGGGTGAGCAGGTCGGCCTCGGCGCGCGCCAGCTCGATCGTCGCCGGCAGCAGGTCGACACCGTCGTCGGTGCTGATCAGGACGTCGGCCGCCGCCTTGCCCTGGGTCAGGACGTGGTGGACCGAGAGCTCGAGGTCCTCGGGGTCGATGCCGAGGGAGAACGTCAGGCACGCCTGCGGGTCGAGGTCGACGAGCAGCACGCGGTGCCCGGCCTCGGCCAGCGCCGCGCCGAGCGAGGCGACCGTGGTCGTCTTGGCGACGCCGCCCTTCTGGTTGGCGACGGCGAGGATGCGGGAGGGAGCGTTCATTTGGGCCTCATTGTGCCCCACGGGCGCCCGCCGCGCCGGTGATGTCGACCATGCGATAGTGCCGCCATGAACGCCCCCGCGCGCACCGCCGTCGTCACCGGCCCCACCTCGGGGATCGGGCTCGAGTTCGCCCGGCAGCTGGCTTCGTCGTACGACGTCCTCGTGCTCGTCGCCCGCTCGGCGGACCGGCTCGAGGAGCTGGCGGGCGAGCTGCGGGCCGCCCACGGGGTCGAGGTCGAGGTGGTCGTCGCCGACCTCGCTCGGCGTGCGGACGTCGACCGGGTCGCCGACCGGCTGCGCGACCCCGAGCGACCGGTGCACCTGCTGGTCAACAACGCCGGCTTCGGGCTCAAGCAGCCGCTGCTGGCCAACGACCTCGAGACCGAGCAGGAGATGCTCGACGTCCTCGTCACCGCGGTCCTGCGCCTGACCCACGCCGCTCTCGGCGCGATGGTGCAGCGCGGCGACGGCGCGGTCGTCAACGTGTCCAGCGTGGCGGGCTACCTGCCGCGCGGGACGTACGGCGCGGCGAAGGCGTGGGTGACCAGCTTCAGCGAGTGGGCCGACCTGACCTACCGCGAGTCCGGCGTGCGGGTGATGGCGCTGTGCCCGGGCTTCACCAAGACCGAGTTCCACGGCCGCATGGGCGTCGAGCGCTCCTCCGCGCCGGGGTTCTTGTGGCTCGAGCCCGAGGCGCTCGTGCGCGACGCGCTGCGCGACCTCGAGCGCGGCCGTCGGGTGTCGGTGCCGGGTGCGGCCTACAAGGTGATCGTCACGGCGCAGCGCTACATCCCGCGCGGGCTCCTGAGCGGGTTCCAGAAGCTCGGTCGGCGCTGACCCCAGGCGTCACACCCGCACCACTCGTCGTACGAAACCGGGCGTCGAGGGCGTCAGCTTCGTTCGACGAGCGGGCGTGTCGTTAGTCGGGCGGTGAAACTGCCCCCGATTCTCAGGCCACCGAGGGGGTGCGGCGGCCGGAGGCGCGGGAGGCGTCGGCGGCAGCGGCGAGCAGCCGCTCGTACTGCTCGGGATGGGTGGTGTGGCAGCCGAGGTCGTGGTCGATCTTCCCGGTGCCGTGATGGTCGCTGGAGCCGGTGAAGACGAGGTCGAGCTCGTGCGCGAGGGCGCGCAGGGTCTCGCGGTCCTCAGGGCGGTGGTCCTGGTGGTCGACCTCGATGCCGGTCAGGCCGTGGGCAGCGAGGCGCGCGATCGTCTCCGGGTCGAGGTGGCGCCGTCCGCCGCGGCCCCAGGGGTGGGCCAGGACGCTCACACCGCCGGCCTCGCGGATGAGCGTGATCATGTCCTCCAGCGGGGTGGCGTAGCGGCGCACGTAGGCCGGGCCGGAGGGACCGAGGTAGCGGGCGAAGGCCTGGTCGCGGTCGTCGACCACCCCGGCGCGCACCAGCGCGTCGGCGACGTGGGGTCGCCCGCTCGCGGCGGCGTCGCCGGACACCGCATGGACGTCGTCCTCGACGATCTCGATGCCGAGACCTTGCAGCTTGGCGACGATCTGGGGCATCCGGCCGTCGCGCCCGTCGAGGATGCGCGTCAGCTCCGTGGCGAGCCCGGGGTGGGTGGGGTCGGGGAGGTAGCCGAGCAGGTGGACGCCGCGGTTGCCCAAACGGCAGCTGACCTCCATGCCGGGCACGAGGCGTACGCCGTGCTCGACCGCTGCCGCCGCGGCCTCGTCCCAGCCCTCGGCGGTGTCGTGGTCGGTGAGCGCGACGACGTCGAGGCCCGCGGCTGCCGCCTGCGCGATCAGCTGCGCGGGCGGGCTGGTGCCGTCGGAGCGGGAGCTGTGGGTGTGGAGGTCGATCCTCACGCGCGCCTCACCCCGCACCTCACCATGCGGGCGGGCTCCCGCCGAAGGTCATCTCGACCAGCTGCGGGCCCAGGCGCCCGACGTCGGCGAGGATCCAGTCGTCGCGCAGCAGCAGCGCCGCCGACGCCGGCCGCAGCACCAGCCACAGCCACCGCCCGCCGGCCTCACCGGCGAAGACCGAGCGGTCGAACTCGACGTCGTTGGCACTGGTCGAGACCGCCCAGAGCGCGACGCTGAAGGTGTCGATGCGCACGCGCACGGCCGGCGGCCCGGCGCCGACCTCCTCACCCGGGTCGTCGTGGTGGGTGCCGGCGACGCGGCGACCCAGACCGGTGCCGGGTTCCTCGGCGACCACCATCACCTCGACGACACCGTCCAGGTCGGTCGTGCCGACACAGGTCGTCACCGTCGCGCGCACCCCCGCCGGACCCGGGTCGACCACGCACCCGAAGTCGGTGACGGTCCACCCCGGACCGAGCGGCCACGGCAGGTAGGTCGGGAAGTCCGGGCTGCGGTCGAGGTGCTCGACGAAGGCGTCGTACGACGACTCCACCGGGCGCCACAGCGGCGGCATCACCCCGTGGTCGGGGCAGCTCCACTCCCCCGCCACGAGCGTGCCGCCCTCCGGGGCGGGGGCGGGGCAGCGGGGGCAACCGGCCGTGAGCGTCACAGCAGGAGGGTAGCCGTGGGCGCCGGCGTCACGCCTGAGCTGCGGCGTCGGGACCGGGCCAGTTCTTGTCGGGCTGCGGGACGGGGCGGCCGGGCTGCTCGCCGCCGCGGGCCTCGAGGTAGTTCTCCTTCGGCACCATCACCTTGCGGCGGAAGATGCACACGACCTTGCCGTCCTGGTTGTAGCCGATGGTCTCGACGTGCACGACGCCCCGGTCGTCCTTCGAGGTGCTCTCCCACTTGTCGAGCACCCGGGTCTCGCCGTAGAGCGTGTCACCGTGGAAGGTCGGCGCGACGTGGCGCAGCGACTCGATCTCCAGGTTGGCGATCGCCTTGCCCGAGATGTCCGGGACGCTCATGCCCAGCAGGATCGAGTAGACGTAGTTGCCGACCACGACGTTCTTGCCGAACTGCGTGGTCTCCTCGGCGTAGTTGGCGTCGAGGTGCAGCGGGTGGTGGTTCATCGTGAGCAGGCAGAACAGGTGGTCGTCGTACTCGGTGACGGTCTTGCCGGGCCAGTGCTTGTAGGTCGCTCCGACCTCGAACTCCTCGTAGCTACGACCGAACTGCATGTGCGCCACTCCTGTCCTGGTGAGCGCCGGCGCGTCCATTACCGGCGGGTACGGCGCCATCATGCCAACCGCCGGCGCCCCCGCTCAGGGGGACACCGGCGATTGAGATCCGCGTGAGTCGACCGTCGGGCTCAGGACCCGCCACCACCGGCCTTGCGTCGGTGCATCTTCGGGGCGCCGCCGACCACCTCGGGTCCGTGCGTCTTGTCGGTGGCGCCGGCCGGGTGCGGCACGCCCCGGTCGTTGCCCTGCTTGCGCGCCAGCGCCTCGCGCATCTTCGCCTTCACGTCCTGCGGTGCGCCCTCGTCCGGTCCCGTCATCGGGTGCTCCTCTCGTCGTGCCTCTCGACGCTGCCTCGGACCCCCACCATGGCAGCGGGCGGGCTCCGGGTCGAGTGATTAAGCGCGGGTGCGTTCACTAGGGTGGCGGTCATGGCATCCCCCCGCGGCCCGCTCGGTTCCCTGCGCGCGCTGGCCCTCGCGGCCGTGCTCGTCCTCGCCGGCACGGCCTGTGGTGGCGACGGCGGCAGCGACGACGGGAGCGACACTCCGCGCGCCGAGAGCAGCGCCGGCGAGCCGGCCGAGAGTCCCAGCAGTCCCAGCTCCTTGGGGATCAGCGACGCCCCCGAGCCGGAGGACCCCTGCGTCACCGACGCACCCGGGAGCGACCAGGCGTCCGGCGTCGGGTTCGCCCTGACGCCCCCGGACGGCTGGAGCGACGTCAGCGACCAGCTCACCGCGGCGCTCACGGGTGGCAACGTCAGCGGCATCGCCTGGGCCGACCGCGCCGGCGCGAGCGGCGGCTTCGCCGACAACCTCAACGTCATCGTCACCGAGGACTCCGGCGTGGAGGACATCGGGCAGCTGCGCGACCAGTTCTCCACCGAGCTGCGCCAGGTCGCCAGCGACGTGGAGCCGCGCGAGGACGTCGAGGTCGCCTGCGAGATCGGCCTGCGCCAGACCGCGACCACCACCCAGCAGGGCCGCGACCTCGTCTACGACCAGGTCGTCACGGCGCGCGAGGGCACGACGTACCTCCTCACGATGACGTACGCCGCCGAGACCCCCGCTCGGGTGCGGCAGGCGATCCTGCAGGGCCTGCTCGGGTCGTGGAAGTGGCTCGTCGATGAGTGAGGTCGACGTCGACGACGTCGGCGTCACTGTCCCGCGCCACCTCGCGGAGCCCCTCGACATCGAGTTCGACGGCGCGCGCGTCTGGTCCTTCAACCCCGCGCGCGACGGCACCCCCGACGGACGCACCGTCCGCGTGCAGTGGCCGCGCTCGCTCGCCGACCGCCTGCGCGGCACGGCGGCCGTGCGCCTGGTCCCCCACAACGGTGGCGAGGTCCTGCTCGAGCGCACCATCGCCTTCGCCGGGGTGAGCGAGCCACTGTCGCTGGTCGACCACGAGGGCAACCCGCTGTCGGTCGACAAGACCGGCAAGCTGCAGCGCACCTTCGACCGCATCGGTGAGGAGTCGCGCCGGCACCTGGTCGAGGCCACCAAGCGGGTGCTCGACGACCTGCGCGACGTGTGCGACATGGACGCCTACCTCGCGTACGGCGCCTTGCTGGGCGCGCGCCGCGACGGCCGGATGATCGGTCACGACTCCGACACCGACGTCGCCTACCTCAGCAAGTTCACGCACCCCTTCGACATCGTGCGCGAGTGCCGGGCGGCCGAGGAGCAGATGCGCCGACGCGGCTGGTCGGTGGCGCGCATGTCGGCGGCCAACTTCAAGGTCTGGGTGTCACTGCCCAACGGCGCCAAGGCCGGCGTCGACGTGTTCGGCTCCTTCTACATCGGCGACCACTTCCACCTCACCGGCTCGCTGCGCGGCCGTCTCCCCCGCGAGGCCGTCGTCCCGTTCGGCACGATCGCGCTCGAGGGCGTGGAGATGCCGGCGCCCGCCGACGTCGACGCCTTCCTCGCCTACACCTACGGCCCGGGCTGGCGGGTGCCCGACCCGGCGTTCCACTTCGACCACCCGCCCGAGAACGTCACCAGGATGACCAGCTGGTGGCGCGGCACGCGGCGCGGCCTGGCGCACTGGCAGAACTTCTACGCGGGCGGCAACGGGCCGAAGGTCCCCACCACACCGTCGTCGTTCGCCCGCTGGGCGCAGGAGCGGCTCGTCGCCGACGGTCTGGCCGAGGGCACGCTCGTCGACGTCGGCTCCGGCAACGGCCGCGACGCGGTCTTCTTCGCCAAGCGCGGCTACGACGTACGCGCCTACGACTACTCCTCCAAGGGACGCCTGCTCGCGCGCCAGCTCGCGCGGCGCAAGGGCGTCACCATCAACCAGACCGACTTCTCGGCCGGCTCGCCGCGTGACGTGCTGATCCGCGGCGCCCAGCTGGCGCGGCTGCCCGGGCCGGTCCACGTCTATGCCCGCGGGCTGCTCGACAACCTCCCGCCCGACAGCCGGCCGTACCTGTGGCGGCTGTGCCGCCTGGCGCAGCGGCGTGGCGGGTGGTTGTTCTTGGAGTTCCGCACCCCCGAGTCCCGCGGCGAGCCCAAGCACTTCGGGCCGCGGCGACGCTTCTACCCCGTGCCCGCCCGGGTGCGGGCCGAGATCGAACGCCACGGCGGCACCGTCGTCGAGGTCGTCACCGGGCGCGACCTGGCGCCACTGGGTGACGAGAACCCCCATGTCTGCAGGATGATCGTGAGGTGGCACTGATGGCAGCCAACGCCAAGAGCTCGACGGCCCGCTCGCTGGCCGGCCGCGTGAAGGGGCGCGTGCAGCGCCGCCTCAGTGGCCCGTCGACGGCCGATCTGCTGCGCCGCATCGAGCGGCTCGAGGAGTCCGTCGAGGAGAATCGCCGGCTCAACCAACGCCTGTCGGAGGTGCTCGACGTGATGGTCGAGGTGCTGGTGCCGGCCGTCGACCGCGACGAGGAGCGGCTCAGCCAGCTCCTCGCCACGATCGACAGCACCCGCTAGGGAGCCGGGGTCAGGCCTTGTAGTCCTTGAGCAGGGCGCGTCCGATGATCATCTTCTGGATGTCGGAGGTGCCCTCGCCGATCAGCATGAACGCCGCCTCGCGGTAGAGCCGCTCGATCTCGTACTCCTTGGAGTACCCGTAGCCACCGTGGATGCGGAACGACGCCTCGACGACCTCGTTGCAGTACTCGCTCGCGACCATCTTGGCCATGCCGGCCTCGACGTCCATCCGCTCGCCGGAGTCCTTGAGCCGGGCCGCGCGCACCATCATGTTGTGGGCGGTCTCGACCTTGGTGGCCATCTCCGCGAGGCGGAACAGGATCGCCTGGTGCTCGGCGATGGGCTTGCCGAAGGTGTGGCGCTGCTGGGCGTAGCCGATGCCGAGCTCGAAGGCGCGCAGCGCGATCCCGCAGGCGCGAGCCGCGACGTTGACCCGGCCGACCTCGACGCCGTCCATCATCTGGAAGAAGCCCTTGCCGGGCTCGCCACCGAGGATCTGGTCGGCCGAGATCTGGTGGTTCTCCAGGATCATCTCGGTCGTGTCGATGCCCTTGTAGCCCATCTTGTCGATCTTGCCCGGCACCGTGACGCCGGGCGCGGTCTCGCCGAAGCCAGGCTCCTTCTCCACCAAGAACGTGGACATCTTCTTGTAGACCGAGGCTCCCTCGTCCACGCCATCGTCGGTGCGGCACAGCACCGCCACCAGGTTGGAGCTGCCACCGTTGGTCAGCCACATCTTCTGGCCGGTGATCGAGTAGGACCCGTCGTCACCCTTCGTGGCCTTGGTCGAGACCGCCGAGACGTCGCTGCCCAGGCCGGGCTCGGACATCGAGAACGCGCCCCGGATCTCCCCGGTGGCCATCTTGGGCAGGTACTTCTGCTTCTGCTCGTCGGTGCCGTGCTTGAGCAGCATGTGGGCGACGATGAAGTGGGTGTTGATGACGCCGGAGACGCTCATCCACCCGCGCGCGATCTCCTCCACGCACAGGGCGTAGGTGAGCAGCGACTCGCCCAGCCCGCCGTACTCCTCGGGGATCATCAGCCCGAACAGCCCGAGCTCCTTGAGTCCCTCCACGATCTCGGTGGGGTACTCGTCCGCGTGCTCCAGCTCCGTGGCGACCGGCATCACCTTCGCCTCGACGAACTGACGCACGGTCTTGAGGATCTCGGTCTGGATGTCGGAGAGCCCGTCGGTCTGACAGAGGCGACCCATGTGGTCTTTCCTTCCCTCGGTGGTGCGGCCAGCATGGATGTTACTGAGCGGTAGGCCCAGCGTCGACGGTTGTGGGGCATCCCACTACGCGTCGGCCACCCGTCGGGTCCGCACGAGGTCCGTGGCGACGTCGAGGATCGTGCGCACCCCGGCGTCGAGGACGGCGTCGACGGGGAGGTCGTCCGGGGTGACCTGGGCGGGCAGGTCGGCGGGCGCGCGCAGGTCGTCCACGGCCCCATGGACGCGTACGCCGTGTCGCTCGACCGCCGCGACCGCCTCCTCGCCACGGACCCGGCAGGCCTCGACCTGGTCGGCGTACAACCCGATGCGCGGGCCCTCGCGGCCGGCGAGATGACCCTCGGCGAGGTAGCGCCGCACCCACCAGTTGCGCTGCAGGTTGCCCTCGATGCCGGCCAGGTGCGGCTGCAGCCGGCGCAGGAACTCGGTCTCGGGCAGCGCCATCGACCGGTTGGAGGCGGCCACGCCGGTGTCGTAGGCGTCGGCGGTGAGACCGACGACCTCGGCAAACCGGTGCCACAGCTCGTCGGGGGCGCCGCGCTTGCGCGGCAGGACGATCACGTGGGTGTCACCGGGCGCGACGTGCGGGGCCCAGCGGTCGAGCACGCCGGCCAGGTCGAGCGAGCGCAGCGACCACACGGCGCCGGTGTCGTCGGTCGGTCCGTCGGCGAACTCGCGCAGCGGCGTCGTGCGGCGCAGCTTCAGCGACTCCTGCCAGGCGGCGGCCATCAGCGAGACCGGCTCCCGGGCGGTCACCAGGACCTCGACGCGGTCGGCTCGCATGCGGCCGAGGAACCGCCGGGCCTGCTCGCTGGTCGCGGCACCGAGGAACTCGTGGCTCACCACGGCGGTGCCGGGCCACGACGCGATCCCCTCGAGCACCCGGTCGATCGCGGTCGCCGCGGACGGACGACGCGCCGCCAGCTTCGGGTCCTCGCGCACCGCGAGCGAGGTCCACAGGTGATCGACGCGCTGGTCCCCCGGCAGGCGTACGCCGTCGAGCTCGGCCAGCCGGTCGCGGTGGTGCCAGGCGATCGTCTGCAGGTAGGTCGTCCCGGTCTTCGGCTGCCCGACGTGGACGACGACGCGCTCAGCCACGGGCCACCACCGCGGGGTCGGGGGCTGTCCCGGTCGTCCGGCGTACGTCGGTGCGCAGGTCCTGGACGAGGTCGGCGACGATCGTCGCCGTGCGCTCCAGCACGACCTCGGGGTCGGGCTGCTCCCCGGCCGGCGCGGCCGGGCGCAGCAGGTCGCGGTCCCCACGGACGACGACGCGGTTGCTCTCCAGGTAGGCCTCCAGCGCAGCGTGCTCTCGGCGCAGCCCCTCCTGGACCTCCGGGTCGAGCACGGGCGGGGGCCCCTCGTCCACGAGCCGGGCGCGCACCTCGTCCAGCACCGCGCCACGGTCGGCGGACGGCACCACGTCGGGGTCGGCGGCCAGCAGGTGGGCGACCCGTTCGAGCACCGCGACCGCGGTCGCGCTCAACGGCGCCGGCGGAGCCACGACCCACAGCACCGTACGGCGACCCCCGCGCTGTCGCTGGTGCCGCTGGACCGCGGTCAGCACCTCGCCGCCGGGGCGGGCCCGGGCGAGCGGCTGCGGGTCGTCGGCGAGCCCTGCCGCCCACCGGGCGAGCAGAGCCTGGGTCGGCTCGGTCGCCACGACGACGGCCTGCGGACCGCGCAGCCCGAGCCGTCCGGCGTCGGCGACGTCGAGCTCTGCCGCGCCGGGGAAGGTGCCCACCACGGTGGGACTACGCCGTGGCACCGGGTCCTCCTCGGCGCAACCGACGCAGCCGGCGCCAGACACGCCCCAGAGCGGAGCGGACGCCGCGCGGCACCGGGATCGCCGTGGCCTGGGCGCGCCGCAACTGGCGCGTGAGGGCGGCGTTGTCCTGGCGCAGCTGACGAACGTCGCCGAGCAGCTGCGCGACCAGGTCGGCGCCCGCGTCGGCCACCTCGGCGTCGGTCACCGATGACGGCTCGCGCCGAGGGGGCAGCTCGGCCGGCGGACGCAGCGTGTCGAGGTCGCCTACGACGTCGAAGCCGCGCTGCTCGATCAGGGTGATCGCGCGCTCGGCGCGCCGGCGGCTGTCGGCAACGTGGTCGGCCGGGGGCCAGAACCGCTCGCCCTTGCGCGGGACCAGCCGCTCGTCGGCGAGGAAGGTGCGGATCCACACCCCGCGGTCACGGGCGCTGGTGAACCCGACCAGGCGCTCGTTGACCCGCCGCAGCAGCTCGGCCTCCACCACACCCATCGACTCGTTGGGGAAGTTGCCCTCGGTCGAGCAGGTGGCCGGGTCCAGTCCGACGACGCCGCAGAACCGGTCCCACAGCGCCGAGCGCGGCTGGTCGGAGCCGGGCGTCGTGATGACGTGCACGCGCTCGTCGGGCACCGCTGTGCTCCACCGCTCGAGCACGAGGCCGAGGTCGAGGCAGCGCCAGTCCCAGATCTTCAGCGGGTTGTCGGACTCCTCGCGGCCGTAGTCCTCGATCGGCTGGGTGTAGCCGGTCTTCAGCGACTCCTGCCAGCTGGAGGTGAACAGGCCGAGGAAGTCGCGGGCGGTGGCCACGACGTGCACCTCGGCAGGTGCCAGCTGGGCGACCATGCGCTGGGCCTGCTCAGCGCTGGCGGAGGCGAGGAACTCGTGGGAGACGATCGCGTCACCGTCCCAGGCGGCGATCTCCTCCTGCAGCACGTCCCAGGACGCCGGCGCCTTGGGGCTGCGCTTGCCGACTCCCGGGTCGTCGCGCACGACGCACGAGGCCCACAGGTGGTCGCGTCGCTCGCGTCCGGGCAGCAGCATCCCGGCCGCCCGCATCTCGGGACGGTGGGCCCACATGATCGTCTGCAGGTAGGTCGTGCCCGTCTTGGGCAGACCGATGTGGACGAACACCCGCCGTGCCACGGCTCAGCCCAGGCTCTTGGTGTAGTCGGCGAGCAACGCCTGCGCCCGCTCCGGGTCCTGCTGCACCACCGGCACGAGGAGCTCGGTGACGACGTCGGTGAGCTCGGCGATGCGCAGGTTGAGCTTGCGGCACTCCTGCACCTCGGCCTCGAGCTCCTCGACGCGGGCGCGCAGGTCGTCGACCTCACGCCCCCACGCGGCCTGCTTGATCCGGCGCACGATGCCGCCACCGCTGTGCTTGACCCGCTCGTTCATTCGGTTCACCGTTCCCACGTCGCTACCAACCGACCAGTCCGCCGGGGCTGCCCGGACGCGTCGACCGGCGGCACCTCCAGCACCTCGTGGTGCCGGATCCGGGCGCCGCAGGCTTCCAGCTCCTCGACGACCAGACCGACCGGCAGCGTACGCAAGTGCTCGCGTCCGCGCCCATCCCCGCCGGGTTGCACCAGGAACTCGAGGTAGAGGTTGCCACCCTCGTGCAGCGCCATCGAGGCGTAGCGCCACAGGTTGCGTCGGCCCCACGCGTCGGTCGCGTCGGCCACGTGCCGGGCGGTGACGGCACGCCGCCCCTCGAGCCGGGCCGCACGCGCGCCGTACCCCAGGACCGAGCGCAGCTCGAGCAGGTTGAAGGACCCGAACTCGGCCGGCACGCCCTCGCTCGCGGCGCGCGCGGCGAGCCGGGCTGCCGCGCGCGGGACGAAGTCGAGCCCGTGCGTCTGGACGCCCTGCGTGGCGAACCAGTAGGCGTCGACCCCCCGCCCGCAGCCGACGTCGAGGATGTGGTCGAGCGCGGGCTCCTCGGCGTACACCCAGCGGGCGAAGTCGGTGGGCTCGAGCGCGGGCTCGGCCAGGCGCTCGCCGGACCAGGTGCGCTCCCACTCCTGGCGCTTGACGCGGATCCCGCGGAACCAGCCGTTGAGTCGGCGGTGGGTCGACTCGGGGGTCTCGAAGACGTACGCCGGGTCGGGCACGCGCCACGACGGGCCGTAGGTCGCGGCGAGGAAGCGGTCGGTGTCGGCCGGCACGGGGAAGGTGCGACCCTCCAGCGTGGCGGTGCCGAGCGGGTGGACCCACTCGGCGCGGAACGGCGTACGGATCTCGCCCATGAGGTGCAGGTGGCCGTCCCACAGGAACCCGCCGAAGACGTCGAGCCCGCGCACGGACCCGTCCGCCTCGAGGACGTCGACCTTGAAGGCGGCACCGCTGTAGCGGCTGATGGCGTAGCCCATGGCGACCAGGCGGCGCTGCAGCCGGAAGGACTCCGCGACCACGTCGGCCGGGTGGGTGAACCGGCTCACGTAGCCGAGGTCGGCGTCGGAGTCGTGACCGATGAGGGCGCCCTCACGCACCGCGCCCAGCAGGGTGCCGTAGGCCAGGAACGCGTCGGCCCCCGCCGCACGCAGCGCGGCCAGCACCTCGCCGATGGAGTCCAGCAGCGGCGCGACCTGATCGGGGGTGCGGGTGTCGAAGGTGAGCGCGAGACGCCCGGACTTGTCGATCCCGAGCGGGCGCCCCTCGGCGTCGACGACCGCGATGCGCCCCGCACCGCTGCCGAAGGACAGCTCCTCGTCGAAGAGCTCGGCACCGCTGACGTGGGCGCGCACCGTGATCCGGGCCCGCCCGTCGAGGTAGCGGTGCAGCGACGAGGGCCACGGCGCGGTCCAGCCCTGGCCGTCGGCGTCCGGACGGGCGTCGCGCATGACCCAGAACGACCAGACGCGGCGACCGTCGAAGCAGACGTCGAGGATCACCTCGTCCTCGGTCCGGACGTGCACGGCCGACGGCGTCACCCGCACCTCGTGCACACGGGCGGCGGACTGGTGGGGGGCGGACACGGCGCCCAGCGTAGCGACGAGGCGCCCCGGCGCGGGCCCCGCGTGAGCGTCGGCGCGAGCGCTACCGTTGCCACTCGTGACGACCTCCCCGCCCCGCGTCTTCGCCGCGCGCCTCGTCGGCCTGCCGGTCTTCGACCCCCAGGGCGACCAGGTCGGCAAGGTGCGCGACGTCGTCGTGACGATGCGCGCCGACGCCAGCCCGCCGCGCGTCGTGGGTCTGGTCGTCGAGGTGCTGGGCCGGCGCCGCGTCTTCATGCCGATGACCCGGATCACCGCCATCGACGCCGACCAGGTCGTGACCACCGGCCTGCTCAACGTCCGCAAGTTCGAGCAGCGCCACACCGAGACGCTCGTCATGGCACAGCTGCTCGACCGCTCCGTGCGGATCCACAGCGGCGAGGAGATCGTGAACGGCACCGTGTACGACGTCGGGCTGGAGCAGACCCGCACCCGCGACTGGGTGCTCAGCCGGGTCGCGGTCACCGAGCCGGGCAAGCGGTTCCGCCGCCACGGGCAGACCCACGTCGTCGACTGGCGCGACGTGGAGGGGCTCCTGCGCACCGAGGAGGGACAGGGCGCGATCCACCTGGTCGCGACCCTCAACGAGATGCGTCCGGCCGATGCCGCGACGGTGATCCACGACCTGCCCGCCAAGCGTCGGGGCGAGGTCGTCGCCGCGCTCGACGACGAGCGGCTCGCCGCCGTGCTCGAGGAGCTCTCCGACGAGGACCAGGTCGAGATCATGGGCATCCTCGACTCGCGGCGCGCCGCCGACATCCTCGAGGAGATGGGTGCCGACGACGCCGCGGACCTCATCGCCGAGCTGCCGCCCGAGACCGCCGAGAGGCTGCTCGGGCTCATGGAGCCGTCGGAGGCCGAGGACGTCCGGCGGCTGATGAGCTATGAGGAGCTCACGGCCGGCGGCATGATGACGCCCGAGCCGGTGATCCTCCCGCCCGACGCCACGATCGCCGAGGCGCTGGCGCACGTGCGCGCCCCCGAGCTGACCACGTCGCTGGCCGCGCTGGCCTACGTGTGCCGCCCACCGCTGGAGCCGCCGACGGGCAAGCTCCTCGGCGTCGTCCACATCCAGCGGCTCCTGCGCGAGCCCCCCTCGAGCCTGGTCGCCGGTGCGCTCGACAGCGGGATCGACTATCTCCGTGCGGAGGCTTCCATCGAGGACGTGGCCGCCCACCTCGCGGCCTACAACCTGGTCGCCGCACCCGTGGTCGACGACCAGGGGCGCCTGCTGGGCGCGGTCACCGTCGACGACCTGCTCGACCACATGCTGCCCGAGGACTGGCGCGACCGGCCGCTCTCCACCGGAGCCCTCGATGGCTGAGCGCCGCGCGGAGGAGTCCCGCAGCCGCCTGGACACGCCGCGCGAGCTGCGCCGCGCCCTGGTCCGGCGCCCGTCGTACGACTCCGACCGGTTCGGGTCCTTCGCCGAGACGTTCGCCCGGTTCATGGGCACCGCGCGGTTCCTGCTCTACATGACGCTGTTCGTGGCGATCTGGCTCGGCTGGAACTCTCTCGTGCCGGCGGAGTGGGAGTTCGACGCCTACCCCTTCATCTTCCTGACGCTCATGCTCAGCCTGCAGGCGTCGTACGCCGCTCCGCTGATCCTGCTCGCGCAGAACCGGCAGGAGATGCGCGACCGGGTGGTCGCCGAGCAGGACCGTCGGGCGGCGGCCCGGTCCCGGGCCGACATGGAGTTCCTGGCCCGCGAGGTCGCTTCGCTGCGCCTGGCGGTCGGTGAGGTCGCCACCCGCGACTACCTGCGCTCGGAGCTGCGGGCGCTGCTCGCGGAGCTCGACGAACGGCGGGCCGAGGAGCGGGGCTGGGACCGCGACGACGAGCGCGACGAGGGCCGTGACGAGAGCCATGACGACCGGGCCTGAACCGCTGAGGTCCACAACGTAGGCTGATTCCCATGAGCTCCCCCGACCTCGAGCAGGTCCGCGCTGCCCTCGCGCGGGTGAACGACCCCGAGATCCGCCGTCCCATCACCGAGCTGGGGATGGTCGACGCGGTCGAGGTCAGCCCCGACGGCGACGTCGACGTGCGCGTGCTGCTGACCGTCGCCGGATGTCCGATGAAGGACACCATCAACCGCGACGTGACCGCTGCCGTCGGCGCGGTCGCAGGCGTCCGCAACGTCAACATCGAGCTCGGCGTCATGAGCGCCGAGCAGCGCGCCGGGCTCCAGGAGACGCTGCGTGGCGGCCAGGCCGCCCGCGAGATCCCCTTCGCCCGCGCCGACTCGCTCACCAAGGTCTTCGCCATCGCCAGCGGCAAGGGCGGGGTCGGCAAGTCGTCTGTCACCGTCAACCTGGCCGTGGCGATGGCGCGCAGCGGCCTCAAGGTCGGCATCGTCGACGCCGACATCTACGGCCACTCCGTCCCCGCGATGCTGGGAGTCGGCGACGTCCGCCCGACCCAGGTCGAGGAGATGATCATGCCGGTGCCCGTGCCGGTCGAGGGCGGCGAGCTGTCCGTGATCAGCATCGGCATGCTCAAGCCCCGCCGCGACCAGGTCGTCGCCTGGCGCGGCCCGATGCTCGACCGGGCACTCGTGCAGATGCTCTCCGACGTCTACTGGGGCGACCTCGACGCCCTCCTGCTCGACCTGCCGCCCGGCACCGGCGACATCGCCATCTCACTGGGTCAGCACCTCCCCAGTGCCGAGGTGGTCGTCGTGACCACGCCGCAGGAGGCTGCCGCCGAGGTCGCCGAGCGCGCCGGCACGATGGCCTCGATGATGCACCAGCGCGTCGTCGGCGTCATCGAGAACATGTCCTTCCTCCCCTGCCCGCACTGCGGCCCCGAGCACCGGCTCGAGGTCTTCGGCTCCGGCGGCGGTGCGCGTGTCGCCTCGACCCTGGGCAACCGGTTCGGGTACGACGTCCCGGTGCTCGCCGAGATCCCGCTGACCGAGGCGCTGCGGGCGGGCGGCGACAGCGGCGACCCGATCGTCGTCACCGACGCCGAGAGCCCCGCGGCCACGGCGCTGCGCGGCGCGGCGGAGAAGCTCGCCGGTCGTGGACGCGGCCTGGCCGGCATGCAGCTCGGCCTCACCCCGACCGCCAAGCTCTAGAGGAGCGCGGCGGCACGGTAGGTTCACGCCCGTGTTCGACGTCGGCCTGATGGAGCTCGCGGTGATCGCGCTGGTCGCGGTCATCGTGTTCGGCCCCGACAAGGTGCCCGACCTCGCTCGCCAGGCCGGCCGGTTCGTCCGCCAGGTCAAGCGCTTCGCCGACGGCACCCGCGACGACCTGCGCCGTGAGCTCGGCCCCGAGTTCGCCGACCTCGAGCTGACCGACCTCGACCCGCGCAAGGCGATCCGCAAGCACATCCTCGAGGCGATGGACGAGGACGACGACGCGACCCCCGTCGCGCCGGGCCTCCGCCCGCTCGCCGAGGGCGAGCTCCCGCCGTACGACGCTGAGGCAACCTGAGGCGACCTGAGGCGACCTGAGCCTCAGCCCACCTGCGAGTCCAGCTCGATCTGCAGCTCGAGCTCCTCGTCGCCGCGCTCGACGGTCAGCGTGACCGTCTCGCCGGGCTGACGCGAGCGGATGGCGACGATCAGGCCGACCCCGTCGGTGACGCGCGTGCCCTCGACCCGGGTGACGAGGTCGCCGGGCTGCAGTCCGGCCTCGGCGGCGGGCCCGCTCGCGGGCACCTCCGCCACGCGAGCACCGTCGTCGTTGCCGCGCACGTCGACGTTGGCACCGATGACCGGGTAGCGCGCCTCACCGGTGCGCAGGATCTGGTCGGCGGTGATCTGCACCTGCTCGATCGGGATGGCGAACCCGACACCGATGCTGCCGCGGCCACCGCCGAAGCCGCCGGCGGTCGCGATCGCGGAGTTCACACCGACGACCTGGCCCTGCAGGTTCACCAGGGGGCCGCCGGAGTTGCCGGGGTTGATCGCGGCGTCGGTCTGCACGGCGTTGATGTAGGACGCCGCCGCCGCCGGTCCGGCCGTCACGGGGCGGTCGAGCGCGGAGATGATCCCCGACGTCACCGTCGAGCCCAGACCGAGCGGAGAACCGATCGCGACGACGGTCTCGCCTACCCGCATCTGCTGCGAGGCGCCGATCGCCGCCGGGCGCGCGTCACGCAGCCCACGGACCCGGAGGACCGCGATGTCGTAGGTCTCGCTGCGTCCGATGATCCGCGCCTGGTAGCGCTCGCCGGAGGCGTCGATGACCGCGATCCGGCCCCCGCGGGCGGCGTCCGCGACCACGTGGTTGTTGGTGATGACGTGTCCGTCCTCGTCGAGGACGAACCCGGACCCCGTGGCCCCGTCGTCCTCACCCCACTGCGCGGCGATCTGCAGCGTGCTCGGCAGCAGCTCGTCGGCCACCGCCGCGACGCTGCCGTTGTCGTCGGGCAGCGGCACCGCGGTGCGGGTCTCGAGCTCGAGCAGGCCGCCGCCACCGCCGCCGAGCTGGGCGCCGGCTGCACCGGCGACCAGCGCGAACAGCACCACCCCGGCGCCGAGCCACGCCCAGGTCGCGCGGGTGAAGCGCGGCGTACGCGGGGCCTCCGCGGGCGCGCGCAGTGCCGGCGGCGCGTAGGCCTGGGTGAGCGGGGACGGGTACGGCGCGAACAGGTGCGCGTCGTCGGGTCGCCCGTCGGGAGTGCCGTCGGGGTGGCCGGGGGCGGGGTTCACCCGACCTATCTTGTCCTAGCTCGCAAGAGCGGTGCCGGCGTGGTCGGCCCCGACGCCGGTCCCCCACCGACGGAGCCCTTGATCGACGTGACGGGCGCGGGCGGCGGGGTGTTGGTGGTGCTGACCGGCACCCCCGCGAGTGCGGTCAACCCGAGGAACGCCGCACCCACCGAGCCGGCACCGAGTGCGACCAGGCTGCGACGGCGCGAGGCCGGTGGGGCGATCGCGTCCGCCGTCGCCCAGGCCCGGGCGTCGTACAACGCTCCGTGCAGCTGGGGCGGGCACGTCTCCCCACGCAGCGTGGCGAGCCGCGACTTGACCTGGCCCTCGTGCTCGACCGCGCGACGGCAGCCGGGGCACGTCATGACGTGGCTCCAGGCGCGCTCCTCGTCGCGGGGGTCGAGCTGGCCGTCGACCAGCGCACTGACCGCTTCGCCGAGATGTCCGCCGAGCGTGAAGATCCTCATCGCGCGACCTCCTCGGCGAGGGCACCGAGGTAGCGGGCCCGGTCACCGCGGGGTGCGCGGTGGGCGAGCGCGGTGCGTAGCTGGGCGCGTCCGCGGTGGATGCGGGAGCGGACGGTGCCGAGCTTGAGCCCGAGCACGTCGCCGATCTCCTCGTAGCTGAGTCCCTCGATGTCGCACAGCACGACCGCGGCGCGGAACTCCGGGCTCAGCGCGGCCAGCGCGGTCTCGACGTCGGCGTCGAAGGTGTGGTCGAGGTACGCCGCGTCGGGTGCCGGCACCCGGCTGGGGAGTCGGTTGTCGGCGTCCTCGGCGAGGGCGTCGAAGCGGATCCGCTGCTTGCGGCGGGCCTGATCGAGGAAGAGGTTGGTGGTGATGCGGTGCAGCCAGCCCTCGAACGTGCCCGGCGTGTAGGAGTCGAGCGAGCGGAACACCCGCACGAAGACCTCCTGGGTGAGGTCCTCGGCGTCGTGCCGGTTGCCGGTGAGGCGCAGGGCGAGGCGGAACACCCGGGCGGAATGCTGCTCGACGATCTCGGTCCAGCGCTCCACATCTGCGTCCACGGCTGCCTCCTCGCGCCGGTCACGACCACGGCCAGAACGCGTGCGCATCAGCGCGAGCATCCAGAAGTGCTGCTGCCGTTCCATGCCTGGTCTCCTGGTCCGTCACGCTAGACAGTCGGACTGAGAGCACCCTGAAGGAAGCCCTCGAGAATCCCAACGGTCCGGGAGGCCGGGGTGTTCCCGCGCCGTTCCCGTCGTCGAGCATGCCGGTGGCTTAGGGTCGTCCTCGACGCGCTCGGACGCGAGCGCCCGGAGCCGGAGGTACGACCATCCCCACGACGACGCCGCTGACCGCTGCGAGCCTGACCTACGCCGAGGACTTCGTCGGCGAGGACGAGGTGCTCGTCGCCGCGCGAGCCCGTGCCGACGAGGTCGGGGTGGTCCCCGTCGGGACCGGGGCCGGCGCCACGCTGCGCTTCCTCGCCGCCTGCACCGAGGCCCGCGCCGTGGTCGAGGTCGGCACCGGCACCGGCGTGTCCGGGCTGTGGTTGCTGCGCGGCATGCGCGCCGACGGCGTCCTCACCTCCGTCGACACCGAGGCCGAGCACCAGCGTCTCGCCAAGCAGACCTTCGCCGAGGCCGGCATCACCTCCAACCGCTTCCGACTGATCCCGGGTGCGGCCCTCGACGTGCTCCCCCGCCTGACCGACGGCCACTACGACCTGGTCTTCTGCGACGGCGACAAGCGCGAGTACGCCGACTACCTCGCCGCTGCGCTGCGCCTGCTGCGTCCCGGCGGGTTGGTCATCTTCGACAACGCGCTGTGGCACGACCGGGTCGCCGACCCCGCTCAGCGCGATGAGGAGACGGTCGCGATCCGCGAGCTCGGCCGCACCGTCCGCGACCACGACGACCTGCTGCCGCTGCTGCTGCCGGTCGGCGACGGCCTGCTGGTGGCGAAGAAGGTCTGGTCGCCCGAGGAGTGATCCGCCTGGCTCGGGCGATCAGCCGATCTCGGCGTCCTCCAGCCAGCGCAGCAGGAGGCGCGCGCCGAAGCCGGTCGCGCCGGAGGTCCACTCGAACGCATCCACCGGGGAGTCCCCCACCGAGGCGATGTCGAGGTGCGCCCACGGCAGACCTGCCGCGAACGGCTCGAGGAACAACGCGGCGGTGATCGCACCGGGTCCGCCCGGGGCGTTGTCGGCGTCGGCGGTCGGCGAGTCGAGCAGCTCGGCGTACTCCTGGGCGAGCGGGAGCCGCCACAGCACCTCGCCGGCGACCTCGCCGGCCGCGCGCAGCTGATCGGCGAGTGCGTCGTCGTTGGCGAACATGCCCCCGGTGCGCTGCCCGAGCGCCACCTTCATCGCCCCGGTCAAGGTGGCGACGTCGACGAGCACCGTCGGCGCGAGCTCCGCGGCGGCGTACGCCAGGGCGTCGGCCATGACCAGTCGGCCCTCGGCGTCGGTGTTGGTGACCTCGCTGGTGCGCCCGCCGTAGTGGGTGATGACGTCGCCGGGACGCAGCGCGGAGCCGCTGATGGAGTTCTCCGCCGCGGCGATCAGCCCGGTCACGCGGACCGGGCAGCCGAGATCGGCCAGCGCACTGAGCACCGCGAGGACGACGCCACCACCGGTCATGTCGCGCTTCATGGTGGCCATCGCCTCGGCTGGCTTGATCGACAGACCGCCGGTGTCGAACGTGATGCCCTTGCCGACCAGCACCACGTGGGGCAGGTCGGAGGTCGCGCCGGCGCCCGCCGGGGTGTAGCCGAGCCGGATCAACCGGGGCGGTGAGTCGGAGGCCTGCCCGACGCCCGCGATGCCTCCGAAGCCCTCGGCGCGCAGCCGGGTCTCGTCCCAGACCTCCAGGTCGAGGCCGGTGCGAGCCGCGACCTCGGCCGCCTGGTCGGCCAGCCACTGCGGGTTCTTCACGTTCGAGGGCATCAGCGCGAGCATCCGCGAGTACCACCCCGCGCCGGAGACGGCCGTCGCGCGGCCCAGCAGGTCGACGTACGCCGCCTCGTCGGGGACGTCGGTGAGCACGACCCGGCCCACGGGCCGGTGCTCGGGGCCCTCGGAGCGCCAGTGGAAGCCGAAGGAGCCGAGGATCAGACCGTCGACGAGCGCCCGGAAGCCCTCGGGGTCGGCGAGTGCGGGCAGCGACGTCGCCACCGCCTCGCGGTCGCGCGTGCGGCGCGCGATCGCGGCACCCGCCTTGCGCAGGTCGGCCGGGGCGAGGGCTCCGACGCCGACGAGGAGCACCTCCTCGACCACGCCGCGGTGCAGCGGCAGCACCGTCACCTCGCCGGCGGCACCCCGCGCGCCGGCGGACTCGAGCACGGCGAAGACGTCGTCGCCCGTGATGCCGTGCTCGGTGAGCAGGTCGAGCACCACCGCCGTCCCGGGACCGAGGACCGGCGTACCGGACTCGTCGCCGGCGTCGGCCGGCTCAGCAGGGAGGACCGGCACCGCCAACGTCCCGGCGACCGCCCGGCGCGCGTCCGGGTCGACCAGGGAAGCCTCGCGGAGCCCGATCTGCGGAGGGTTGACCTGGGAGGGAAAAGCCACCCCCCGACCCTACGACACGTCCCCGGCTGCTCGATGAGCTGCCGGGGACGTGTGGGTCAGTGCGGAAATCAGCTGATGACGCCCGCGAGAGCCTCGTGCAGAGCCGACGCTTCCTCGGCGTTGAGCTCGACGACGAGACGACCACCGCCCTCGAGCGGGACCCTCATGACCAGGCCCCGGCCCTCCTTGGTCACCTCGAGCGGACCGTCACCCGTCCGCGGCTTCATGGCCGCCATGCGTACCCCTCTTCCGTCGTGTCCTCACCGTGAACGACCACGGCGGGACCATTATCCCCTATCTACGGCAGACTCGACCCATGCATGCCCGGTCCGCTCTCTTCGACCTGTACGGCGATCACCTGCTCGCCCGGGGCGGACAGGCGCCGGTGGCGGCACTCGTACGCCTGCTCGCACCCCTCGACGTGGCGGCTCCGGCGGTGCGCACGGCGGTGTCGCGGATGGTGCGCCAGGGCTGGCTCACGCCCGTCGCGCTGCCGGCCGGGGCGGGGTACGCCGTCACCGAGCGGGCGCGCGAGCGGCTGGTCGCGACGGCCGCACGGATCTACCGCAGCGAGACCGAGGACTGGGACGGCACCTGGGACGTGGTGACGCTCGGCCGCTTCCCGGGACGCGGTGCCCGCGACCGGGTACGCCGGGCCCTCGGCTTCCTCGGCTATGCACCGCTGGCCGACGGCACCTGGATCGCGGCGCGCGCCTCGTCGGAGGTGCGGGGGGTGTTGGGTGACGAGGGCGTCTCGTGCGTCCAGCTGCGGGCCACGGTCGCCGACAGCGACCTCGCGACCGTGCGCGGACTGTGGGATCTCGAGACGCTGGCACGCGACTACGTGACCTGGCAGGACGAGGCGCGGGCCCTGCTGAGCGCCGGGGGCGGTGGCGTGGGCGACGGTGACGAAGCAGCTTTCGCGGTCCGCTCCCGGCTGCTGCACTCGTGGCGCAAGTTCCTCTTCGCCGACCCCGGTCTCCCCCCGGCGCTGCTGCCGGCCGACTGGCCCGGACATGACGCACGGCGGCTCTTCGAGGACGAGGCGGCCCGGTTGCTGCCGGCCGCTCGTCGGTTCGTGGACTCCGTCCTGGACCCGCCCGGTGACGACCTCGTGTCGTCCATCAGCTCCCCCACCCACACCGCCACCGCAACGGAGGAACCGTGACCGATCAGCCCGTCCTCGTCGAGACCGCCGACGGCGTACGCACGATCCGGCTGAACCGACCCGAGGCGATGAACAGCCTCGACATCGCCACGAAGGTAGCGCTGCGCGACGCCCTCGCCGACGCCGCGAGCGACGACGCCGTGCGCTGCGTCGTGCTCACCGGTTCCGGGCGCGCGTTCTGTGTCGGGCAGGATCTCAAGGAGCACGTGCGGCTCCTGGCGGACGAGGCCGGAAGCGAGCAGCTGTTCACCACCGTCGAGGAGCACTACAACCCCATCGTGGAAACGGTGCTGACGATGCCGAAGCCCGTCATCGCGGCCGTCAACGGTGTCGCGGCCGGGGCGGGGGCGAGCCTGGCGTTCGCGGCGGACCTGCGCATCGTCGCCGACTCGGCGGGGTTCAACCTGGCGTTCGCCGGCATCGCACTGTCGTGTGACACGGGCGCCTCCTGGACCCTCCCCCGGCTCGTCGGGCAGGCCAAGGCACTGGAGCTGCTGCTCATGCCGCGCACCGTCCCCGCCGCCGAGGCCCTCGAGCTCGGTCTCGCCACCCAGGTCGTGGCGGCCGCGGAGCTCGAGAGCACCGTCGGCGAGCTGGCGGCCCGCTTCGCCGCCGGCCCCACCGTGGCGTACGGCGCCATCCGCCGCGCCGTCCGCGAGTCGGCCTCGCTCGACATCCCGCAGGCGCTCGCCCGCGAGGCCGAGCTGATGAACCTCACCGGCGCCACCCGCGACCACCAGCACGCCGTCGAGGCGTTCGTCACCAAGCAGGCACCGGTGTTCGAAGGGCGCTGACGCCGGCGCTGGGTTCCGAATTGCGACATCTGGCACCACCTGAGCGACCCAAGCGGTGCCAGATGTCGCAAGTTCGGCACTGGGGCACTCAGCCGGCGGCGAGCAGCGTGCGGGTGACCCGCAGCCCGACCGAGAGCCGGGCGAGGTCGGCGACGTCGTCGGCCGTGATCTCCTGCAGCGTGCTGACCGCCCGCTGCACCACGACCGCCTCCTGGCCCTCCCACTGCGCGACGCGGGCAGCAGCGCCCGCGCTGCCGTCGGTGCGGGCCAGCACCTGCGCCGTCAGCTGAGCGTGCAGGGTGTGCAGGTCGTCGCGCAGCGCCGCCCGCGCCATCGACTGCCACCGGTCGTCCCGGGGCAGCGCCAGGATCCGCCCCACCAACGTGGGCAGGCCGAGCCGCTCGCCGAGCGTGAAGTGCACCCGCGCGACGTCGAGCGGGTCGTGGCCCTCGCGCACGGCGGTGTCGAGCACCCCCAGGACCTGGTAGGCCGGCGGTAGCACCGCGACGTGGGTCGCGAGGTCGTCGGGCACACCGACACCGGTGAGCTCGTCGCGGCGCGCCACGAACTGCTCGTGCTCGTGCCCGCTGAGCAGCTCGGGCAGCGCGGCGACGAGCTGCTCACCCACGACCTCGAACGCGCTCACGGTCTCCTCCAGGTCCAGCGGCGGGCGCCGGTGGGTGACCAGCCACCGGGTGGCCCGCTCGACCAGCGTGCGCAGCTCGACGCGCATGTGGGTCTGGACCGCGGCGTCGACGTGGTGGTCCTGGCCAGCGATCTGCTGCGCCAGGCTGCGGGCGCCGAAGATCTCGCGCGCGACGACGTGGGCGCGCACCAGCTCCTCGGCCCCGGCACCGGTCTCGAGCGACAGCCGGTGGAAGAACGTCATCCCCGCGTCGTTGACGAGCTGGTTGACGACCTGCGTCACCACGATCTCGCGGCGCAGCGGGTGCTCGTCCATGGCGGCGCGATGAGCCGCGCGCATCGGCTGCGGGAAGTAGCCGTAGAGCTCGCTGCGCAGGAACGGATCGTCGGGCAGCGCCGTGTCGATCAGCTCCTCGGCCAGGACGATCTTGGTGTAGGCCAGCAGCACGGCGAGCTCGGGCGTGGTGAGACCCTCCCCCGCGTCGCGCCTGCGCGCGATCTCCTTCGACGACGGCAGTCCCTCGAGCTCCCGGTCGAGCCGACCGCCGCGCTCGAGTCGGCGTACCCAGTCCTCGTGCACGTGCAGCAGCGCCGGCGCGTGTCGCTGGGCGTTCGCCAGCGCGAGGTTCTGCTGGTAGTTGTTGGCCAGCACCAGCGTGCCGACCTCGTCGGTCATCGACGCGAGCAGCTCGTTGCGCTGCTTGCCGGTGAGGTCGCCCTCGGCGACGAGCCGGTCGAGGAGGATCTTGATGTTGACCTCGTGGTCGGAGGTGTCGACGCCGGCGGAATTGTCGATGAAGTCGGTGTTGATCTTGCCGCCCGTGCGGGCGTAGTCGATCCGGCCCGCCTGGGTGAAGCCCAGGTTGCCGCCCTCCCCCACGATGGCGCAGCGCAGATCCCCACCGTTGACCCGGATCGGGTCGTTGGCCTTGTCGCCAGCGTCGGCGTGCGACTCGTGCTCGGCCTTGACGTAGGTGCCGATGCCGCCGTTCCACAGCAGGTCGACGGGCGCGGTCAGGATCGCGCGCATCAGCTCGGTCGGGGCGAGCGAGCTGGTCCCGTCCGGCAGCCCGAGCGCCGTGCGCATCTGCGCGCTCACGGGGATCGACTTCGCCGAACGCGACCACACCCCACCGCCCTCGGAGATCAGGCTGACGTCGTAGTCCTGCCAGGACGAGCGCGGTGTCTCGAAGAGCCGGCGGCGTTCAGCGTACGACGTCGCGGGGTCGGGATCCGGGTCGACGAAGATGTCGCGGTGGTCGAACGCCGCGACCAGCCGGGTGTGCTCGGAGCGCAGCATCCCGTTGCCGAACACGTCGCCGGACATGTCGCCGATGCCGACGCAGGTGAACGGCTCGCTCTGGCAGTCGACGCCGCGCTCGCGGAAGTGCCGGCGCACCGACTCCCACGCACCGCGCGCGGTGATGCCCATCCCCTTGTGGTCGTAGCCGACCGACCCGCCCGAGGCGAAGGCGTCACCGAGCCAGAACCCGTAGTCCTGGGCGACGGCGTTGGCGAGGTCGGAGAAGCTCGCCGTGCCCTTGTCGGCCGCCACCACGAGGTAGGAGTCGTCGGAGTCGTGACGCACGACGAAGGGCGGCGGCACCGTCTCGCCGCCGACGCGGTTGTCGGTCACGTCGAGCAGCCCGGAGATGAACGACGTGTAGCACGCCTTGCCCTCGGCCATCCAGGCGTCGCGGTCGCTCGGGTCCGGCAGCTGCTTGCAGTAGAACCCACCCTTCGCCCCGACCGGCACGATCACGGCGTTCTTCACCATCTGCGCCTTGACCAGCCCGAGGACCTCGGTGCGGAAGTCGTCGCGCCGGTCCGACCAGCGCAGGCCGCCGCGCGCCACCGCCCCGAAACGCAGGTGGACGCCCTCCACGCGTGGCGAGTGCACGAAGATCTCGTACGCCGGTCGCGGCTCGGGCAGCCCGGGGATCGCGGAGGGACGCAGCTTCAGCGCCAGGTAGGGACGCGGGGCGCCCCCGAGCTCGTCGCCCATCGGACGGAAGTAGTTGGTGCGCAGCGTCGCGGCGAGGACGTCGAGGTAGGACCGCAGGATCCGGTCGTGGTCGAGGCTGACGACCTCCTCCAGCGCGCGGTCGATCCGCGCCCGCAGGTCGTCGGTGAGGGCGACCCGGGACTCGGCGTCCGCGGCCAGCTCGCCACCACGGGGGTCGAAGCGCGCCTCGAACAGCTGCACCAGCAGCCGTGCGATGTCGACGTTGCCGCGCAACGCCCCCACGATCGAGTCCACCGCGAACGGCGTGCCGGCCTGGCGCAGGTACTGCGCGTAGGCGCGCAGCATCGTGACCTGCCGCCAGGTCAGACCGGCCGCGAGCACCAGGGCGTTGAAGCCGTCGACCTCGTTGCGGTCCTCCCAGACCGCCGCGATCGCGTCCTGCACGAGCTCGCGCGCGCCGTCCGGCACCGGTCCCGGGAAGCGCAGCCCGAAGTCGTAGATCCAGGCCTTCCGGGGCGACCCGTCACCCGCACGCCCCTCGAGCAGGTAGGGCCGCTCGTCGACGACCTCGACCCCGAGGCTCGACAACATCGGCAGCATCACGCTCAACGACAGTGGCGGTCCGATGCGGAAGACCTTCAGCCGAGCATCGCCTCGCGCGCTTCCGACCGGCTGGAGGAAGGACAACCCCAGACCCGTGCCGTCGTCACCGCACGTGATGCCCTCGATCGTCGCGAGGTCGGCCGCCCCGGCGCGCGGGGCGTAGTCCTCCTTGTAGGCCTCCGGGAACGCATCGGCCCAGGCCTTGGCCAACCGGGCACCCCGCTCCTCGCCGTGCTCGGCGTACACCGCCGCGACGAAGTCGTCGCGCCACGACCGCGCCGCCTCGGCGAGTCGCTGCTCGAGCCGCTCGGCCTCCACGGGCTCGGCCACCGCGCCCTCGGGCAGCCGCACGACGAAGTGCAGCCGAGCGAGGAGGGACTCGGTGACCCGGGCGGTGTAGTCGACCGAGGCGCCACCGAGCTCGTGCTGCAGGATCGACGCGATCCGCTCCCGGACGGTGGTGGTGTAGCGGTCACGCGGGAGGTAGACGAGGCAGGAGTAGTAGCGCCCGTAGGTGTCGGGGCGCACGAACAGCCGCACCTGACGGCGGTCGCGGGTGTAGAGCACCTGCATCGCGATCGGCACGAGCTCCTCGAGCGGCGTGTGGAAGAGCTCGTCGCGCGGATAGGTCTCCAAGACGTCCATCAGCGCCTTGCCCGAGTGGCTCGACGGCGCGAACCCGGCGCGCTCGAGCACGTCGCGCGCCTTGGTGCGGATGACCGGGATCCGCGTCAACGACTCGGTGTAGGCCGCCGACGAGAACAACCCCAGGAACCGGCGCTCGCCGACCACCTCGCCGTGCTCGTCGTAGGTCTTGACGCCGACGTAGTCGAGATGGACGGGACGGTGCACGGTCGCCTTGGAGTTGGCCTTCGCCAGCACCAGCAGGACCTTCTCCCGCGCCCGCTCCCGCACGAGGGCCGGAAGTGCGGCCAGCGGCACCGAGAGGTCCGGGTCGGAGCGCAGGATCCCGAAGCCCGTGCCCGGGACGGCACGCAGCACCTCCTCCCCATCGACCTCGTCGAGGGCGTACTCGCGGTAGCCGAGGAACGTGAAGTGGTCGTCGGCCAGCCAGCGCAGCAGGGCCGCTCCCTCGGCGACCTCGTCGGCCGGCAGCGGCGGCGGCGCGGTCTCGAGCTCCTCGACCACCGCGAGCGCCCGCTCGCGCATGCGCTCCCAGTCCTCGACCGCCTCGCGCACGTCCGAGAGGACCTTGTGCAGCGAGGACTCGATCTCGGCCAGGTCGGCTGCATCGCTCTCCCGGTCGATCTCGATGTGCATCCACGACTCGCGCAGCAGGTGGTGGCCCGCCGCGGCTGCGCGCTCGGCCACCGCAGCCGTGCCGCCGGCCGTCCGGGAGGCGTCCTCCTCGCTCACGACGTCGACCAGCCTGCCCGTGACGTCACGGCGCACGAGCAGCTGCGGGTGGACCACGACGTGCACGTCGTGACCCCGCTCGGTGAGATCCATCGTCACCGAGTCCACGAGGAAGGGCATGTCGTCGGTGACGACCTCCACCACCGTGTGGCCCTGGGCCGACCACCCGTGCTCGGCCACCGTCGGGGTGAACACCCGCAGCAGCGGTCGCCCCTGGGGGCGTTCGGCGGCAAGCAGCTGATGGGAGACGGCCGCGCCGTAGAGGTCCGTCTCGCTGCGCCCGACCACGTCCTCGGGCGCGACGTGGCGGTAGAAGGACTGGATCAGCCGCGCGCACTCCCCCGGATCGCCCGCTCCGTCAGGCGCCCCATCTGCCGCCCCGTCTGCTGCCCCGTCGGCCAGTGCGACAGCCCTCCCGACGAGATCGTCCTTGGCCTGGTCCAACGTCGTCCGCATGCGACCCGAGGTTAGCCCGGTCACATCAGCCGGTCACAGGTGCTGGCGCAGCTCCCACAGCAACGGGAAGTAGCGCATCGGTACGCGGGTGCGCAGGTAGGCCGCGCCCGACGAGCCGCCGGTGCCCGACTTCGCGCCGATCATCCGCTCGACCATGACCACGTGACGTGCCCGCCACGCCGCAGCAAGCTCGTCGTGCTGCAGCAACCCCTCGGCCAGCGACCACACCACGGCGTACGACGACCGGTCGTGCGCGACCGTGCGCAGTGACTGCAGCACCTCGGCGTCGTCGCCGCACGGCAGGTCGTGCACGGTCAGCACGTGGCAGAAGGCGTCCCACAGGGTCGGCTCGGCCAGTCTCCGGTCCAGGCGAGCCCTCTCGTCGTCGGTCAGCCCGCGGAACCGCTCGAGGAACGCGGGGTCCTTGGCGCCGGAGAGGAACTCCAGCTCGCGGAACTGCACCGACTGGAACCCGCTCGCCGGCTCCAGGTGGGTGCGGAAGGCGAGGAAGTCCTGCGGCGTCATCGTCTCCAGCACGTCGACCTGGTTGACGAGCAGGCGCTCGATGACGTGGATCCGGTCGAGCAGGTGCAGCGCCCACCAGAGCTGGGAGTCCGCAGCCGCCGGGCGGGTGCAGGCGAGCATCGCGTCGCGGACCGCGGTCGTCTCGTGCAGCAGCTGCTTGAACCACAGCTCGTAGGCCTGGTGGATCGTGATGAAGAGCAGCTCGTCGTGCACCGGCGGGTCGGACTCGAGCACCTGGGCCGCCAGCAGGTCGGGGATGCGCAGGTAGGACCCGTAGGTCAGGCGCGCACCCTGCTCGCCGAAGTGCAGGTCGTCTCGGGGCTCGGCCATGGCGCCACTGTAGGCGTGGTGGGCCGCAGGCGGGGGTCGTGACGGGCATGATGGCGTCCGTGCCGACCACGAGGAGCAGCCGATGAAGTTCCGTGAGGAGCTGACCTACGACGCCGACGTCGCCCGGGTGCGGGCGATGCTCGCCGAGGAGGACTTCCGCGCTCAGGTCTGCGACGCCCAGCACGTGTTGGCCCGCACCGTGTCGATCACCCCTCACGGAGACGGCGCGGGCATGCAGGTGCGGGTCGAGCAGCAGCAGCCGGCCGACAAGATCCCCGCCTTCGCGCAGAAGATCGTCGGCCGCACCATCGACATCGTCCAGGAGGAGACCTGGCACGACGCCACCTCCGCCGACCTGCTCGTCACGATCCCCGGCAAGCCCGGCCGGCTCAGCGGCACCATCCGGCTCGAGGAGACGGCGTCGGGCACCCGCGAGGTCGTCGAGGGCGACGTCAAGGTCTCGATCCCCGTCGTCGGCGGCAAGCTGGAGAAGCTCATCGGGCAGCTCCTGGGCTCCGCCCTGCGCGCCGAGAACCGCGTCGGCCGGGCCTGGCTCGCCGGTTCCTGAGCCCGGGCCGAGGCGCGCTCAGCCCATGTGCGGGTAGCGGTGGGTCGTCGGCGGCACGAACGTCTCCTTGATCGAGCGCGGTGACACCCAGCGCAGCAGGTTCTGCGGCGCGCCCGCCTTGTCGTTGGTGCCCGACGCCCGGCCGCCACCGAAGGGCTGCTGGCCCACCACGGCACCGGTCGGCTTGTCGTTGACGTAGAAGTTGCCGGCGGCGAAGCGCAGCCGGTGGCTCGCCTCGGCGATCGCGTGCCGGTCCCGGGCGATCACCGCACCGGTCAGGGCGTACGGCGCCACCGCCTCGAGCTGGCCGACGACGGTGTCGTAGTCGCGGTCGTCGTACACGTGGACGACGAGGATCGGCCCGAAGTACTCGGTGGAGAACATGGCGTCTCCGGGGTCGGTGCCCTCCACGACGGTCGGGCGGACGAACCACCCGACGGAGTCGTCGGTCTGCCCGCCGGCCACGAGGCTCAGCGTCTTGGATCGCTTGACGCGCGCGATCGCCTTGCGGTGCTTGGCGAACGCGCGGTCGTCGATGACGGCACCCATGAAGTGCGAGAGGTCCCGCGGGTCGCCCATGCTCAGCGACTCGACCTCGGCGAGGAAGTCGTCGCGCATGCCCTTCCACAACGACCGCGGGACGTAGGCCCGGGAGGCGGCGGAGCACTTCTGGCCCTGGTACTCGAACGCCCCGCGGATGAGCGCCACCTTCAGCACGTCGGGATCCGCGGACGGGTGGGCGAGCACGAAGTCCTTGCCGCCGGTCTCGCCCACGACGCGCGGGTAGGTGCGGTACGACGCGATGTTGTCGCCGACCGTGCGCCACAGGTGCTGGAAGGTCGGCGTGGACCCGGTGAAGTGGATGCCGGCGAGGTCGGGGTGGGCGAGCGCGACCTCGGAGACCTCCAACCCGTCGCCGGGGAGCAGGTTGATGACACCGGGCGGGAGTCCCGCCTCCTCGAGCAGCTGCATCGTGAGGTGCGCCGCCAGCTGCTGGGTCGGCGAGGGCTTCCACAGCACGGTGTTGCCCATCAGCGCGGGCGCCGTCGGGAGGTTGCCGGCGATCGCGGTGAAGTTGAACGGGGTGACCGCATAGACGAACCCCTCGAGCGGCCGGTGGTCGAGGCGGTTCCACACGCCGCGGGCGTTGGCGACGGGCTGGATCTGCAGGAGCTCGTGGGCGAAGTGGACGTTGAAGCGCCAGAAGTCGATCAGCTCGCAGGCCGCGTCGATCTCGGCCTGCCAGGCGGTCTTCGACTGCCCGAGCACGGTGGCGGCGTTGAGCCGCTGGCGCCACGGCCCGGCGAGCAGGTCCGCTGCCCGCAGGAACACCGCGGCGCGCTCGTCGAAGGGCAGGTCCCGCCACGCCGGCGCGGCGTCGGCGGCCGCGGCGATCGCGGCGCGGGCGTCGGCCTTGGTGCTGTTGCGCAGCGTGCCGAGCACGTGCTGGTGGTCGTGCGGCTGCACCACGGCGATCTCCGCACCGCGGCCGGAGCGCCGCTCCCCGCCGATCGTGGCGGTGAAGTCGTGCTCGGTCGCCTCCAGCCGCGCGATCTCGGCCTCCAGCGCGGCGCGCTCCGGACTCCCCGGCGCGTAGTCGAGGTTCGGCTCGTTGAGCGGGGCCGGGGTGCGCGTGCGTCCGTCCATGCTGGCGATGGTGTCAGAGCGCGCCAGCTGCTCCAAGCCCTTCGCCCCCGGACCTCAGAGCAGCTGGTCGAGCTCCTGGGGGGCGTACCACCCGAGGTCGTGGTCGAGGCAGGCCTCGAGCCGCACGATGAGATCGTCGTCGCCGGCGCCCTGCCGGATCGCCGTGACCGCGGCAGCGACCGTCGCGACCGCCTCGTCGTCGTCCACGTGCCACGCGTCGACGTCGTCGAGGCGCAACGGCTCGGGGAGCCCCACGCCCGTCTCCGGCGCCTCCGGGTCGGGCGAGGCGACCGTGGCCGCGACATCGAGCACCGCGACCCGCCGACGGGCGGACGCCGCGTCCTCCCCCGCAGCGGCGACCAGCTCCAGCGACTCCTGGGCAGCGGTGAGCAGGGCGGCGTACTCCCACTCCTCCTCGTCCCCGTCGGGCCAGGACGCCTGCAGCGCGGAGGTCGACGCGTGCGCCGCACGCACCCCACCGGCCGGCAGCGGCAGCACCCCGTCACGGGCGAGGACCTGGAGGTCGCCCCGGGTCAGGGGAACGAACACGCGCGTGGTCATGACTTCTCCTTCGCTCCAGGCCGGGCCCTGCCCCGCGGCGCCCGCTGGCGGGTCTCGCTGGCGCTGTCGACCAGCTCCTCCAGCGCCTCGGTGATGCACTGGCCCAGGACCTCGATGTCCCAGATGGCGTCCCGGTCCGCGGTGATGCCGTAGCTGACCAGGCCGTCGTACGACGTCACGCCGATCGCCAGCGCACGCCCGGGGAGCAGCGGGGGCACCGGGTAGGTCTCCACCATCCGCGCGCCGGCCGCGTAGAGCGGGAACTGTGGCCCTGGCACGTGGGTCACGACGAGGTCGTAGTTGCGGCGACGGTGCTCCACGGCCACCCGCGAGCCGAGCGCGTGGAAGGTCGTGGGGGCGAACCCGGACACCCCGGCGATCTTGTCGGCGCTGACCGCACGGCCGGTGTCCTTGTGGGCGCGGAACGCATAGGAGACCTGGTGCAGCCGGACCACCGGGCTGGCCTCGCCGACCGGCAGGTCGAGCAGGTGCCCGGCGACCTGGCTGCCCAGGGACGTCGGCTCGGCCTCGTCGTCGATGACGCTCATCGGCACCATCGCCCGCAGCGAGCGCCCCGCGTTGACCGCCTCGCCTCGCGTCATCAGCCACGCCCGCAGCGCACCGGTCACGGTCGCGAGCACGACGTCGTTGATCGACGCGTGGTGGAACTCCTTGACCGCCCGGTGGGCGGCGAAGTCGGTCTTCACCGTCAGGACCCGACGCTGGGCGGAGAGCTCCGCGGCGAGCGGCGTCTCCGGGTGCGGCCGGCGCGCGGCGCCGCTGAGCTCCCCCAGCATGGCCAGCGCGCCGCGAGCGGTGCGGCCCACGGCCTCGGCGTTGACCCGCACCCCGTCGAGCACCACCCGGGGGCGGCGCACCGAGTCGCGCAGCGCCTCGACCAACAGCGCCGAGCTGCTCGGCTCGCGCTCGGGCTCCCAGTGCTGGCAGGGCACGTCGCGCGGGTCGGGATCGGTGTCGAGGAGCACCTGCAGCAGGTCGACGGTCGAGATCCCGTCGACCAGCGCCTGGTGCGACTTCGACAGCAGCGCGACCCGGTCGCCCTCGAGCCCCTCGACGACGTAGAGCTCCCACAGCGGACGCTGGGGGTCCAGCCGCCGCGACATGATCCGGGCCACCAGCTCCCACAGCTGCTCCATCGAGCCCGGCCGCGGCAGCGCCGAGCGGCGGACGTGGTAGCCGAGGTCGAAGTCGTCCTCGTCGACCCAGACCGGCATCGCCAGCCGGCCAGGAACCTGCCGGATGCGCTGGCGGTAGCGGGGGACGAAGTCGATGCGGTCGGCGATCAGCGACACGAGCGCCTCGTAGCCGAACCGCTGCTCCCCGGCCTCGTCCAGGGCGTCGAAGATCTCCAGCGTCGCGTTGTGCAGCGGCGCGTGCGCGGTCTCCTCACCGAGGAACGTCACGTCGTTGGGGCGCAGGCGCTCGGGCATGCGGACTCCGATCTTGCTGATCCGGGCGACAGGGAGGGGCTGGGTGTCCAGACCTGGGATTGTGACAGGGATTGTGACAGGGACCGCCTCACGCGGAGCCGAACCGCCGGCGCTCGCGCCGCCGGCGCGCCGGCCGGTGTCGACCGGCGACCAGGCCGAGCGCCCCGGCGAGGTCCGCGACGGCGGCGGCCAGCGGACCCTCGCCCGCCTCGCCCACGGCACGTCCTTCGGCGAGCGCCCGGTCGGCGCCGGCCTGGTCGTCGGGAAGGAACGACAACGACACCGGACCGACGAACCCTTCGACCATGGCCCGCACCTGGTGCTCACCCCAGCCGACCCCGGGCCGCATGCGGTTGACCACGACGTGCAGCGTGCCGGTCCGACCGGGGTCGGTGTGGCCGCGCTCGGTGTGGGCGACGAGGCTGCGCGAGAGCCGCGCCAGCCCGACCGCGTCGGGCGCGGCGACCACGAGGTTCACGTCGGCGGCCTCGACGACCTCACGGGTGACGTCGTCACGGGACCGAGCGCGTCTCTCAGGATCGACGCCCAGGCGGACACCGGCGTCGACCACCACGACACCACGCCGCCGGGCCCGGTCGAGCACGTCGGTGGCGACGCCCTCGCGCACCTCCGCCCAGCGGTCGGGTCGCGGCAGGCCGGTCAGCACCTCCAGGACGCCGCGGGTCCGCAGCTCGACGGCGCGCAGGGCTGCCGCGAACCGCTCGTCGTCCAGCTGGCCCTGGTTGACCAGGCGAGCCGCCGCGAGCAGGCCCGACACGTCGTCGAGGACGGCGAGGTGCTGCCCGACCGCACCGCCGACCGGGTCGGCGTCGACCAGGACGCACGCGCGGGTCCGGGCGACGTACGCCGCCAGGGCGACCGCCACGGTCGTCCGGCCGGGAGCGCCGGGCGGGCTCCAGACGGCGACTACCGGGTGCTCCGGCAGCTCGGGTGCCGCCGGCGCCTCGGCGGGCCAGGCGTCCGCCGGGTCCGGGTCGGTGACGTCGGCGGCGGCCGTGCTCACGGCCTGCGCCCAGGCGGTCTCCTCCGGGTCGATGACGACGTCGATGCCGACGGCGCGCATCCGGGAGGCCGCAACGGGGTCGGCGGTGACCGCCGCGGGGACCACGCGGCGGGCCCGCAGGGCGCTCACGGCGGCGGCGTCGACCCCGCCGAGGTCGGCGTCGAGCACGGCGACGCGGACCCGGCCGGTCTCGACCGTCGCGAGCAGGTCGGGCAGGTCGACGCACCGCTTGAGCACGACGGCGTCGCGGCTGCGGCCCAGCGCGGCGAGAGCCGCGGACTCCCACGCCGCCCCGGCGGCCGCGAGCACGACCGCGACCCGGTTGCCGGGTCCGGCGAGGTCCATCAGGGCTCCCGGGTGATCACGACGCCGGTGCCACCGACGGCGGCGAGCAAACGGGGCAGCGCGGTGTCCGCCTGCTCGGCGGGGACGGCGAGGATCAGCTGCCGCGTGCCGCTGGGAGTGAACCCCTCGGCTGCCGCCGGTGCCGCGATCACGGTGACGTCGTCGAGCACCTGCTCGGCCCCGTCTGCGCCCGGCTCGACGCGGCCCTCCGGGCTCACCCACACGTCGACGACCGACCCGGCGCGCACCGTCGTCGGCACCGCCTCGACGGGAGCGGCCACCGGCACCTCCACGACCTCGACGGTGTCGTCGGCCGTCCCGAGGGCAGCGCGGGGCAGCAGCTCCCCCGCCCCGACCGCGCGGGTCAGCACGACGTCCTCGGGCGGAGCCTGGGCGGCGGAGAGATAGCGGTCGGCCAGGTCGGCGTCGGCGAAGCGGATCCGGCGTTGCTCCAGCGAAGCGGGCTCGAGCGCCTGCCCCACGCCCACGTCGGCGGTCATCGCCCACACCGGGACGGTCTCGTCGGACTGGTCGAGCACGACGGCTCCCAGCACCACGGAGCCGGCCAGGACGAGGACGCCGAGCGCCATGCGGGGGTCGCGCCACCCCGGACGGGTGCCGCGACGGGCGAAGGAGGGATCGCTCATGCGGGACATGATGGCGGTCTTCGGCTCCCAGCCATAGCCCTTCATCCACAGGCAAACGGCACCTGCTGCACCGATCCGTCGGTCCGCGGTGGCACAGTGGGACGCATGAACGCACCCGGAGGCTCACCCCGGTTCCTCCAGCTGTCGGACGTCGCCGAGATCCTCAACACCTCCAGCGCGCAGGTCTACGCCCTCGTGCGCCGCAAGGAGCTGCCGGCGATCAAGATCGGTGGCCGGGGCCAGTGGCGCGTGGAGGCGTCGGTGCTGGAGGAGTTCATCGCCCGGATGTACGACGAGACCTCCGCGTTCCTCGACGAGCACCCGTTCGTGGAGTCCGGACGCAGCGACGAGGACTGACGAGGACCGACTGATCAGCCCACGCTCCGCACCGCGGCGATCGCCGCGAGCGGGGTGAGCAGCGGCGTCCGGTCGGGCGAGGTGTCGGGCAGGTGCTCGACGAAGTCCGCACCGACGCGCGTGAACCGGGTGGCGACCACCCGGGCATCGGTGCGCACGAGCACGCAGGGCTGCTGATCCTCGGCGATCCGGCGCAGCGCGGCGGCCCACCCCAGGCGGGCGGTGACGGGCCAAGCGTCGGGCGCGACCGCCCCGGCGACGGCGCCGGCGACCTCGGTGACGTGGGCGAGCGCCACCACCCAGCTGCGCGCGCGCAGGGCGTCCGACTCCTCGGTCACGAACGCACAGTCCGCGCCCACGCGCGTCAGCCGACCGGCCACCGTGCCGGGTCCGGTCACCTCGAGCCGCACCCGGGCACCCACGCTCGCCTGCAGGCGCTCGACCAGTCCGACGGCGCGGTACTCGGTGTGCGCACGGTCCGCGACCTCGGCCTCGCGCTCGGCCAGCTCCAGCGCCTCGGCCTGCTGCTCGAGGTCCTCGAAGAGCCCGCCGAGGCCGTCGGGGTCACCGCCCCGGTGCACACCGCCCATGGCTCCGACCCTCCCGCGCCGACGGCCGGGTTGTCCACAGCCACCCGTTGACGACCGAAGCCAACTCGGCGTACAACATGCAAACACACGCAAACGCAAAGGTTGGCCATGATCCACTCTCGGGAACCGTGGCAGGTGCGGGTCCGCGCCCTGCTCCTCACCCTCGCCACGCTCGGCGTCCTGGCGGGTTGCGTGCAGGCGGTACGCCGCGGCGCGGCACGGTCGAGCGAGGTCGGCACGCTCGGGTTCGCCGAGCTGTTGGTGGCCGCCTGTGCGGGCCTCGTGGTGCTGGCGGTCGCCTGGCTGTGCGTGCTGGTGCTGGTCGCCACCGTCCCGCTGCTACGGCACCCGACCATCCGGCGTACGCCGTCGCGGACCCCGGGACGCGTGGCGACCCTGGTCGCCGCCGCGTGCGGGCTCGGGCTCGCGATCACGCCGGCCACCGCGCAGGAGAGCCGTACCGACGTGGGCCGCACCGTCTCGACCGTCAGCGTCCTGCACGGTCTGCCGCTGCCGAGCCGTCCGGTCGCCGACGACCGGAGTCGTCGCCACGTGGTCCGGCCCGGAGACAGCCTCTGGTCGATCGCCGCCGGCGAGCTCGGCCCGAGCGCGACGCCTGCGGAGGTCGACACCCGCTGGCGACACATCCACGCCGCCAACGTCGCTGCGATCGGCCGCGACCCCGACCTCATCCACCCCGGCACCGTCGTGAGCTTCCCCTCCACCCCCTCCCGGAAAGGTCCGTCATGACCCCGCACGTCACCCGCCCGCCACGTCCGCGCACCGCCGCGCTCGCCAGCGTCACCCGGATCGACCGTCCACCCGTCGACGCCGACGGCCGGGTGGCGATGGCCTCGACCCAGGGCGCGCTCGCGCTCGACCTCGCGCCGCTGCCCCTACCGCTGCCCGAGACCCCGGAGCTGCGGCTGGTCGCACCGACCGAGGATCCTGCCCGCATCCAGCCGTGGGCGGCGCGGTTCGCCCAGGCGGTGGTGGAGGTCCTCAGCGGCGACCGGTCGGTGACCCAGCTGATCCGCTGGACCGACGAGGAGGTCTACGCGCAGCTGCAGCGACGTGCCGACCTGCTGCGCCGCATCGGCGGCGTGCCGACCTTGCGCGTGCGCCCGCAGGTGCGCAGCGTGCACGTGATGTGCCCGCACGACCAGATCGCCGAGGTCAGCGTCCACGTGCGCCACGGACAGCGCTCCCGGTGCATGGCTGCCCGGTTGGAGCGCTTCCGTGGGCACTGGCGCTGCGTGGCCCTCGAGATCGGGTGAGGCGGTCGCTCAGTTGACCCGCGCGGTCAGCCCAGTGGGGCCGCCCGGCGCGCCGTGGCACTTCTTGAACTTCTTGCCCGAGCCGCAGGGGCACTCGGCGTTGCGGCTGACCCCCGCGAACGGGTCGTCGGCCGCGGCCTGCGCCGGCGCCTGCTGCACCTCCGCCTCGCCGTCCTCGCTGGGAGCGGTGTAGGTGAGGTTGGTCGGCTGCTTGGGCGCGGTCAGGCCCGGGGCCACGAAGCTCGGCGCGTCGACGGCGTCGTCGACCTCGATGTGTTCCACGCCCTCCTCGTCCCCGTGGTCGTGGTCGTGGTCGTGGTCGACCTGGACCTCGAGGTTGAACAGGAAGCCGACGGACTCCTCCTTGATGCCCTCCATCATCGCGGCGAACATGTCGAAGCCCTCGCGCTGGTACTCCACCAGCGGGTCGCGCTGCGAGTACGCCCGCAGGCCGATGCCCTCGCGCAGGTAGTCCATCTCGTAGAGGTGCTCGCGCCACTTGCGGTCGAGCACCGAGAGCAGGACGCGCCGCTCGAGCTCGCGCATGACCTCTGCGCCCACCTCGGCCTCGCGCCGGTCGTAGGCCTGCTGTGCGTCGACCTTGAGGTCCTCGATCAGCTGGTCGCGGCTGATCGCGTTGCGGCCCCCGGCCTCGGCCTCGATCTTCTCGATGGTCAGCGTGACCGGGTAGAGCGTCTTGAGCGCCGTCCAGAGTGCGTCGAGGTCCCACTCGTCCACGGCGTCGAGCGTCGCGCCCTGCACATAGCCCGCCACGACGTCGTCGATCATGCCGCGCACCTGCGTCTGCAGGTCGGCACCCTCGAGCACCGCGCGCCGCTCGGCGTAGATGACCTCGCGCTGGCGGTTCATCACGTCGTCGTACTTGAGGACGTTCTTGCGGGAGTCGAAGTTCTGCGCCTCGACCTGCGACTGCGCCGACGCGATCGAGCGCGTCACCGACTTCGCCTCGATGGGCACGTCGTCGGGCACCTTGAGCGTGGTGAGGACGCGGTCCACCCAGTCGGACTTGAACAGCCGCATGAGGTCGTCCTCGAGGGAGAGGTAGAACCGCGACTCCCCCGGGTCACCCTGCCGGCCCGAACGACCGCGCAGCTGGTTGTCGATGCGGCGCGACTCGTGGCGCTCGGTGCCGAGCACGTAGAGACCGCCCAGCGCCTTGACCTCGTCGTGCTCGGCCTTCACCTGCGCGCTGATCCGCTCGAGCGCCTCGGGCCAGGCGGCGTTGTAGTCGTCGGCGTTCTCCAGCGGGTCGAGACCCCGCTTGCGCAGCTCCTGGTCGGCGAGGAACTCCACCGATCCGCCGAGCATGATGTCGGTGCCGCGACCGGCCATGTTGGTCGCGACCGTGACCGCACCCTTGTGCCCGGCCAGGGCGACGATCTTGGCCTCGTCGTCGTGGTGCTTGGCGTTGAGGACGGTGTGCGGGATGTTGCGCTTCGTCAGCATGGTCGAGAGCAGCTCGGACTTCTGGACCGACGTCGTGCCGACGAGGATCGGCTGACCGGTCTGGTGGCGCTCCGCGATGTCCTCGACGACGGCGTTGAACTTCGCCATCTCGGTGCGGTAGACGAGGTCGGGCTGGTCGACGCGCGCCATCGGACGGTTGGTGCGGATCGGCACCACGCCGAGCTTGTAGATCTTGTCGAACTCCGCGGCCTCGGTCATCGCCGTACCGGTCATGCCGGAGAGCTTCTTGTAGAGCCGGAAGTAGTTCTGCAGCGTGACGGTGGCGAGGGTCTGGTACTCCTCGCGGATCTGCACGCCCTCCTTGGCCTCGATCGCCTGGTGGAGACCCTCGTTGTAGCGCCTGCCCGCCAGCATGCGCCCGGTGTGCTCGTCGACGATGAGGACCTCGCCGTTCATGACGACGTACTCCTTGTCGTTGCGGAAGAGCTCCTTGGCCTTGATCGAGTTGTTGAGGAACGAGATCAGCGGGGTGTTGACCGAGTCGTAGAGGTTCTCGATGCCGAGGTGGTCCTCCACCTTGGTGATGCCGGGCTCGAGGATGGAGACGGTGCGCTTCTTCTCGTCGACCTCGTAGTCGACGTCCTTGGTCAGCGTGCGCGCGATCTTGGCGAACTCGCCGTACCAGCGCACCTCGTCCTGCGTCGGGCCGGAGATGATCAGCGGCGTCCGCGCCTCGTCGATGAGGATCGAGTCGACCTCGTCGACGACGGCGAAGAAGTGCCCGCGCTGGACGCACTCGTCGAGCGAGGAGGCCATGTTGTCGCGCAGGTAGTCGAAGCCGAACTCGTTGTTGGTGCCGTAGGTGATGTCACAGTTGTAGGCCTCGCGCCGCTCGTGGGGGCGCATGTCCGACAGGATCTTGCCGGTGGTCATGCCGAGGAACCCGTAGACCCGGCCCATCCACTCGGCGTGGTAGCGGGCGAGGTAGTCGTTGACCGTGACGACGTGGGCGCCCTCACCGGCCAGCGCGTTGAGGTACGCCGCCAGCGTCGCGACCAGCGTCTTGCCCTCACCGGTCTTCATCTCGGCGATGTTGCCGAGGTGCAGCGCGGCGCCGCCCATGATCTGCACGTCGTAGTGCCGCTGCCCCAGCACCCGCTTGGCCGCCTCGCGGACGACCGCGAACGCCTCGATCATGAGGTCGTCGAGGGTCTCGCCGTCGGCGAGCCGCTCGCGGAAGAGCGCGGTCTGGTTGCGCAGGTCCTCGTCGGACATGTCGACGAACTCGTCCTCGATGGCGTTGACCGCGCGGGCGATGCCCTCGAGCTGCCGCTGGATCTTGCCTTCGCCGATGCGGAGGATCTTGTCGATGATGGCAGGCACGAGCGTCTACTCCTGGGTACTGCGTCGATGGTTCGCGAACGGGCCGACCGGATGGACACAGCCGGCCGCGGATCATGCTACCTACGTCACCACGCCGGTCCCGCCACGGACCGCACGCGCAGCCGCGCCGACACGTGGGGTGACACCGGGGTGTGCGCCCCTCCATCCCGGCGGCGAGTCGGCGGTAGAACCGACCGAAGATCGGGTGGCGTACGCCGCTGGAGCCCCGCCCCGCGCTCATCGGCGTACCTCCTGCGCCAGGGCAGGGGCGAGGTCGCCGCGGTCCTCGACCACGATGTCGGAGAGTCCCAGCCAGCCGGCCATCCGGGCGAGCTCGGCGGCCAGCTCCTCGGCAGTCTCGGCCGGCGCGTGCGACTCCCGGTGGGCCGACCGGACGATCAGTACGCCGACGGCCCGGTCGGCCTTGAGGTCGACGCGCGCGACGAGGCGGTCGCCCAGCAAGAACGGCAGGACGTAGTAGCCGTAGCGGCGCTGCGCCGCCGGGACGTAGATCTCGATCCGGTAGTGGAAGCCGAAGAGCCGCTCGGTGCGCTCGCGCTCCCACACGACGGGGTCGAAGGGGCTGAGCAGGGTGCGCGCGGCGATCCGGCGCGGCCGGGCGGCATCGACGTGCACGTACGCCGGGCGGTCCCAGCCCTCGATCGTGGCCGGGACCAGCTCGCCGGCCTCGACGAGCTCCTCGACTGCCGTGCGCGCTGCCGTCCTGCCCATGCGGTAGTAGTCGGCCAGGCAGCCGACGGTGGCCACGCCGTGGCTGCGCGCCGCGCGCCGGACGAGCTCGCGCGCGGCGTCGTCCCGCGACGGGGTGGGCATCGCCAGCACGGCGGCCGGCAGCACCCGCTCCGGGAGGTCGTACATCACCTCGAACTGCGCGTTGCGACCGGCGATCGCCACGTCGCCGGCGGAGTAGAGGTAGTCGAGCACCTGACGGGCCTCGGACCAGTTCCAGCCCCAGTGCTCGCGCGCACGTGGGGCGCCGTCGTCGAGGTCGCGCGCGGTGACGGGTCCGCGGTCCCGGACCTGTGCGAGCACCGCGGCGGCCAGCTCGTCGGAGGTCGTGCGCCACCACTTGCCCCGCTGCTCGCGCAGCCGGGCCATGCGGTGCTGCATGACCGGCCACAGCTCGACCGGCATGATCGCCTGCATGTGTGCCCAGTACTCCACCAACCGCCGGGGCCGGCTCTGTGCCGCCCGATGCAGCAGGTCGACCTCGTAGGGACCCATGCGTGAGTAGAGCGGCAGGTAGTGCGCCCGCTGCAGGACGTTGACCGAGTCGACCTGCAGGACGCCGGTCCGGGCGACGGTGCGCTGCAGCGTGCGCATCGTCGGGCGCTCGTGCGGCCGGTCGGCGAACCCCTGGGCCGCCAGCGCGACCCGGCGCGCCTGCGCGGAGGACAGCTGCACGGGACGCACGGAGGCTCGCACCGACCGATCAGATGTCGAGGAGCTTCTCGCGCACGGCGTACATGACCGCCTCCATCCGCGAGTGCAGCTGGAGCTTCTCGAGGATGTTGCGGACGTGGTTCTTGACGGTGTTCTCGCTGATGAACAGCTGCTTGGCGATCTCGCGGTTGTTGAGGCCCTCGGCGACCTTGCGCAGCACCTCGAGCTCGCGCTCGGTGAGCCGCGGCGTCGGGACCTGGTCGCGGTCGGCGCGCGCCATCTGCTTGAACTCGTCGATCAGCTTCACCGCCATCGACGGACTGATCAGGGACTGCCCGTCGGCCACGACGCGGACGGCCTGCGCGACCTCGTCGATCGAGGAGTCCTTGAGCAGGTAGCCGGAGGCGCCGCTCTTCACCGCGTCGTAGAGGTCGCCCTCCTCGTCGCTGACGGTGAGCATGATGATCTTGGCCGACGGCGCCACCTGCTTGATGGACACGCACGCCTCGATGCCGGAGCCCTTGGGCATCCGCACGTCCATGAGGATGACGTCGGGGACCGTGGCGGTCGCGAGCTCGACGGCAGACGTCCCGTCACTGGCCTCGCCGACGACCTCGATGTCGTCCTCGGCGGCCAGCAGCATCGTCAACCCGCGGCGGAACAGCTCCTGGTCGTCGACGACGATCACGCGTACGGGCTCCACGGGACCGGTGGCGCTGGCGGCGAGGGTCGGGGACACGGGGTGCATCATGACACGACCGCGGGGGCACCGGAGCGCAAACGCCTGGGCCCCCGCGATCGTCGTCAGGGTGGCGCCGTGACTCAGGTGAGCTCGAGCGAGATCACGCCGTAGTCGTAGCCACGTCGGCGGTAGACCACCGACGGACGCTCGGACTCCTTGTCGATGAACAGGAAGAAGTCGTGCCCGACCAGCTCCATCTCATACAGCGCCTGGTCGAGCGTCATCGGCGCGGCGGTGTGGGTCTTCTCGCGCACGACGAGCGGGCCGTCGCCCAGCACGGCGATCGAGCCGACCTGACGGGCGGTCTCGGCGTCGTCGTCCTTCGCGGAGGTCAGCTCGTCGACGAGGCTGCCCGACGAGGGCGGCGCCGTGTCGGCGAGCGCCTCGGCGACCGAGGTCGGGCGGTGCCGGCCGCGGTGGACGCGGCGCCGGTCGGCGGCGCGTCGCATCTGGGTCGCCATCTTGTCCAGCGCCAGGTCGAGCGCGGCCATCTTGTCCTCGGCGGCCGCCTCGGCCCGGATGACGGGGCCCTTGCTGAACGCGGTCAGCTCCACGCGCACCGCGCGGTCGTGCTGGCGCGGGTTCCGCTCTGCCTCGACCTCGACCTCGACGCGCATCAGGCGGTGGTCGTGCTTCTCGAGCTTGGTCAGCTTCTCCTCAGCGTGCGCGCGGAACCTCTCGGTCACCTCGCAGTTCCTGGCGTTGACCACGACGTCCACGTGAACCTCCTGCAGTCGGCTACCTCGGCGGGTGAGCCACCCCGGCGGAACGTGTCGACGCCCGGGGCAGAGCACCCCGAGAACGTGTCGCACGGGCCGGGATGGTCTCCATACACAGACGCTAGTCGGCCGGGTCCAGAAACGGTAGCCAGGCCCGCCGCCGGGTGGCCGCGACGGCCGTCACACCCAGCACCGGGACCCCCGCGACCTCCAGCGCGCGTTGCGCCTCCCGGGCCGTCGCCCCGGTGGTGACCACGTCGTCGCAGACCACCACGTGCACCGGTCCGAGGCGAGGAAGGCGGGCGCGGACCCGGGGCCGCACGCGCATCCCACCCGCCAGGTTGGCCAGCCGTGCGTGGGCGTCGAGGTCACCTTGGTCCTGCACCTGCCCGGCGAGCCGGAGCAACGGGACCGGCTGCGCGCGTACGCCGACGGCACGCAGCGGGCCCACGGCGAGTCGCGCCAGCCGCGCAGTCGCGTCCACCCCACGCTCACGCACGCTGCTCGGACGCGAGGGCACCGGCACCAGCAGGACCGGGTACGTCGTGCCCGCCGCACCCTCGGTGACCAGCAGGTCCTGCACCGCGAGCGCCAGCAGCTGCCCGAGCGGTCTGCCCAGCGACCAGGCTCGCCGCTCCTTGTGGGCGAGCACCGCGGCGCGCACCGGGTCGGCGTACGGGCCGCTGGCATGGACCGGGACGAGGCCGTCCGGACACGGTGTCGGACGCACCGGTCCGACAGTGCGGGTGGCGTCGGCCAGGGTGCTGCGCGCGCACGCCGGGCACCACAGCCGGCCGGGTCGACCACACCCGACGCAGGCGCCGCCGAGGGCGAGGTCGACCCAGGCGTCGTACAGCTGGCGGGGCTCCACGCACCCAGCCTCGATGGACGGCGCCCGCGCCGCTCGCCCCGTGCTCGGCCTGGGGGAACCCGTCAGCCGACGCCGGCTGGGGACGCGCGCCGGGTCAGCCGACGAAGGTGGGCAGGCCGACCCCGGAGCCGAGGTCGGCCAGGGACCACCGACCGGCGGAGGAGACCTGGTAGAGCTGGCCCTCCGCCGAGTCCAGGAGCAGGGGTACGCCGGGGGTCGGGGCGGTGACCAGTCCCTGGGCGACGTTGCGGAAGACGCGCGGGGCGAACGTCTCCTCCCCCACCCCGGTGGACCCGTCGAACGGCCCGACGTGGACGTGGGAGACGCCGTCGGCCGGGCGGTCGAGGACCGCGATCGTGGTGGGCGTGACCCAGCCCAGGTCGACCACGTCCGTCAGCCCGGCGGCGCCCACCGACTCCAGGGCACGTGCTGGTCGGGCGTCGACGACGCTGCCCTGCGCATCGCGGACCAGCCGGGCGACGACCACCCGGTCGGGCGTACCGGCCGGACCGTCGATCGCGGCGACCAGCCGACTGCCGTCGCGCGAGACGAGGAACGCGACCACGTCCTCGCCACTGATCCCGGGGACGTCGACCGGGGCCAGTCCGCCGGCGCCGCCCGAGGGCCGGCCGGCGAGGACCCGTGCACCCGCGGCCCGGCGGTCGACCAGCCAGAGCGTCCGCTGGTGGTCCCAGGCCGGCGGCAGGAACTCCACCCCGGCCACCTGGGCGGGCGGGGCCGGGTCCGCGCTGCCCGCGCTGCGCTGCGCCGCGCCGAGCAGCATCCGACTCCCGTCGGCGGTCACCGCCGCGACATCGCCGCCGGCCAGGCTGACACCGAGGCTGCGGTAGCTGCCGGGATTCTCGCCGAACCACCCGGTCACCGGTCGCTCGCGGCCGTCCACGAGCTCCACGACCAGGTCGTCGCGGACGCCGAACAGCGACCGGGACGCCCAGAGCACGGCCGGGTCGAAGTCGGCGCCGTAGGTCACGGGGACCTCGGTCGCGCCTCCGGGGAAGGTCAGCGGGGTGTCGTCGACCAGGACGCTCACGCGGTCGACCTCGGGCACCTGGCGCAGCGTCCAGCTGAGCTGCGCGGCCAGCAGCTTGGTCGCCTCCGCGTCGAGATCGGGCTGCGCGCGGACCCCGCCGGTCGAGACCAGCGAGATCTCCGCGCGCCCTCGGGTGACCGGGACCGACAGCTCGACGTCCATGCCGGGCGGGAGCAGGGTGCGCAGTCCGTCGTCGGCGCCGGGGCGGGGACCCTCGAGCAGGCCGCGCACGAGCCGGGTCGCCATCTGGTCCCCCCCGGGGACATAGACGATCTGCGGCACGAGCACCTGCAGCGACGGGTCGAAGTAGTAGAGGGCGACGCGCTCGAAGCGGGCACGGAAGAACGTCTCGGGGACGATCAGCGCGTCCGGCGGGTCGGTGATCCGCCACTCCCCGCTCTCGCGGGCGACGGGGATCCGCAGCGTCTCCTCGCCGGCGCCGGTGGTGCCCTCCCAGGCCCCGCGCCGGTCGAGACGCCGCGCGTCGCTCAGGACGATCTCGACGCCGTCGGCCTCGCTCCCGGCCGCCGGGAGGACGGTGAAGCTGGAGTAGACGATCGTGGCGCGGTCGGGTCGCCAGGCACGGGCCGCCTCGCTCGTGAGGTAGCCGCGCGCGACCGCGGTCGTCACGGGGTTGGCCTCCATCGCCCGGATGAAGCCGGCCGCGAGCTGCGCCGGCGTCGCCCCGGTCAGCGGGGGCGGCGGGGAGAAGTACGGCGCGTCGCCGATCTCCTGCCCGGCGACCGCTCGGCCGGTCTCCACGGGGCCGCTCTCCGGCAGCGCGACGCAGCCGGCGCACACGAGCGAGGCCAGCGCCGCCACGACCCCGGCAAGGAACGCGGGCATCCTCACGGCGTCCCTCCCGTCCCGGCCACACCCAGCCGCGCACCGGCGACCCGGCCCCGACGCGAGGCGTCCGGCGGCACCAGCGGGATGGGGCTGCGGGTGAGGGCTCCCCCGGCCCGGCGGGGCAGCGTGAGCCGGAACTGCGCGCCGCCCCCGGGCTCGCCCCAGGCCTGCAGCCACCCGCCGTGCAGCCGGGCGTCCTCGAGCGCGATGGCCAGGCCGAGACCCGTGCCGCCGGAGCTGCGGGCGCGCGCCGGGTCGGCGCGCCAGAACCGGTTGAAGACCATCGCCGCCTCACCACGGGCCAGACCGACGCCGTAGTCGCGGACCGCGAGCGCCACGGCCTGGTCGTCGCGGGCGAGCTGGACGACGACCTCGCGGTCCTCGGCGTGGTCGATGGCGTTGAGCACGAGGTTGCGCACGATCCGCTCGACGCGGCGCGGGTCGACCTCGGCGATGCAGGGCCCGACGGCGCGGACGACCAGGTGGGTCCCGTGGGCCTCCGCGACCGGGCGGACGGCCTCGACGACGCGGTGCGCCAGGTCGACGAGGTTGATGTCCTCCAGGTCGAGAACGGCCGCACCGGCGTCGAAGCGGCTGATCTCGAGCAGGTCGGCGAGCAGCACCTCGAACCGGTCGAGCTCGGTCTGCAGCAGCTCGGCCGACCGCCGGGTGACGGGGTCGAAGTCGTCGCGTGCCTCGTGGAGCACGTCCCCGGCCATGCGCACGGTCGTCAGCGGTGTGCGCAGCTCGTGGGACACGTCGGAGACGAACCGGCGCTGCACCCGGGACAGCTCCTCGAGCTGGCGGATCTGCTGCTGCAGGCTCGTGGCCATCTGGTTGAACGAGGTGGCCAGGCGAGCCAGGTCGTCCTCACCGGAGACGTGCATCCGCTCCTGCAGCCGGCCGCTGGCCAGCCGCTCGGCCACCCGACGCGCGATCCGGACCGGCACGACGACCTGCCGGGTGACGAGCCAGGTGACCCCACCGACCATCACGAGCAGCAGGGCACCACCGGTGAGGAGGGCACGCTGGACCACCGAGAGCGTCTCGGCCTCCTCGACCATCGGGAAGAGGTAGTAGACGGCGTATGTGCTGCCGTCGGCGGGCAGGAGCAGGCTGGCCCCCGCGACCACGGCGGGGGCGGACTCCTGGCCCGTCTCGGGCAGGTAGCGCACCGGCGCGAAGGTCCAGGCGAAGCCGGCGCCGGACTCGATCTCCTCGCGCAGCCGGCGCGGGACACTCTGGGTGTCCAGCCCCGGGGTGGACCGCGTGCCGACCGCGGCGGGTCCGCTGCCGCCGACAGGTCCGGTGACCGCGACCTGGAACCCGCGCGCGTCGCCGCGCAGCACCAGGCTCTCGGCGAGCTGCGCCACCTGGCCGGCGGCGTCGGTCTCGCCGCCGGTGGCGGCGCTCAGGCGCACGAGCGCGGACGTGGTCTCGTTGCGCGCCTCCGCCTGCGACGCCGCGACGTGGTCGTCGAGGAGCCCGTCGGCGATCTGATGCAGGAGCAGCCAGCCCACCACCCCGACGACCAGCGCCGCGAGCACCATCGTGCTGACCACGACGCGTGCCTGGATCGACCGGCGCCACACGGTGAGGGCGCGGCGGACCGGGCGGCGGGTCATCTGCGGCACCTCACCGGCGTCCTCAGGACGAGCCGGCCTTGTAGCCCACGCCGCGCACCGTGACCACGATCTCGGGACTCTCGGGGTCGTGCTCGACCTTCGACCGCAGGCGCTGGACGTGGACGTTGACCAAGCGGGTGTCGGCGGCGTGCCGGTAGCCCCACACCTGCTCGAGGAGCACCTCGCGGGTGAAGACCTGCCAGGGCTTGCGCGCCAGGCACAGCAGCAGGTCGAACTCCAGCGGGGTCAGCGCGATCGGCCGGCCGTCGCGGGTCACCTGGTGGCCGGCGACGTCGATGACCAGGTCGCCGACGGTGATCATCTCCGGGGCCGGCTCCTCGAAGCGGCGTACGCGCGCGCGGATCCGGGCGACGAGCTCCTTCGGTTTGAACGGCTTGACGACGTAGTCGTCGGCCCCGGACTCGAGGCCGACGATCACGTCGACGGTGTCGCTGCGTGCGGTGAGCATGACGATCGGTACGCCGGACTCGGCGCGGATCTCCTTGCACACCTCGATGCCGTCCTTGCCCGGCAGCATGACGTCGAGGAGCACGACGTCCGGGCGGTAGTCCCGCAGCTGCGCGAGCGCGTTGTCACCGGTCGGGCACACCCGCGAGTCGAACCCCTCGGTGCGCAGCACCAGGGTCAGCATCTCCGCCAGGGACGCGTCGTCGTCGACGACGAGCACCTTGGCGCGCGGTGCTTCGGGTGTGGTCACGGGAGCGCTCTCGCGGGGCTGTCAGGCTGCCGGGTCCGGGATCAGTACCGGTAGTGGTCGGACTTGTAGGGCCCCTCGACCGGGATGCCGAGGTAGGACGCCTGGTCGGTCGACAGCTCGGTGAGCTTCACGCCGAGGGCGTCCAGGTGCAGGCGGGCGACCTCCTCGTCGAGGTGCTTGGGGAGCACGTAGACGCCGACGGGGTACTCCGCGGGCTTCGTGAAGATCTCGATCTGGGCCAGCACCTGGTTGGTGAAGGAGTTCGACATCACGAACGACGGGTGACCGGTCGCGTTGCCGAGGTTCATCAAGCGACCCTCGGAGAGCACGATGATCGAGTTGCCGGTGGGGAAGGTCCACACGTCGACCTGCGGCTTGACGTTCTTGCACTCCGCGACCCCGGGCGCCTCGAGGCCGGCCATGTCGATCTCGTTGTCGAAGTGACCGATGTTAGCCACGATCGCCTGGTGCTTCATGGACCGCATGTGGTCGAGGGTGACGACGTCCTTGTTGCCGGTGGCCGTGATCACGATGTCGGCGATCGGCAGGACCTCCTCCAGCGTCGTGACCTGGTAGCCGTCCATGGCCGCCTGCAGTGCGCAGATCGGGTCGATCTCGGTGACGATGACGCGGGCGCCCTGGCCGCGCAGCGACTCCGCGCAGCCCTTGCCGACGTCGCCGTACCCGCAGACCACCGCGACCTTGCCGCCGATGAGCACGTCGGTGGCGCGGTTGATGCCGTCGATGAGCGAGTGCCGGCAGCCGTACTTGTTGTCGAACTTCGACTTCGTGACCGAGTCGTTGACGTTGATCGCCGGGAAGAGCAGCGAGCCGGCCTTCATCATGTCGTAGAGGCGCAGGACGCCGGTGGTGGTCTCCTCGGTCACGCCGCGGATCTCGGCCCCGATCTGGGTCCAGCGGTCCGACGACTCCGCGAGCGAGGCCTGGAGCACCTCGAAGACGACCTTCTGCTCCGCGCTCGTGGCGGTGGCCGGGTCGGGCGCCTGGCCACTCTTCTCGGCCTCGACGCCGAGGTGGACGAGCAGCGTGGCGTCGCCGCCGTCGTCGAGGATCATGTTGGCGAAGCGCTTCTCGCCGTCCGGGCCGTCGGGCCACTGCAGGATCTGCTGGGTGCACCACCAGTACTCCTCCAGCGTCTCGCCCTTCCAGGCGAAGACGGGGGCGCCGGCGGGGTTGTCGGGAGTGCCGTCGGGGCCGACGACGATCGCGGCGGCGGCGTGGTCCTGGGTGGAGAAGATGTTGCAGGAGGCCCAGCGGACCTCCGCGCCCAGCGCGATCAGCGTCTCGATCAGCACCGCGGTCTGGATGGTCATGTGCAGGGATCCGGCGATGCGGGCCCCGGCCAGCGGCTGCGCGTCGGCGTAGCGCTCGCGCATCGCCATCAGGCCCGGCATCTCGTGCTCGGCCAGGGTGATCTCGGTGCGTCCGAAGTCGGCCAGGGTCAGGTCGGCGACCTTGAAGTCCATGTGTGTCCTCAAATACGTGCACGTGCAGTCAGGGTCCGCAGCGCCTCTGCGCTCGGTGGGATCTCCCGCGGACAGTGACCCAGCCTAGCGGCGCAGTCGACGGGCTGCGGCGACGACGGGAAGCAGCAGCCCGCCGAGCACCGCACCGGCCAGCGCCGACCCCGCGGTGTTGACCAGCCAGCCGAGCGTGCCACCCGCGGCGCCGGTGGCGTCGTGGACCGCGACCTCGAGGTGGTGGACGGCGTCGTACGGCGCGTGCCAGCCGAGCTCGTCGGCGCCCACGAGGACGATGTGACCTCCCACCCAGAGCATCGCGGCGGTGCCGACGACCGTGATCACGATCAGCAGGTGCGGCATCGCCCGCACCAGGCCGCGCCCGACCCGCTGGGCGGCCTTCGACGTGCGCTGCGCGAGCGAGAGGCCGATGTCGTCCATCTTCACGATCAGCGCGACGACGCCGTAGACGAGCGCGGTGATGCCGAGGGCCACCACGATCAGGATGAGCGCGCGGCTCACGAACGGCTCGTCGGCCACCTCGTTGAGCGCGATCACCATGATCTCGGCCGAGAGGATGAAGTCGGTGCGGATCGCCCCGGACACGACGGTGCCCTCGTCGGCAGCGGGTGCGCCGTGGGCGTCAGTGTCACCGGCCCCGTGCCCGTGGCCGCCGCTCCAGGGCAGCACGGCCCAGACCTTGTGGGCACCCTCGTAGCAGAGGTAGGCCCCGCCGATCATCAACAGCGGGGTGAGCACCCACGGCAGGAACTCGCTGAGCAGCAGCGCAGCCGGGAGGATGAAGAGCATCTTGTTGCGCAGCGAGCCCGTGGCGATGCGCCGCACGATCGGCAGCTCGCGCTCGGCGGCGACGCCCTGGACGTACTGCGGGGTGACGGCCGTGTCGTCCACGACGACACCCGCGGCCTTCAGGCTCGCGCGTCCCGCGGCGGCGCCGATGTCGTCCACCGAGGCGGCCGCTAGCCGGGCCAGTGCGGCCACGTCGTCCAACAGGCCGAACAGTCCGGCGCTCATGTCCATCTCCCCGAGGCGAGTGCGAGATAGGCCGCAGCCCAGCGGCCGGTGGCCAGCAGCGCTGCGTAGCGCGCGAGCTCCGACGCCGCCGTCGGCGCCGAGTCCGGGTCGCCGCCGCCGTCGACCGTGTGCACCCGGACCCCGGCGCGTTCGGCGGACGCCAGCAGCTCGCTGCGCCGGGTGCGGACGGCCGCGTCGGTCGAGCCGTCGTCGAGCATCAGCAGCGCCGGGACCGGGTCGTGGCCGCCGGTGTCGTCGAAGGGGTCGGCGAAGAGGTCGCGTCTCGGAGCGGCCTCGAGCACGGGGACGAGGTGGTCGACGTCACCGGCGAGTGACGGGCGACCGGTGACGGTGCGCAACGCCTCGCTGACGCGGCGGGCGGCGTGCGCAGCCAGCGGGCTGCCGCCCCACACGAGCGGGAGCGCGTCGGCGAGGTTGAGCGCGATCTCCTTGGCCGGGTTGACGCTGATGTCGCGGTGTGGGGCGCACGCGATCGCCACGGCGTCGAGGGCGTCGGCGACGCGCTCGGGCTCGGTCAGCGGCCCCAGGCCCCAGCGGTGCAGGACGTCGAGCACCGCCACCGCGACGGCGAGCTGGTCGCGGGTGACGGTCGGGACGATCGAGGTGTAGCGGCCGGCCGCGTGGTCGGCCACCAGGGAGCCCTCCGGGCAGGCGACGAGCAGCTGGCAGCCCCGGCGTACGCCCTCGGCGACGCTCGACGCCGCCTCCCGGTCGTTGCCCTCGGGGGCCAGCACGACGACGAGGTCGAGCCCGCCCGCCCAGCCGGGCAGGCCGGCGCTCGGCCAGGCGACGAACGGGACCGGGCACCACGGCTCGAGGACCGCGCGCAGCAGCCGGGAGTCGGGGCCGGCGGCGATGACCGCCCGGGGCCGTCCCTGTCCGGCGGCCGCGGCCACCGCCGCGTCACAGGCCTCGGTGGACTGGGCAGCCTCCTGCCGGACCCGCGGGCCGGCCTCGGCCAGGGGCCGTAGGAAGCGGTCGGCCCGGGCGAGGGCCGCGGCGTCGTCGAGGAGGCTGTCGTCGAACATCGGCCGAGGGCTCAGCTCGGCCGGCGGGCTTCGTCGACGAGGAGGACGGGGATGCGGTCGCGCACGGGGTAGGCCAGGCCGCACGCGGTGCAGACGAGCTCGGAGGCGTCCGTGTCGACGGCCAGGCTCCCGTGGCAGTCGGGACACGCCACCAGCTCGAGCAGCAGCGGGTCGAGACCGAGGTCGCTGGCGGGACCGGAGGCGGATTCGTGGTCGGACATGACTGCATTGTGCGGCATCAGCCGCGGATCACCGCGAGGACCTCGTCACGGACCCGCGCCATCGTGGCCTCGTCCGCGCCCTCGGCGTTGAGCCGCAGCAGCGGCTCGGTGTTGGAGGCGCGCACATTGAACCACCAGTCGGCGTGCGTGACGGTCAGGCCGTCGAGCTCGTCGACCTCCACGCCGTCGCTCCCGGCGTACTGCTCGCGCAGCCGGGCGAGGACGGCCTGCTGGTCGTCGACGGTCGAGTTGATCTCGCCGGAGGACACGAAGCGGGAGTACTCCGCGAGCAGCTCGCTCAGCGTGCCCCCCTGCTCCGCGAGGGCTGCCAGGGCGTGGAGGGCGGCCAGCATCCCGGAGTCGGCGCGCCAGAAGTCGCGGAAGTAGAAGTGCCCGGAGTGCTCGCCCCCGAAGATCGCTCCGGTCTCCGCCATCGTCGCCTTGATGAACGAGTGGCCCACGCGGGTGCGGACCGGGGTGCCACCGAGCTCGGTGACGATCGCCGGGACGGCCTTCGACGTGATCAGGTTGTGGATGATGGTCGCGCCCGGCTCCTTGGCCAGCTCCCGGGCGGCGATCAGGGCGGTGAGCACCGAGGGGTTCACCAGCTCGCCGCGCTCGTCGACGAGGAAGCACCGGTCGGCGTCGCCGTCGAAGGCGAGCCCGACGTCGGCGCCCTCGGCGCGCACCCGAGCCTGCAGGTCGACGAGGGTCGCCGCATCGATCGGGTTGGCCTCGTGGTTCGGGAAGGTGCCGTCGAGCTCGTAGTACATCGCCACGACGTCGAGGTCGAGCGGGTCGAGGACGGCCGGAGCGGTGTGGCCCGCCATGCCGTTGCCGGCGTCGACGACGACCTTGAGGCGGCGCCCGCTCACCGGGGCGAGGCTGCGCAGGTGCGCGGCGTAGTCAGCGAGCACGTCGCGCTCGGTGATGGTGCCGCGCCGCTCGGCGGTCGGGGTCTCACCGGCGGCGACCCGGTCCCGGACCTCCATCAGGCCCGACTCGGCACCGAGGGGCACGGCGTGTGCCCGGCACATCTTGATGCCGTTGTATTGCGCGGGGTTGTGGCTGGCGGTGAACATCGCGCCGGGGTGCCCGAGCGCGCCGGAGGCGTAGTAGAGCTGGTCGGTGGAGGCCAGGCCGATCAGGACCACGTCGGCGCCGGCGGCGGCCGCGCCGTCCGCGAACGCCGCCGCCATGCCGGGCGAGGACGGGCGCATGTCGTGACCGACGACCACGGTCGTGGCGCCGGTCACCGGGACGAAGGCGCTGCCCACCGCGCGGGCGAGGTCCTCGTCGATCTGGTCGGGGACGGTCCCCCGCACGTCGTAGGCCTTGAAGATGGCGGCGAGGTTGGCGGCGTCGGTGCTCCGAGGGCTGGCGCTCATGGCGTCAGCGTAGAGCCCGCGCGCGATCGTGGGCGATCAGTCGTCGGCGGGGTAGCGCAGCACCCGCAGGTGGCCGCGGCGGCCGACCTCGCGCCCGGTCTCGCCGGCGGGCTCGGTGACGTAGCCGCCTGGGGCGGCGTCGGGCACCGGTCGGGCCGCCTCGCGCACCGCGTCGGCCAGGGCGAGCAGGTCGTCGCTGGAGGGGCCGGCGGCGTCGGGGTCGGGCGCGAGCCGCAGGACCTCCCAGCCCCGCGGCGCGCTCAGCCGCTCGCTGTGGGCCTCGCAGAGGTCGTAGGCGTGGGGCTCGGCGAAGGTCGCCAGCGGGCCGAGGACGGCGGTCTGGTCGGCGTAGACGTAGGTCAACGTGGTGACCGCCGGGCGCGCGCAAGCGGTCCGCGAACAACGACGGCTCGAACTCACGGCGCAGACGGTACCGCCTGGCCCCGACAGCGCGTCGTAGGCTCGCGGTCGTGCCCGCCCCCCTGCCCGAACCGCGTCGTGGATCCGTGCGTGAGCGCCGGGGCCGCGGCCCGCGGGGACCGGCCTTCCTGCCGGGACCCCTGACCCCGGCGGGGGTGCCCGCCGACCGGTCGCGCCGCGAGCGCTTCGACCGCATCGTCGGGTCCGTGGCCGCGGAGCTCGAGCAGCGCTGGGGTGAGCACCTGGGTGGTGCGCAGTTCGCGGTCGAGGAGACCCCGTGGCTGCCCGACGATTGGGCCAGTGACGTGGTGCCGCTGGCGGCGCTGGCCCCGGCGACCCCGACGACGCCCACCCGGATCGTGCTGTTCCGCCGCCCGCTCGAGCACCGCGCCGACGGCCCGGTCGACCTGGCGGCGCTGGTGCACGCGGTGTTGGTCGAGCAGATCGCGGAGCTGCTCGGCGTGCCGGTCGAGGAGATCGACCCCCGCTACGGCGACGACTGAGCGCCTAGCGGACGACCGGGACGACCACCGGCGCCGGGGCACGTGCCGCACCCGGCCGCAACGGGAGCACCGCGACACCCGCGTCGCTGCGCAGCACCACCGCCCCGCGTACGCCGGAGCCACCGTCGCGCACCACGACCGACCGGGCGCGCTCGGGCAGGGTGACCGCCACGGTCCCCGCCACCGGCACCGTGACCTGCTGCGCCTCCAGGACACGCCCGTCCGCGGCGTACGGCTGCACGGTCAGCTCACGGGCGTCGCCGTCGCTGGACAGCTGCACGACGGACCGCACCCCGGCCGGCAGCACGGCACCGGAGGCCGCGCCGAGCGGGCGTACCGGACCGGCGTACGTCATGTCCGCTCCCACCTGCGAGCGCACCACCGCGGTCACGGCGCTGTCGGCCGTCACCCGGATCGCAGCAGCCGCGGTGCCGACCGCCTCGCTGACGTCGACCGCGACGGTCCCGCCCGGGGGGACCCGCAGCTCGGCGTCGGCCTCGGGCACGAAGGTGCCATCGGGGCCGAGCACCGCCAGGGTGCCCAACGCCTCGAACTCGCCGGGGTTGGCGACGACCAGGACGTGGCCGTCCGCCCGGGCCGGCAGTCCGCCGAGCACCACCTGGCGCCGGGGCGTGGTCTGCGACGGGACCGACTCCGTCGCCGGACGGCCCGCCCCGAGGGTCCCGACGCGATCGGTGACGAAGGCGGCGACCCGCCCGCGGGTGGTGCGGACCTCGAGTGCGACCTCACCGATCGCCGGGGCGGCGTCGGCGAGGTCGACGGTGACCCGCTCCCCCGCCGGGACGCTCACCTCGCGCAGGTCGACGGTCTCCACCGGGCCCTCGGGGCCGAGAACCCGCACGCGGACGACGGCCGGGCCGCTCTCGGGGTTGACGAGCTCCAGGGTCGCCGCGTGGTCGATCTCGGCCCCGACGCCGGTGAACCAGACGCGTCCGCCGGCCACGACGCAGGCGGTGGCGCTGAGTCGCGGTCGGGTGCGGTCGACGGTCGCCGCCAGGTCGGGGGTGACCGGATCGGCGGTCACCACCGACAGGTCCTCGGCAAGCTCCTCGCCGGGCACCTGGAGGACCCCGTCAGCCGCGCTCGCGGAGCTCTGCGCGACCCGCAGCGTGGCGGTCGGCGCGTCCGTGGTGAGTGCAAGCGCCGCCGCCGACAGCCGGCCGGCCTCCCCCGGAGCGGGGCAGACCACGCTCGCGGGGGCCACCGCAGCGCTGGCGACGTCGTCGCGCTCGGACAGCCCGGGCGGGGCGTCGGCGGTCAGCCAGGTGCCGGCGGCGACGCCGAGGACGCCGACCAGCGCGACGAGGAGGCCGCGTACGGACCGCGTGCCACGACGGGGGCTCATCGGGCCGTCTCCGTCTCCGTCGACGCCGACCGCCGGCCGGGCGCGGCGAGCACGACGACGGCGACGACTGCCAGCCCCTGCCCGAGCAGCAGCCACGGCAGCTCCGGGACCCGTTCGTGCGGGCGCTCCGCCGTGCCGGCGCCCTCGAGCTGCCAGGCGGCGGCGCGCCGCTGGGGCGCGGAGGCCGGCGCCAGGCCGCTGGTGGCGTCGAGGGTCGCGACCACGCGCCGCGGGGCGGGCGGGGCGGCGTACACGTAGCCCACGCCTTGCGCGACGAGTGCGCCGACCGCGTCCGGGCCTCCGTCGGTCAGCAGGTCGACGACGGCGCGGGCCGTCCCGGTGTCGTACGGCGTCGCGAGCGCGGCCGACTCCAGCCCGAGCCGCACGCCGGCCCCCCGCCGCACCGTCCAGCCCACGCCCGACTCGTCGACGGGATGCAGGACGAGGACGTCGTAGCCGTCCTGGGCCTGGGAGATCTGGGTCATGTACGCCGGCACCGGGTCGCGGGGGTCGATCCGCAGGTCCTCGGTCGCCTGGCCGGAGACCCACCACACCGCCGCAGCCAGCGGGCTCGCGACGGCACCGAGGACGATGACGGCCGCCACCGGCTGGCGCCAGCCGAAGCTCGCCCCGGTGATCTGCCGCCGCGCGCCGTCGCCACCGAGAGCGGCGGCGCAGATCAGGGCCGCCTGCGCGACCAGCAGCGGGTACGTCGGCGTCGGGACGAGGGTCTCCCCGGTGCCGGGCACCGTCACGGCGACCCGGGTGAGCACGCCGGCCAGCACGAGCGCCAGGCCGCCGAAGGCCCAGCACCAGGCCACGTAGACGCGGGTGTCGGCGCGCAGCAGCACGACGAGTGCGGCGACGGCGATGCCGAGGCCCCACCACGCCGGCGCTCCGTCGCCCACCCGACCGGTCAGCACCTCCAGCGCGTCGAGCCCGGCGTACGGCGTGGGCAGGCCGGCCTCGAGCAGGAGCAGACCGGGGGTCTCGAGGCGGGTCCCGACCCAGGGCAGGAGCAGCAGCGGCGTCATGACGACGGGCACGAGGACCGGGAGCACCGCGCGCACCGCGCCGTGCCGCAGCCCGATCCCGAGCGCGACCAGGGTCACGAGGACGGCGAGCAGCCAGGCCGACGGGGCGAAGGCCGTCGTCAGGGCGAGCCAGGCCGCGACCCGCCAGACCGCACGGCGACGCTGCTCGGGCGCGGCGAAGGGCAGCATCCCGAGCGCGCTACGCCCGAGCAGCGGGAGCACGATGCCGGCGACCAGCGTCCCGAGCTGGCCGGATCCGACCGCACCGGACACCCCGAGGGTGAGTCCGTAGGCGAGCGCCGCCCACCAGGCGACCCCGGGCCCGAGGAGCTGGCGGAAGAACCGCAGCGCGGCGAACGTCGCCAGCGGCACGGCCAGCACCAGCACCAGGTGCACCAGCAGTCCCGGACTGCCCAGGAGCAGCGTGGCCACCGCGGCGGCGGGCAGCAGCCAGGCGGCGACCGGCTGCTGTCCGATCGCCGACCACCAGGTGCCGACGTCGGCCGGTGCGGGCAGCAGCGCACCGCCCGCGACGACTCCGCCTGTCAGCGCGCCGGCGAGCAGGTCGCGCCCGGCGAGCGCCGCCGCGGCGAGCAGTGCGACGCCGGCGACCAGCCCCCAGGCCCACGACCGTTCCTGCGAGCGCCGCGCGAGCCCCTCGCGGGCGAGGTGCCACAGCTCGGAGACGAGGTCACCCAGGGAGTCCCAGCCGCGGCGGTACGGCAGCCACAGCGACGGCAGCAGCGGCCGGACCTCGCGCGCCGACACCGTACGGGTGCGTCGGCGCCGCCGCCGGCTCGCCACGACGCGCCAGGGCCGCAGTCCGACGCCCAGCGCGGCGGCCGCCTCGTCCCAGGCGTCACCGGGCGCGCGGACCAGGAGGAAGCCGAGCGCGCGCAGCAACGTGCCGAGCACGAGCCGCAGGTAGACGAACGGGAGCGCCGCCGGGGAGCAGTTGGCCAGGACGGTCCGGATCTGGCCGGTCCGCTCCGCGCGCCGGGGACGAGCCGTCCACGGACCCGTGCGCTGGCCGCGGTGGGCCGCCTCGGCGTGGAAGACCACCGCTGCGGGCACCGCCAGGGTCCGCAGGCCGGCGTGGGCGGCCCGCCAACCGAGGTCGAGGTCGGCGGCGAAGACTCCCAGCGCGGGGTCGAGCCCGATCTCGTCGAGGACGCGGCGGCGGACCAGGAGTCCCGCGGTGTTGCCGGCCAGGACCTCACGGACCCGGTCGTGCTGGCCCTGGTCGTACTCCCCGCGCTCCAACCCCGTCTCGCGCTTGGCCGTCCCGCTGACCGTCACCCCGATCTCGAGCAGCCGGCGCAACGACGGCCACTCGCGCAGCTTCGGGGTGAGCAGGCTGGCGTCGGGGTACCGCTCGGCCGCCGCGAGCAGGGCCTCGAGCGCGTCGGGGGCCGGGGCACTGTCGTCGTGCAGCAGCCAGATCCAGTCGTCCCCGTCCGCGCCGGTCGTCGCGGCATCGGCGTCCAGCGCGGCGCGCACCGCTGCGGCGTACGGCGTGGTCGGGGCCTCGACGAGGAGCCGGTCAGCCCCCACCGCGTCGCGGAGCAGAGCCGGCGAGGCATCCGCGCTGCCGGTGTCGACCGCCCAGGTCGCGTCGGGGCGCCGGGTCTGGCGCGCCAGACCGGCCAGCACACGCGGGAGCCATCGCTCGCCGTCATGGCTGACAAGCACGGCGGTCACGGTCACGGGGAGCAACCCTAAGGGTCCCCGTGAACGGTCAGACAGCGCGCTTCTTCAGCTTCCTCCGCTCGCGCTCGGACAGTCCGCCCCAGATGCCGAATCGTTCATCGTTCATCAAGGCGTACTCGAGACAGTCATCACGCACCTCGCACGTCAGGCAGACCCTCTTGGCCTCCCGCGTGGAGCCGCCCTTCTCCGGAAAGAACGCCTCGGGGTCGGTCTGCGCGCACAGCGCGCGCTCCTGCCAACCCAGCTCCTCGGCGTCTCCGTCGAGCACATAGAGCTCTCGCACGGCCATCGCCCCTTCGACCCGTGAGACCCTTGCGGGCCCCATCATGTGTCCTCCGTTCTCGAAGGACATGGATGAAATTACATGCCTGTCAATGCCGCTGAGTCAAGCCCATGTCTGGTAATGGCTCCCCCTGAACGAGGATCCGTACCGGACTGGTAGACCGATACCGGACGAAATCGCCCGCCGCATCCCCGACCGAGGAGCAGTCGTCGTGCCCGCTTCCGCCTCGCCCACCCGCATCACCGTGCTCTCCGGCGGGGTCGGCGGTGCCCGCTTCCTCCAAGGACTGCTGCACTGGTCGGCCGCCCGCGTCGAGGCCGGCGGGACGCCTGCCGAGGTCACCGTCGTGGCCAACACCGCCGACGACATGTGGGTGCACGGGCTCAAGGTGTGTCCCGACCTCGACACGGTGATGTACACCCTCGGCGGCGGGATCGACGCCGAGCGCGGCTGGGGCCGGGTCGACGAGACCTGGCACGCGGTCGAGGAGCTGAAGGCGTACGGCGTGGAGCCGACCTGGTTCGGCCTCGGCGACCGCGACCTCGCCACCCACCTGGTGCGCACCCAGATGCTCGAGGCGGGCTACCCGCTCTCGGCGGTCACCGAGGCGCTGTGCCGGCGCTGGCAGCCCGGGGTGCGGCTGCTGCCCATGACCGACGACCGGGTGGAGACCCACGTCGCCGTCCCCGACGACCAGGCCCCCTCGGGACAGCGCGTCGTGCACTTCCAGGAGTACTGGATCCGGCTCCAGGCGGCCGTGCCCGCGCTCGCCGTGGTGCCGGTCGGCGTCGAGGACGCGACGCCCGGCCCCGGTGTGGTCGAGGCGATCGAGGGCGCGGACCTGGTGCTCCTCCCGCCGTCCAACCCAATCGTGTCGGTCGGCACGATCCTCGGCGTGCCCGGTCTGGGCGAGGCAGTCCGACGCACGCCGGCACCCGTGGTCGGGCTCTCCCCCATCGTCGGCGGACGACACGTGCGCGGGATGGCCCAGCAGCTGCTCGAGGCGCGGGGGATCCCGGTCTCGGCCGCGGGCGTGGGGCTGCACTACGGCGCCCGCCCGGCCGGCCATCTCGACGGGTGGCTCGTCGACGAGCGCGACGCGGCCGAGGTCGCGGCGCTCGAGGACGGTGGCATCCGCGCGGCGGCAGTGCCGCTGATGATGACCGACCCGGTCGCGACGGCCGCGATGGTGCAGGCCGCCGTGGACCTGGCCGCACCCCGCGGCTGAGCACCGGGGAGACTGGGGGTGTGCCCCTTCCTGCGCCGCCCACCCGACTGACCGCGTTCGCCCCCGAGGGCGTCGGCGAGGTCAGACCCGGCGACGACCTGGTCGATCTGCTGCTCACCGCGCTGGAGGCGAACGGCGAGCGCCTCCTCGACGATGACGTCGTGCTGGTGACGAGCAAGGTGGTCTCCAAGGCGGAGGACCGTCAGCGCTCCGGTGGGCGCGACGAGGTGCTCGCCGACGAGACCGTCCGCGTGGTCGCGCGCCGTGGCCCGACGACGATCGTGCGGACCCGCCACGGGCTGGTGATGGCCGGCGCCGGCATCGACAGCTCCAACACCGACGCCGGCAGCGTCCTGCTGCTGCCGGTCGCCCCCGATGCCTCGGCACGCGTGCTGCGCGCCGCGCTCGCCGAGCGCACGGGCCGCCGGGTCGCGGTGATCGTCACCGACACCGCGGGCCGCGCGTGGCGCCACGGCCAGACCGACATCGCGATCGGCATGGCCGGGCTCGCGCCGTACGACGACCACGCCGGGCTGACCGATGCCCACGGCAACACGCTCGCGGTCACCGCCCCGGCCGTGCCCGACGAGCTCGCGGCTGTGGGCGACCTGGTCAAGGGCAAGCTGAGCGGTCGGCCGTTCGCGCTCGTGCGCGGCCTGGCCGACCGGGTCCTGCCGGTCGGCGAGGACGGTCCTGGCGCTCGCGCGCTGGTGCGCGAACCGGACCAGGACCTGTTCGGCTTCGGCGCGCGCGACGCGGTGCGAGCCGCGGCGACCCGCGACGACGACCTCGTCGGGTACGGCGCCCCACTCGCGCCCGAGGACCTGCCGGCCGAGGCCACCGCCGTCGTGACCGAGCTGCTGCACCGGCTGCTGCCCGGGCCGAGTGAGTGGACGGTCCGCTGGGTCGGGAGCGGGCGCGTGCGCTTGCGCGTCGAGCCGGGGCCCGGACCGATCCCCGACGCGTTCGTGCTGGGCCAGGTGGCCGGTGCGTGCGACGCCTGGCTGCGCGCGTGCGGCTGGCTGCCCCAGGGGGCCCCGACGCTCGTGGACGCCGGGATCTACAACGCCGTGGAGCTCGCCGTGGCGCCCCGCGTCACTCCAGGCGGGACCCCGCCTCCCGCCTAGCGTCCGCGGGGACCTCGACCCCGTCGCCCACCGTGACCCGGTCCAGCCGGGCACCGGCTCCGACCCGAGCACCGGGGCCGACCACCGCGTCGGTCAGCTGCGCACCGTCCTCGACCACGGCACCCGGCATCAGCACCGTGCCGCGCACCAGGGCGCCCGCGCCGACCCGGGCGCCGCCGCAGACGGTCGAGCCGCCGTCGACGACTGCGTCGCCCGCGACGTCGGCGTCCGTCGCGACCCAGCGGTCCCCGTCGGACGACGGCGTCGCCGGGCTCGTACCGACGCCACGGACCAGCTCGGCGGAGGCTGCCACAAGTGCCTCGGGCGTGCCCACGTCGCGCCAGTACGCCGTCTCGACGAAGCCGACCACCACGTGGCCGTCGGCGACCAGGCCGGGGAAGGTCTCGCGCTCGACCGAGACGACGCGACCAGCGGGGATCGTGTCGATCACGGCGCGACGGAAGACGTAGCACCCCGCGTTGACCTGGTTGGTGACCGGGTCGTCGGACTTCTCGACGAACGCGGTGACGCGCCCGGCCCCGTCGGTCGGGACGCACCCGAACGCGCGCGCGTCGGTGACCTCGACCAGGTGCAGCGACACCTCGACCGGGCGGCCGTCACGCGGCCGGGCGAAGTCGGCCAGCTGGCCGCCCAGGTCGTGGCCCGACAGGACGTCACCGTTGAGGATGACGATCGGCGCGTCCGGGTCGGGCCGCAGCGCGGCGGCGACGTTGCGGATCGCTCCGCCCGTGCCGAGCGGCTCGTCCTCGAGGACGTAGCTCAGCCGCAGCCCCCAGCGGCTGCCGTCGCCGAGGATGGGCTCGAACAGGTCGGCGTGGTAGCTGGTCGCCAGCACGACGTGGTCGGCACCGGCCTGGGCCAGCCGGGCGATCTGGTGCTCGAGGAACGGCACGCCGGCGACCTCGAGGAGGTGCTTGGGGCGGTGCTTCGTCAGCGGCAGCAACCGGGTGCCGAAACCACCGGCGACGATGACGGCCTCGAACCCGCTGTTCCTCGTGGTCTCCATGACCGCACATCCAAGCAGCCGCCGTACGCTGGCCGCCGTGAGCCCGCTCCCCGCCGCCGCGACCGTGCCCGCCCTGCTCGCCGAGGCCCAGCGCCGCGACCCCGCCCGGCCGCTGGTGACCTTCTACGACGACGCGACCGGCGAGCGGGTGGAGCTCTCGGTCGTCACGACCGCCAACTGGGTCGCCAAGACCGCGAGCCTGCTGGTCGAGGAGCTCGACGTCGAGCGCGGCGACACGGTGTTGGTGGACCTCCCCACCCACTGGCTCACCCCCGTGTGGCTCCTGGCCTGCTGGACGGTGGGCGCGGTCGTCGCCGTGCCGGGCACCGATGCGGGTGCCGACCCGGTCGTCGTGGTCAGCGGCCCGGACCGGCTGGCCGACCATGCGGCCGCGTCCGCGGGCAGCGCACAGGTCATCGGGGTGTCCCTGCGCCCGCTCGGCGGTCCGTTCGCCGAACCGCTGCCGCCCGGGGTGCTGGACTTCGCGATCGCCGTCCCGGGTCAGCCCGACGCGTTCATCCCCTCCGATCCGCCGAGCGCCGAGGACCCCGCGTTCGCGGCCGCCGACGGCACGCGCACCCACGCCGACCTCGCGCAGGCGGGCGACGCCAGCGCCGAGCGGGTCCTTACGGACCTGTCACCCACCAGTGACCGCGGTCTGGCTCTGCTGCTCGGCGCCGTCGCCCACGGCGGCTCGACGGTGTGGGTGCGCCACCCCGACGTCGCCGGCTGGGAGCCGCGCGCCTCTCAGGAGCGCGCGGCCCGCGTCGAGCGCGCCTGAGCCTCGCCGCCGGGCTCAGCCGGCGAGGTCGAAGCGGTCGAACCCGTCGGCGAACAGCTGGGGGGCGCCGAAGCCCGAGGAGGTGCCCGGCAGCAACCACAGCTGACCGGTGGCCTTCTCGCGCGCGAGCAGGTCGGGACGCCGATCGCCGTTGACCTGACTCGTGCCACTTGAGCGGAGATCGCTGACCTCGTCTCCGTTTGTGCAGGTCAGGGGCTTGCGGACGCCGTGATTGACACACCCCGGGGCTCGATAGCCTTCGCTGGTGGTGTTCGTGCGGAAGGCGCAGGGGCGCTCGGGCAGCACGAAGGTCCAGCTCGCCGAACGCCACGATGGACGCGACGTGGTCCTCGAGCACGTCGGCACGGCTCGCACCGATGCCGAGTTAGCGGTGCTGATGGCGCAAGCACGCCGGCGTCTGCACGAGGGTCAGGAGGCTCTCGACCTCGACGGTGTCGGGCTCGAAGATGAGGGCGTGCCGCAACGCCCTGGCCTGATCACCAGCAAGCGCTCCGCGCTGCTGTGGCAGGTCCTGACCGAGGCATACTCCAGGCTCGGGTTCGACGTCATCGATGACGACGCGTTCGCCCAGCTCGTGCTGGCGCGGATCGTCGAGCCGACCTCGAAGGCCGACTCGGTGCGCGTGTTGAACGAGATCGGCGTCGCGCCAGCGTCGTTGCGCACGATGTTCCGTGCGCTGCAACGCGCCCAGCAACTTGATTACCGGGGCCAGATCGCAGACGCCTGCTTCACCCACGCCGTGACCAGTGGGGACGTGTCGCTGGTGCTCTACGACGTCACCACGCTCTACTTCGAAGCCGAGAACGAGGACGAGCTCCGCAAGGTCGGCTACTCCAAGGAACGCCGCGTCGACCCCCAGATCGTCGTGGGCCTGTTGGTGGATCGACGCGGGTTCCCCCTCGAGATCGGCTGCTTCGAGGGCAACAAAGCCGAGACCACCACGATCATCCCGATCGTCAAACAGTTCGCGCAGCGCCACGGCATCGCGGACATGGTCGTGGTCGCCGACGCCGGGATGTTGTCCGCGGGCAACCTGCGCGAGCTCGACGACGCCGGGCTGCGGTTCATCGTCGGGTCCCGGGTGACCAAAGCCCCCAAGGATCTGGAGTCGCACTTCCGTTGGCACGGGAACGCGTTCACCGACGCCCAGGTCATCGACACCATCACCCCGCGCGATCAGCGCGGCACCGCGGTGAAGTCCAGCGACCCGCATCGACGCGCCGAACCCGTGTGGGATCCGAAGGTGCATGCCAAGTCGTGGCGAGCGGTGTGGGCGTACTCGGCCAAGCGAGCAGCGCGGGACAACAAGACGCTGACGTTGCAGGAGAGCAAGGCCCGTGCCGTCGTCGCCGGCGAGAAGGCCGCCCGCACGCCGCGGTTCGTCAAGACCCGCAACGGCGCCACCGAGCTCGACGAGACCTCACTGGCCAGAGCACGTGACCTCGTCGGGCTCAAGGGCTACGTCACCAACATCGAGGCCGCCCTCATGCCCGCGGGAGAGGTGATCGCGAACTACCACGACCTGTGGCACGTCGAGCAGTCCTTCCGGATGTCCAAGACCGACCTCGCAGCACGACCGATGTTCCACCACACCCGCGACGCGATCGAGGCCCACCTCACCATCGTGTTCGCAGCCCTCGCGATCGCGCGCGACCTGCAGAACCTCACCGGACTGAGCATCAAGAAGATCGTCCAGGCCCTGCGACCGATCCAGCAGATCAGCGTGCAGATCGCCGGCCACGAACACATCGCCGCCGACCCGATCACCCCGGCCGCCGAGGCGATCATCGACGCGCTCGGCATCGACGCTTAGTGACACACCCCGGTGGCGCGAGTCAGGCGCCTCTCAGGAGCGCGCGGCCCGCGTCGAGCGCGCCTGAGCCTCGCCGCCGGGCTCAGCCGGCGAGGTCGAAGCGGTCGAACCCGTCGGCGAACAGCTGGGGGGCGCCGAAGCCCGAGGAGGTGCCCGGCAGCAACCACAGCTGACCGGTGGCCTTCTCGCGCGCGAGCAGGTCGGGACGCCGATCGCCGTTGAGGTCACCGACGCTGAGCAGCCAGTCGTACGGCGCCAGCCCCGTCGCGATCGTCGCGCCCTTGATCAGCCCGCCCGGACCGTTGCCCCGGTAGAGCACCAGCGAGTTGCCGACCCGGAACGCGCTGTCGGGTGCACCGTCGCTGTCCCACAGCCCGAGCCCGACGTGGTCGCGTGCGGTGAACCGCGAGCGGGCGACGTAGCTCGCGCCGAAGCCGGTGGCACCGTTGCTCGGGTAGAGCCGGTAGCCGCCGCTGGCGGGTAGGCCGAGCAGGTCGGGCATCCCGTCGCCGGTCATGTCGCCGACCGCTGCGAGGTTGGTGACGCTCTGGAAGCCCGACCCCATGAGCACGGGTTCGCCGAAGGTGCCGTCGCCGCGCCCGGGCCGCAGGTAGAGCCGCCCGTTCCGCGGGCCGTGCAGGATGTCGCCGCGACCGTCGTTGTCCCAGTCGCCGATCGTCATCAGGCGGGTGCCCGGCATCTCGATGCCCGTGGGCTTGATCGAGACGCCGGCGGTGGTGCCCCGGTGCGCGACGACGACGAGCCGGCCTTGGGGACCGAGCCCGACGAGGTCGGGGTGCGCCGTACGCCGGACGTCGCCAGCGACCATGAACCCGACCAGCTTGCGCGGGGCGGCGTACGGGCCGAGCCGGGCCTGGAAGCCCCCGGCGCCGTCGCCGGGGTAGAGATAAGTCTGCTTCGTCGCCCGGCTGCGGGCCACGAGGTCCGGGAGCCCGTCGCCGGTGACGTCGCCACCGGAGGTGAGGACGTCGAAGCCGGACCAGCCACCGGGCAGCTGCACGCGGGCTCCGAGCGCGGCCGTCCCGGTGCCGGGGAACAGCCACAGCCGGCCGGCGGAGTCGCGGGCGGCGAGGTCGGGACGCCCGTCACCGTCGAGGTCGCCGATGCCGACGGTCGCGTTGTAGGCATCCCAGCCCGTCGCCATCAGCACCGGGTTGGCGAAGGTGCCGTTGCCCTTGCCGCGGAGGAGGAAGAGCCGTCCGTTGCTGCCGTTGCGGGCGACGACGTCGTTGTGGCCGTCGCGGTTGACGTCGCCGACGCCCACCACCATGTCGGCCTTCGCGAAGCGCGTCGGACGGTTCTTCGCGCGGGTGAAGCCCTTGCCGTTGCCCAGGTACTGGCTGGAGCGCTTCTCCCCCACCTTGCGGGCGATCAGGTCGGCGTACCCGTCACCGTTGAGGTCGCCCACCGGGCTAACGAACGCGTGCGCGCCGGTGAAGTAGTGCGGCAGGCCCTTCGGCGAGATCCACGACAGCTGACCCCCGCCCGTGGTCACCGAGAACAGCTCCTTGGTCGTGGCGTCGCGCACCATGAACGATGGCTGGTCGTCGCCGGTGAGGGAGGTACGCCGGTCGCGTCCGCCCCAGCCGGCCTGGGCGAGGCTCGCGGCGGTGCGGATGTCGGCCAACCGGGCATAGAGGTGCGCACCGGGGCAGGCGGTGGAGCCCGCGTCGCGGTGCCCGTTGATGGCGCGGAAGGTACGCGAGCCGACCCGCTGCGCGCTCGAGGCGGCGTCGACGCCGTGCAGCGCCAGCTTCCAGGCGAAGAGGTCACCGAACGCGTCGATCACGGCCTGCGACGGCTTCGCGGTCTCGAAGTTGCCCAGCGCGGAGCCTGCGAACGAGCGCTCGTTGTAGCCCGAGGTGTGCGCCCCCACGACCGGACGGTCGACGCCGCCGTAACGGCCCTCCCAGATGCGTCCGAACTTGTCGACGATGAAGTTGTAGCCGACGTCGCTCCAGCCCCGCGAGCGCGTGTGGTAGGCGTAGATGCTGCGCAGCAGCGCCGGCACCTGGGCGCGGGTGTAGTCGTTGGTGTTGACGGTGTGGTGCACGAAGCCGGCGTGGACCTCGAAGAACGACGGCGCCGAGCGGCGCATCGACTCGTCGGCTCCCCACTGGGCGCGACTGAAGATCTGCGGACGCGGCGTGGCCGAGGCCGCGGGCACCGCCTCGACCGGCGCGACGGGCTCGGCGCTGCTCAGCGACGCAGCGTCGCCCTCGTACCCGTCGCCCTCGGACTCCAGGGTGCCGGTGTCGATCGCCGGCGTCTGCTGGACCGGGTCGACCGTCTCGCCCGGGTCGACCACCGCGACCCGCAGGTCGCGCGGCAGCCGGCCCGCCGGCGCATCGGCGCGCACCTGCACCGCGTCGACCTCGCCGACGAGGATCGCGTCGGTGCCCGGTCGGGCCTGTGCGGCGTCGGCGCTGCCCGGGTCGGGCTGGTGGTCGGCGTCGTAGTGCACCGGCTCCCAGTCGGTCCAGACGCCGTCGGTGCGAGTGCGCACCTCGATCGAGACCGCCTCGGTGCCGGCGTCGCGCGGCGACCAGGTGACGCCCACGGCGGCGTACCCGCTTGCCGGCTCCGGGTCGCTCACGACCCGCTCGACGGCAGGGGTGCTGGTGGTGGCGGTGCCGGCCTTCCCTGCCGGCACCGCCTGGGTGCGCATGCCCCGTGCCTTCGCCTGCGGCTGCTCGCCGTGCTCGTGGTCGTGCTCGTGGTCGACCCCGGTGACCACGAGCGAGCGGGCGGCCTCAGCAGGACGCAGACGGACGGTGGGGGCATCGAGCGCCCGCTCGGAGACCTTCGCCTGGGTCGGTGCGGACGCCACGAGTGCGACCTCCGTACCTGCCCGCGTGACGCTGGGCGAGGCTCCGGACGTGGCGCCGGGCTCGACGAGCTCCAGCGACGTCACCGCCGCCGCGGAGATGCCGACAGCGAGCACGACACCGAGCGCCAGGGACTGCTGGCACGCGGTCACGAAACGATCGATCCACGCCGTCATCAGGGGCACTCCAGGGGAAGGAATTCACACGAGTGCTCAATTTTCACACCAGTAACAGGCATTCTGGCAAGTCGGCGACAAGAAATACACACGTGTAATTCGGTGAATTACACGGTTGTATTTAAATGCGAACGCTGCGTTTGTGGGGCGCGGCGTTTATCAGATATCGGCGCCGAGGTCGTCGTCGTTGGGTTCGTCGCCCGGCGCGTCGGCGTCGTACTTCAGGTACTGGATGCCCTCGTTGACGCCGCCGTCGAAGCCGACGCGGCCCTTCTCCAGGACGATCACGCGGTCACACATCTTGCGCACCGACCCGGGGGCGTGGCTGACATAGAACAGCGTGCGCCCCTCCTTGCGGATCTGCTGCATGCGCTCCATGCACTTGCGCTTGAAGGGCCGGTCCCCCACCGCCAGCACCTCGTCGGCGAGGAAGATGTGGGAGTCGACGTGGATGGCGACGGCGAAGCCCAGGCGGGCGCTCATGCCCGAGGAGTACGCCGCCACGGGGGTGTCGAGGAAGCGGCCGATGTCGGCGAACTCCACGATGTCGTCGAACTTGCGCCGCGTCTCCGCCTCGGTCATACCCAGGATCGCGGCGTTGAGGTAGATGTTGTCGCGGCCGCTCAGCTGCTGGTGGAAGCCCGCTCCCGTGGCGATCAGACCGGCGATCCGACCACGGGTCAGGACCTGTCCCGCGTCGGGCCGCATCACTCCGTTGATCAGCTTCAGCAGCGTCGACTTGCCCGATCCGTTGAGCCCCATCAGCCCGATGGACTCACCCTGCTCCACGGTGAAGCTGACCCCGTCGAGGGCCCGGAAGGTGTCGGAGATCTGCTGGCCGCGCACCGACGCCACCGCCATCTGCTTCAGGGTGCGGTGGTAGCGCATGGTGAAGTTCTTGGTGACGTTGTCCACCACGATCGACTCGGTCACAGGCGCTCCGGGAACTTGCTCTCGAGCCGGCGGAAGACCCGCTGGGACACCACCAGGAAGACCAGCCCGATGGCCAGCATGATCAGCCCGCGCAGCATCAGGTGGTCGGGGTAGAGCGTCTGGGACGGGTCGTCCACCACCCCGGACCAGAAGCAGCGCTGGAACAGCAACACCGCGGTCGCGACGGGGTTCGCGAGGTAGACCTCCTCCCAGATCGTGCCGCCGATCGCGCTGTCGGCGATGCGGTCGTAGCTGTAGATCATCGGCACCATGAAGTGCATGAACGAGGTGATCGTGCCGACGAGGTTCTGCAGGTCACGAACCATCACGTTGAGCGCGCTGAACAGCAGCGCGAACGCCACGCCGAACACCGTCAGCATCACGTAGCCGAGCACCCCGGCGAGCAGCCCGGTCGCATCGACGCTGAAGCCGATGATCAGGCAGGCGAAGGCCAGGATGCCGACCTGCGGGAGGGTGTGGAACCCTGCCACCAGCACCGAGGCGACCGGGAAGACCTCCCGCGGCAGCGCCATCTTCTTCACCAGCCGCCGGCTGCCCCACACCGAGCGGGTGCCGGCACCGACCATCTGGTTGAAGAACTGGACCATGATCAGTCCGGTGAACAGGTGGATCGCGAAGTACGGCGTGTCCACGTGCGCCTTCAGCACCATGCCGACGGCGAAGTAGTAGACCAGGAACCGGATCGCCGGCTGGACGTAGGACCACATGAACCCCAGCACCGAGGCGGAGTACTGCTGCGCCAGCTGCCGCTTCACCACCAGCTTGAGCAGGTAGCGACGTCGGAAGACCTCGGCCAGGCCACCCTTGGGTGCCGGCGAGCTGAGTGGCCACTCGTCGGGATCCGGCCGGAAGGTCGTCAGCTCTGCCACTGCTTGGCCCACTCGTCCGGCGAGGTGATGTGAGCCAGCGCCTCGCGGTACTCCCGGGCCAGGCGCGGCCACTCCCGACGCAGCCGCAGGTGGATCTCGACGGTCTGCGCCATCATCTCGCGGAACAGGTCCGGGTCGCGCTGGTAGAGCGCCGCCGAGGTCCCGTCGGGCATGGAGACCACCGCGGCGTCGTACTTCGTGATCCGGTACCACGCGGCGTCCATCGCGGGGATGGCAGCCTCGGGGTGCTCCTTCGCCAACGGCTTCACCGGGCGCAGCTGACGCACGGGTGCGAGCACGGCCTGGGCCAGCACGGAGAGCCGGCCCGGCACCTCGTCGTCACTGCGGCCCTTGCGCGGCGGCTTCGTGCGGCGTACGGGCGGGAAGGCGTCGGGGTCGGCCTGCAGCTGGGCGTCGCTGAACTCCTTGCGGAACGCGTTGACCTCGGCCAGCCGCGTCCCGAGGGACTCGTGCAGCGCGTGCGGCCCGTCGAGGATGTCCTGCAGCGCCTGGTGGCGCAGCGCGACGGTGGAGTACTGCATGGAGACCAGGTGCTTCACCTGGTGGTTGAAGCTCTCCTGCACCATCCGGCCGCCGCGCTCGTAGACCGAGTGCAGCAGCGCCGCGACGAACCGGTTGCGCTGGTGGAAGTAGGCCTGCCAGTCGAGCGCGTCGTTCTTGTCGGTCCACGGCACGTGCCAGACCGCGGCGCCCGGGAAGGTCACCGTCGGGTAGCCGGCCTCCTTCGCGCGCAGGCCGAACTCCGAGTCGTCCCACTTGATGAACAGCGGCAGCGACAGCCCGACCTCCTCCAGCACGACCCGCGGGATGAGGCACATGAACCAGCCGTTGAAGTCGACGTCGACGCGGCGGTGCAGCCAGCGCGCGGAGCGCAGGTTGCGGTGGGCGAAGTCCCAGTCGGTGAACACACCCGGCGCGGACTGCCACCAGAAGCGCCAGGGGTGGACGATCTCGCCGAAGCTGTGCATCCGCGAGCGCGCGTAGAGGCTGAACATGTGGCCGCCCACGATCGTGGGACGGCGTGCGAGGTCGCCGAAGGTGACGGCGCGGATGATGCCCTCGGGCTCGCAGACGACGTCGTCGTCCATGCACATGAAGTACGTCGCGCTGCCCTTGCGCAGCGTCTCCCACTGGCCGCGGGCGTAGCCGCCGGAGCCACCGAGGTTGCCCTGCTCGATCACCCGCAGCGTGGCGCCCAGGGCCTCCTGGGCGGCGGGGAACGCCTCGGCGTCGACGACCTTCTGCTTGCCCTGCTCCATGACGAGCACCTCGTCGAGGTAGGGGCGCAGGTCCTCGTCGTTGCCGATCTGCGCGAGCAGCTCGGAGCAGAACTCGGGACGGTTCATCGTCGTGATGCCGATGGTCACGGTGCCGTGCTCGGCCCGGTCGGCCGGCACCTCGGCACTCCACTCGGCCGAGCGGACGACCGCGTCCTGATCACCGGCCACGACGTCGTACCAGTACCAGCCGCCGTCGGCGAACGGGGTGAGGGACAGCTCGAACGCGAAGGTCCCCTGCTCCTGCTCGCCCGTCGAGGCGGACTCGATGCGCTGGGAGCGCCCGTTGGCCATCGACTTGTAGACGGTGACGTCAGCGCCCGCGCCCTCGACCGCGATGGTCAGGCGCACGCGGTCGACCACGGTCCACCGCCGCCAGTACGCCGCGGGGAAGGCGTTGAAGTAGGTGCCGAACGACAGCGACTCGCCCGACGGGACCCGGAACGCGTGCCGGTCGACGATCTGGTCGGGGTGCACGCGGACGTTGTTGCCGACCTTCTGCCGCATCGAGACGGCGTTGATCGCCTTGGCGTTGCGGTTGGAGCCGACCTCGTACTTGTCGGCGTCCAGGATCGCCGGCTCCGGGTCGACGTACAACGGCAGCGTCTCGGTGTCGCCGTCGACCGGCATGATCTGGCGCTGCAGCAGCCGGCGGGTGGTGTCCCCCAGCTCGAGCGTCTGGGTCGTGGACTGGGTCACGCGTCGATCCCCCCGCTGGTCAGCTCCGCGCCCTCGGTGAAGTGCGGCGTGAGCACGTTGTTGAACATCGACAGCGCCGATCCGATCGCCATGTGCATGTCGAGGTACTTGTAGGTGCCGAGGCGGCCGCCGAAGAGCACCATCGGCTCGGCCTTGGCCAGCTCGCGGTACTTCAGCAGCTTCGCCCGGTCCTCGGCGGTGTTGATCGGGTAGTAGGGCTCGTCGCCCTCCTGCGCGAAGCGGGAGTACTCGTGGACGATCACCGTCTTGCCGGGCAGGTGGGTCTTCTCCCGCTCGGGGTGGAAGTGCTTGAACTCGATGATCCGGGTGTAGGGCACGTCCTGGTCGTTGTAGTTGATCACCCCGGTGCCCTGGAAGTCGTCGACGTCCACGACGCTCTCCTCGAGGTCCACCGTGCGCCACGAGAGCCGGCCCTCGGAGTTGTTGAAGTACTCGTCGACGGGACCGGTGTAGACGATCGGCACCTTGCCCTTGAACTCCTCGGCGACGTCGAAGAAGTCGGTCTCCAGCTGCACCGTGATCCTCGGGTGGTCGGCCATCCGCTCGAGCCAGGCGGTGTAGCCGTCGACCGGCAGACCCTCGTGGGTGTCGTTGAACCACCGGTTCTCGAAGGTGTAGCGGACCGGCAGCCGCGTGATGATGTCCGGGCTCAGCTCGGTGGGGTCGGTCTGCCACTGCTTGGCGGTGTAGCCCTTGATGAACGCCTCGTAGAGCGGTCGGCCGATGAGGCTGATCGCCTTCTCCTCCAGGTTGGAGGCGTCCTCGGTCGCGATCTCGCTGGCCTGCTCCTTGATCAGGGCACGGGCCTCGTCGGGGGTGTGGCTACGACCGAAGAACTGGTTGATGAGACCCAGGTTCATCGGCAGCGAGTAGACCTGGCCCTGGTACTTGCCGAAGACCCGGTGCTTGTAGTCGGTGAAGCTGGTGAACCGGTTGACGTACTCCCACACCTTCTCGTTGGAGGTGTGGAACAGGTGCGCGCCGTACTTGTGCACCTCGATGCCGGTCTCCGGGTCCTTCTCGGAGTAGGCGTTGCCGCCCAGGTGGGAGCGGCGCTCGAGGACCAACACCTCCAGCCCGAGCTCCTCGGCACAGCGTTCGGCGATGGTGAGTCCGAAGAACCCGGACCCGACAACCACGAGATCGGGCTTCACGCACACTCCTCGGCTAGGCGGTTCGGACCGCGGCGAGTCTAACCGCGCGGAGGTACGGCGCCCGCGCCGCTCGAGCGGTTCGCCAGCAATGCACGGTAGGCGACCTTCCTCACACCCTCCGGCACCAGGCGGTAGCCGCCGCGCACGACGACGTTGCGGACGTACTGGCGCCGGGTGGTGATGCCCAGGCTGCGGAAGCGGCGTTGGAGCGCCAGCTCGGAGCGCAGCAGCGCCGCTCCCCCGCGCCGCGCGTAGGCACCGTCGCCGACCCGGTAGTAGACCAGGGGGTCGGCGAGGTTGGCCGGCGCCGCGCCGTTGGCCACCATCCGCGCGAAGAGGAGGTAGTCCTCCATCAGCGCGAGGTGGGTGTAGCCGCCCGCGGCCAGGACCGCCGAACGGCGATAGACCACCGTCGGGTGGTTGAACGGGTCGCGGAAGCCGATCACGCGCCGGATCTCACCCGGGTCGACCGGGGGCGTACGCCGGCCCACGACGTCGCCGGGGCGGTCGGGGTCCTCGGTGAACTCCCACAGTCCCGACCCCACGATGTCGGCGCCCGCCTCGATGACGGGCAGCTGGCGGGCGAACCGCTCGGGCAGGCTGATGTCGTCGGCGTCCATCCGGGCGACGACCTCGTGGGACGCCGCGGCCAGGCCGCGGTCGAGCGCCGGCCCGAGACCGAGGTTCTCGGGGCAGACGACGTGGCGCACCGGCACGGGGCTCTCGGCGGCCAACGTGGCGATCTCCGCCTCCAGCTCGGGGGGCACGGGGCCGTCCTGCACCAGCACCACCTCGGCCGGTGGGCGGGTCTGCTCCTGGACGCTGGAGACGAACGCGCGGTGCAGGTAGTCGGGCCGGTCGCCGGCGTAGGTGCTGATGAGGAGGCTGAAGGGGAGGTCGCGCTGCTCGGGAGCGCGCTCGGCACCCTGCGGGGACCAGCCGGCGGCCGCCAGCACGGCCGGGGTCGGACGCGGACCGCGCAGCCCCGCCCGCACCCCGCGTACGGCGGCGCGGGCCAGCCGGCCCCGGTCCGAGGAGCCCGCGACGGTGCGCATCCAGCGACGCAGGGTCGCTGCGCCGTACACGAGCTTCTCGACGGGGGCCAGGGAACGGCTGCGCGTGAACATCCACAGCTTGTTGCGCACCTCGTAGAAGAACCGGTCGCCGGGGTCGGCGTCGGTGGAGCCGAAGGTGCGGGTCTTGTGGACCACGACGCTGGCGGGGCTGTAGAGGCCGACGCCCCCGCGGATGAGGCGGGTGGAGTACTCGAAGTCGTCGTTCCACAGGAAGTAGTCGGCCAGCGGCACGCCCCGCTCGCGCACCACCTCGGCGTCGAACGCGACCGAGACGAAGCTGGCCGAGCGGATCGGCACGCAGTCGAGGGTCCGTGCCCGGTCGCGCTCGGCCGGGGTGGCCCCCGGCTTCGGGCGCGGGGTGTTCATCGGGTGGTCGCGGCCGTCGGTCCAGACGACCCGGCTGGCGACGGCGCGCGGACGCTCGCCGTGCTGGTCGGCGTACCCCCTCCAGGCAGCGACGAGGGCGGCGAGTGCCGGCGGCTCGGGCACCGTGTCGTCGTCGAGCAGCCACAGCAGGTCGGGGCGGTGGGTGAGCGCCCGCTGGATGCCGGCCGCGAACCCACCGGCGCCCCCGATGTTGGCGTCGAGGCGGAGCACGTCGAGGGGCGGGCCCGGGTCGGCGCGGAGCGCCTCGAGGTCCGCAGGCGTCCCGTCGTCGGAGGCGTTGTCGACGACCACGACGGTGACGGGAGCGTGCGACTGGCTCCGGACCGCTGCCAGCGACTCGGCGAGCAGCGCGCGCCGGTTCCAGGTCACCACGACCGCGACGACGCGGGTGTCGTCGCCCGGTGCGACAGGCCGATCAGGGAGCACCGGACGACCCTACTCGGGCCGAGACACGCGTCAGCAGACCGCGTCGAGGTCGTCGGTGTCGTTGGCGGCGTACCCCTCGGCCAGGCTGCCGACCGCGCCACCTGTGGTGACGGCGGTGGGGGGCTGGGCCGGTGCCTGCTTCTGCGGCGCGGTGCCGGACTGCTTCGCCGGCTTCTCGCCCCGGGAACGCTCCAGGGCCTTGCGGACCCGGTCGTGGATCGCGTCGATGTCGGGGTCGGAGGTGTTGATCGTCGGCGGCACGAACGACACGGTGCGCATCGGCCGGTCCTTGGCCTTCAGCGCCAGCTGCGCGAAGGTGTCGAGCTCCGAGGCGGGCAGGTCGGTGGTGATCAGGTCGGAGCTCGCCTTGGTGATCGCCTCGAACTTGCGCAACACCTTGGTCGGACTGAGCTGGGCGAGCATCGCGTTCATGACGCACTTCTGCCGGGCCATGCGCGAGTAGTCGTCGGCCTCGACCCGGGACCGGGCGAACCACAGGGTCTCGAAGCCGTTCAGCTTGCGCTGGCCGGGCTCGATGTAGCCGGTGACGGGCGCCCCGATGCCACCGATCGGGATCCGGTCACGAACGTTGAGCTCGACGCCGCCGACGGCGTCGACCATCCGGCTGAAGCCGGCCAGGTTCACCATGGCGAAGTAGTTGATGCGCAGGCCCGTGATGCCCTCGACGGCCTCGATCGTGGCCTCGATGCCGGGGTCGTCGTACTCGTCGAAGAGCTGCTCGTGGTCGCGCGCCCAGGTCGCGAGGGAGTTGAGGTAGCAGTCGTCGCAGTCGTAGCCGTCGGGGAACTGCTCGTGCATGACGGACCCGTCCGGGAAGGGGAAGTCCTGGAGGTTGCGCGGGAGGCCGAACAGCACGGTCTGGCCGGTCTCCTCATCGATGCTGGCGACGGTGAGGCTGTCGGGTCGCAGGCCCCAGCGGTCGTCGCCGGCGTCGCCGCCGAGCAGCAGCACGTTGTAGCGGCCGTCGAAGGCGTCGCGCACGATCGTGTCGCCGAACATCGTCAGGACGAAGTCGCGCTGGGTGTTGACCAGGTGGGCGCCGAAGAGCAGCGCGCCGGCCATCGAGAAGCACAGCGCGCCGTTGATGCCCACGATCACCAGCCGGTGCTGGCGGCGCAGCTCCAGGGGCTCGCCGAGGCGCCAGGCGTCGATGAAGAGGTAGGCCCAGCCCAGCGCCAGCACGATGAGCAGCAGACGGATCACGCCGAGGATGCCGGTGCTGGAGGCGGCCCAGAAGGCGAGTCCGGGCCACAGCCACACGAGCAGCGCGGTGAAGAGCGCGGCGCCCCACAGGGCGGCCCACGTGCGCAGCGCGATGCGGCCGACACGGCGGTTGCCGGCGACCAGCTGGGCTGATCCGGGCATGAGGAGGGTCATCACCATCAACGTGACGGCTCGGCGGAACCTGATCCGAGCGTCGCGCGACCCGGGGGAAGTGACGGGCGGCATCGACGGGCCTCTCTTGGGACGTCTGTCGTCTGGGCGAGTATCACCACGACGCGGCCGGCGGCGGGACAGGCGCGCCGGAACGGACGCGAGTAGTCGCAGCCGGTACCGTCCGTGCTCATGGGCAAGGAGCCGCCGGACTACGACTGGTTGTACGGCGCGGACGGGCCGCCGGGTGACCCGGACCCGACGCGCGTGCTGCCGGTGCAGCCGCGCCGCGGCGCCGAGCAGCCGCCCCCTCCCCCGCGCAGGCTCCCACCCGCCGCGCCCGCACCCCGCGGTCGCGGCCGCGGGGGTCGGCGCCGACCGCGGTGGCTGCGCGTGCTCGTCGCGGTGCTGGCGCTGTGGGTCGTCTTCCTGGTCGTGGTGCCGTTGCTGGCGTGGCAGTCGGTGGAGAAGGTCGACGCGACCTCCGCCGGCGACCGCCCCGACAAGCAGCCCGGGACGACGTACCTCCTCGTCGGCAGCGACAGCCGCGAGGGACTCACCGCACGGCAGCGGCGGCGCTTCGGCACCGGCGACGACGTGGGTCGGCGTACGGACACGATCATGCTGCTGCACGTCGGCAGCGGACCCAACCTGCTGCTGTCGATCCCGCGCGACTCGATCGTGGAGGTGCCTGGCTACGGCACCACCAAGATCAACGCGGCGTACGCCTTCGGTGGTGCACCCCTGCTGGTGGAAACCCTCGAGCGGGCCACCGGGATCCGGGTCGACAACTACGTCGAGATCGGGTTCGCCGGGTTCGTCGGGCTCGTCAACGCCGTCGGCGGCATCGAGATCTGCCCCGAGACGGATATGCGCGACCCACTGGCGAACCTCGACATCAAGGCCGGCTGCCAGGAGGCCGGGGGGCGCAAGGCGTTGGGCTACGCCCGCTCGCGCAAGCTGTCCAACCTCGGCGACATCGACCGCGCGCGGCGCCAGCGCGAGGTGGTCAGCGCCGTGGGTCGCGAGGCTGCCTCGCCGTGGTCGTTCATCAACCCGGTGCGCTACTACCGCCTGGCCAATGCCGCGGCCGACTTCCTGGTCGTGGGTGAGGACACCGGACCGATCAACACCGCGCGGTTCGCCTGGGCGATGACGCGGGTCGATGGGGAGAGCGGGCTGACCTGCTCGATGCCGATCCGCGACCTGGCGGTCAACTGGGACCCCGAGCGCAGCCAGCAGCTGTTCCGGCTGATCGCCGAGGACCGCACCGACGAGATCCCCAACCGGCTGTGCCGCCCGTCCGGCCTGGCCGACTGACCACCGTGAGAAGACCCCCGAGAGGACCCTTGGTGAGCGAGCCGTCGTACGAGACCCTGCAGTGGCACGTGGACGCCGACGGGATCGCGACGATCACGTTGCACCGTCCCGACGAGCTCAACGCGTTCACCGTGACGATGGCCGACGAGCTCGAGGCGGCGTTCGTCCAGGCGGCGACCGACGACGCCGTGCGCGCCGTCGTGGTGACAGGCAGTGGTCGGGCGTTCTGCGCCGGCATGGACCTGAACGCGCCGGGCAACGTCTTCGGGCTCGACGAGACACAGCGCCCGACCCCGGCCGACGTGCGCGAGCGCTTCGACGAGCCCGAGATCCGTGACGGCGTCCGCGACACCGGCGGCCGGGTCACGCTGGCGATCCACGCGTGCCCGAAGCCGGTCATCGCGGCCATCAACGGGCCCGCGGTCGGCATCGGCGCGACGATGACGCTCGCGATGGACGTGCGGATGGCGTCGACGAAGGCGCGGATCGGGTTCGTCTTCGGCAAGCTCGGGATCGTCCCCGAGGCCTGCTCCACCTGGTTCCTGCCGCGGATCGTCGGGCTGCCCACCGCCCTGGAGCTGCTCTACTCCGCCGACATCCTCGACGCCGACACCGCGCTGGGCCATGGCCTCGTCCGCTCGGTCCACGAGCCCGACGAGCTGTTGGGTGCGGCGTACGAGCTGGCGCGGAAGTTCACCCGCGACCGCTCCCCCGCCGCCGTCGCCCTCACCAAGCAGCTGGCCTACCGCAACAGCGCCGCCCCGCACCCGCTCGACGCGCACCTCTCGGACTCGCTCGCGATGTTCTACACGAGCATCGGTGACGGCAAGGAGGGCGTCGCCGCCTTCCTCGAGAAGCGCGCGCCCCGCTTCACCGGCTCCGCCTCCGACCTCCCGGAGATCTTCGGCTGACGGCACGACTCCGGCGGTCGAGTGCCGAACGGCGCCCCGGTGGTCGAGTGCCGGGCGAGGCGCTAGCCGAGCGCGGGGCTGGTGTTGGTGGTCGCGTGCCGGGCGAGGCGCTAGCCGAGACCGGTGTATCGAGACCACAACCGAGATTTTCCCTGTCAACCACACCCGTCTCGATACACCCCCCACTTCGTTCGGGGCACTCGACGAACCAGGACGACCCGGGACTGTGCGTGCCGCGATGTTGGTGGTCGAGTGCCGGGCGAGGCGCTAGCCGAGACCGGTGTATCGAGACCAGAGCCGGGACTTTCGTTGTCAACCACGCTCGTCTCGATACACCCCTCACTCCGTTCGGGGCACTCGACGAACCTTCACGACCCGGGACTGTGCGTGCCGCGATGTTGGTGGTCGAGTGCCGGGCGAGGCGCTAGCCGAGACCGGCGTATCGAGGCCCGAACCGGGGGTTTCCCTGTCAACCACACCCGTCTCGATACACCCCTCACTCCGTTCGGCGCACTCGACGAACCTTCACGTGCGCGCCGTCGTGGGGGTGGTCGAGTGCCGGACGAGGCGCTAGCCGAGACCGGTGTATCGAGACCAGACCCGGGACTTTCCCTGTCAACCACCCGTCTCGATACACCCCTCACTCCGTTCGGGGCACTCGACGAACCTTCACGACCCGGGACTGTCGGTCCTCGCTGAACGATCTGAACATGCCGTGCGCGGGGCTGGTGATGGTGGTCGTGTGCCGGGCGAGGCGCTAGCCGAGACCGGTGTATCGAGACCAGACCCGGGACTTTCACTGTCAACCACCCGTCTCGATACACCCCTCACTCCGTTCGGGGCACTCGACGAACCAGGACGGCCCGGGACTGTCGGTCCTGGCTGGGATGATCTGAGCATGCCCAACCACCACGACCACGACCGCATCGCTGCGGGACTTTCGCTGTCAACCACGCCCGTCTCGATACACCCCTCACTCCGTTCGGGGCACTCGACGAACCTTCACGACCGGGGACTGTCGGTCCTCGCTGGGATGATCTGAACATGCCCAACCACCACGACCACGACCGCATCGCTGCGGGACTTTCGCTGTCAACCGCGGCCGTCTCGATATACCCCTTACTTCGTTCGGGGCACTCGACGAACCTTCACGACCGGCGAGTGTCGGTGGGCCCTGGGAGACTATGACCATGCTCGATCGAGGCGACCTGGAGAACTTCGGCAAGGCCGAAGCCTGGGAGACGCTGCGCTCGAACCGCGCCATGCGCGACCGCCTCGACGTCGACGACCTGCTCATCGCCAACCACCTCGCGGGCCTGTACGAAGCCGGCACCCTGGCCGAGGCCACGAAGGCGTTCCGTCACGACCCCGAACGGATGGTCGCCCTGGCGGGCGAGGGCGCACCGATCGTGAGCGAGTACGCCGCCAGCGAGCTCTCCGGCCACCTGCGGATGCCACTGCAGTCCGCACGGCAGCTGTTGGGGGACGCGATCGAGATCGCCCACCGGCTGCCTCGTCTGTGGCAACAGATGGTTGAGGGGAAGACCGAGGCGTGGCGGGTGCGGGCCGTGGCCAAGGAGACCCGCACACTGAGTTTCGAAGCCGCCGCCTGGGTCGATGCCCAGCTCGTGCATGCGGCGCAGAAGCGCAAGCCCAACAACGCCGCCCCGCAGCTCGTCGATGAGGCGATCAAGCGTTTCGACACCGAGTTGTTCGCGCAGCGCGAGCAGCGCCGCCAGGACGGCCGCGGGGTCTGGCTGGATCCCGATACCTGCCAAGGCCTGTTGCGTGGGGTGCACATGACCCTGGACGCACCCGACGCCGAGTTGCTCGATCGGACCCTCGACACCATCGCCGCAGGGTTGAAGGCCGCCGGCGACACCGACGACCACCAGGCGCGGCGTGCCAAGGCGGTCGGGACGCTGCTCGATCCGCAACTGGCGATGGACTTCCTCAACGGCACGCTCCCGGACCAGTGCGGGACAGCCACGAAGTCGAAGGCGTCGGGGACGACGAGCCGGGTCGCGAACGTCTACGTCCACTGCTCACTGAGTGATCTCGCGACCATGACCAGCGCCGGGGTCGACCACGGCGCGAGCATCGAGAAGCTCGGACCCATCACGCTGACGCGGATGAGCGAGTGGCTCACCCGCCCCGGCGGCGTCGGATCAGGACGCATCAACGTCCGGCCGGTGATCGACACCAACACCGACCAAGCAGTCGACCAGCACGACCCTCCGCAGTGGATGCGCGAGGCGATGCTCCTGCGCGACGAGGTCTGCGTGTTCCCCGGGTGCACCACCACCGCCCGCGCCTGCGACGCCGACCACATCGACCCGTACATCCCGATGGACGAAGGCGGCCCACCCGGCCAGACGTCACTGGCGAACCTGGCTCCGCTCTGCCGTTCGCATCACCGGCTCAAGACCCACATGGGGTGGAGCTACCAGCGCCGGTCGGATGGCAGCTATCAATGGTGGGACCGGTGGGGACGGCCCGTTCGAGACGGCGACGCACCAGATCTCGACGTCGCTCGATCGACAACGACCTCAGCCATCGAGATCTACCTCCACGACTTCCTCATCACCTACGCCGGACCCGGCGGCACCGACCCACCGACCTAGCTACCCCGCACCGCCGCCCGCGCGGGTCTCGACAGACTCGACCAACTCGAGTCCAGAGGACCCGGCGGGCGTACAGGCATGCCTGCAGGCAGATCCTCAGCCGAGCTGCCAGTGCGCGACCCAGTACCGCACGCCGAACGGGTCGTCGGCGTACGCCAGCTCCGCCTGGGTGACCGCGCGGCCGGAGGCGACGACAGCGGCGCCGACCTCGCGCAGCACGCCGGCGCCGGCGGCCAGCAACTCGACGCCCAGCTCGATGTCCACCTTCGCCAGCGCAGCAGCGTCCCCGTCCGCTAGGGCGCCCTCGGTCGCGGCGTCGAAGTCGGCGGCGCGGTCGTCGAGGTAGCCGGGCGCCTTCTCGGTACGCCGGGCGGAGCCGTCGCCGACGACCACCAGCGCGTGCGCCGACAACACGTCGGCGGCAGCGCCGAGCCCGGCGTTCGCCAGTAGGTGCTCGCCGACCCGGCGCCCCCAGGCCGGCTCGGGCACGAGGGCCACCTCGTCGGACGGCAGGCCCGACAACACGTCACGGATCGCGGCCCGCAGGTCGGGTACGGCGTCGACCTGGCCCGCGTGCTCGGGCAGCAGCAGCGGCGCGGCAGGCACGACGACGACCTGGGTCACCGACGGCGCCAGCACGAGCCCGCTCATGCCAGCCCCCGCACGGACCGCACCGGAGCACGCGTGCCGGCGATCGAGGCGACCATATCGACCACCTGCCTTGTCTCGACCACCTGATGCACCCGAAACACCCGCGCCCCGTGCCAGGCCGCGATCGCCGTCGCCGCCAGCGTGCCGGTCAATCGCTCCCCGACAGGGAGGTCGAGCGTCTCGCCGACGAAGTCCTTGTTGGACAGTGACACCAGCACCGGCCAGCCGGTGGCCACCATCTCGTCGAGCCGGCGGGTCACCTCGAGCGAGTGCCGCGTGGTCTTGCCGAAGTCGTGGGCAGGGTCGATGAGCACGCTCTCGCGGGCGACGCCGAGCCCGACAGCACGCTCCGCCTCCCCGACGGTGTGGGAGATCGCCGAGGCGACCACGTCGTCGTAGGCCACCCGGTGGGGCCGGGTCCGCGGTCGGGCGCCGCCGACGTGCGTGCACACGAGTGCCGCGTCGAACTCCGCCGCCACCTCGGCCAGCCCCGGGTCGTTGCCGCCCCACGCATCGTTGAGCAGGTCGGCCCCGGCCTCGCACACCGCGCGACCGACCTCGGCCCGCCAGGTGTCCACGCTGATCACCACGTCGGGGAACGCCTCGCGCACCCGCGCGACGAAGGCGACCACCCGCTCCTTCTCCTCCTCGACGCCGATCTCGGCACCAGGTGCGGCCTTAATCCCGCCGATGTCGACGATCTCGGCGCCCTGCTCGACCACCTCGACGACCCGCTCGAACGCCTTGTCCTCCACCCAGGTCGCACCCTGGTCGTAGAAGGAGTCGGGGGTGCGGTTGACGATCGCCATCATCAGGGTCGCGTCGCCGGCGAAGCTGTGCCGCCCCAGTCGCAGCATCACGCCACCTCCTCGTCGGGCACGGCCACGGCCGGCGGCCGCTCCCCCGTGCGCACGGTGCGCTCGTGCACCCGCAACCCGCGCTCCGCGCCGGAGTACTGCCGCAGCGCCACGACGTCGTCCAACGCGCCCGCGCCACCACCATCACCACCAGTACGCCGACGCTGCGCCGCGGCCAGCAGCTGCACCGCCATCGCGCCGAGGTCGTGCAACGTCTGGTGCTTGTGCGCGCGCCGACCCAGGTCGACCTGCGCGATCGCGTCGACCCCACGCCGTTCGAGCGTGTCGATGAGCGCGGCGAGCTCGACGGCGTACCCGGTCGGCACCGCCAGCTGCGCGAAGTGGTCGCGCCGCACGGCCCACTCCCCGGCCAGCGGCTGCACCAGCCCCGCGAGGTCGGGCCAGTCGAGCGCGATCAGCGGCCGCGCGACGAGCTCGGTGACACGACCGCCGTCGTACGGTCCACCTCCGCCCGAAGCCAGCATCGGCCGCTCATAGAAGCCCTTCACCAATTGCACCTCGGGCGTCGTCAGCAACGGCCCGAGCAGGCCCGGCACGAAGTGGGTGTCCCACTCGACCAGGTCGGCGTCCATGAAGACGAGCACGTCACCACGGGTGACGAACTGCGCCTTCCACATCGCCTCACCCTTGCCGGGCACCGTGCCGAGGTCGGGCCGGACGTCGCTGCACCGGTGCACCACCGCCCCGGCGTCGGCGGCGACATCGAAGGTCGCGTCCGAGGAGTCGGAGTCGATGACCACCACCTCGTCGACGAGCTGCGCGGTGTCCATCAGCAGCTCGCGCGAACGCGTGACGATGGGGCCGATCGTGGCCGCCTCGTCACGCGCGGGCACGACCAGGCTGACGGTGTTGCCGGTGGCGCGCTTGCGGTCGAGGAGCTCGTCCAGGGACAGCTCGTCCCAATGGTGGGTACGCCGTGCGAACCAGTCCTCGCTCACGCCCCGACCCTAGACAGGGCTACGCAGCGCCGGCGCCCAGGTCGCCCAGTGCGGCGGCGAAGCGGTCCAGCCCGTCGTCGAGGTCCTCGCGCGAGATGGTCAGCGGCGGCGAGATCCGGATCGTCGAGCCGTGGGTGTCCTTGGCCAGGACCCCGCGCGCCAGGAGTGCCTCGCACAGGTCGCGTCCCGACCCGAGCGCCGGGTCCAGGTCCACACCCGCCCACAACCCCCGCACTCGTACGCCGACCAGCCCGGCCCCGAGGTGCTTCTCCAGCCGCGTGCGCAGGTGGTCCTCGAGTGCACGCGCGTTGGCCTGCGCATCGCCCTGGTCGAGGAGCCGGACGACTGCGCGTCCGACGGCGCAGGCGAGCGGGTTGCCGCCGAAGGTGCTGCCGTGGCTGCCGGGGGTCAGCACGCCCATCACGTCGCGGTCGGCCGCGACAGCGGACAGCGGCAGGATGCCGCCGCCGAGCGCCTTGCCCAGCACATACATGTCCGGCACGACCTCGTCGCGCTCGCAAGCGAGCGTGAACCCCGTGCGGCCGAGCCCCGCCTGCACCTCGTCGGCGATCATCAGCGCGCGGTGCTCGTGGCACAGGCGGCGTACGTCGGCCAGGTAGCCCTCGGGCGGCAGGATCACGCCGGCCTCGCCCTGCACCGGCTCGACCAGCACCGCGACGACGGTCTCGTCGAAGGCGGCTTCCAGCGCCGCGGTGTCGCCGTACGGCACGGAGGTGAACCCCGGCGTGTAGGGCCCGTAGTGGGCGCGGGCGACGTGGTCGCCGGAGAAGCTGACGATGCTGATCGTGCGGCCGTGGAAGTTGTCGTTCATCACGATGATCCGCGCCTGCCCCTCGGGCACACCCTTGATCTCGTAACCCCAGCGGCGCGCGATTTTCAGCGCCGTCTCGACGCCCTCGGCACCGGAGTTCATCGGCAGCACGTTCTGCTTGCCCGTCAGCGCGGCGAGCTCCGCGCAGAACGGCCCCAGCTGGTCGTGGTGGAAGGCACGGCTGGTCAGCGTCAGCCGGTCCAGCTGCTCGTGGGCGGCCGCGACCAGCTCCGGGTGGCGGTGCCCGAAGTTGAGGGCGGAGTACGCCGCCAGGAAGTCCAGGTAGCGATTGCCCTCGGCGTCGGTGACCCAGCTGCCCTCGCCGTGAGAGACGGCGACGGGCAGCGGGTGGTAGTTGTGCGCGCCGTGGATGGCCTCGAGCTCAACCGGTGTCGTCGACATGACGCCCACACTGCCACGCAGGTGAGAAAGGCCGCACGCACTACCCGGCGGTAGCGACCCTCGACATACTGACCCGGACTGACCGAGCCGCACCCCCGCACCCCAGGAAGTGAGAGCCCGTGCGCAACCCTCGTGCGTTCCTCCGCCCGCTCGCCGTCGGCGCCCCGACGCCCGCTGCGGAGATCCCGTTCCGGCCCAGCCGGATGATCCACTTCTTCGACCCGAGCAACGAGAAGATGAAGGCCAAGGTGCCCGATATCGCGGCCAAGGTCGACATCATCCTCGGCAACCTCGAGGACGCGGTGAAGACCGACAAGAAGGAGGCCGCACGCCAGGGCCTGGTGGAGATCGCCCAGGCAACCGACTTCGGGCAGACCCAGCTGTGGACCCGGGTCAACAGCCTCGACTCGCCCTGGGTGCTCGACGACTTCATCACCCTCGTCACCGAGATCGGCCACAAGCTCGACGTGATCATGGTGCCCAAAGTCGAGGGAGCCGAGGACATCCACTACGTCGACCGGCTGCTCGCGCAGCTCGAGGCGCGCGCCGGCCTCGACCGCCCGATCCTCGTGCACGCGATCCTCGAGACCGCCGCCGGCGTCGCCAACGTCGAGGAGATCGCCGCCGCCAGCCCCCGCATGCAGGGCATCTCGCTGGGCCCCGCCGACCTCGCCGCCAGCCGCCGGATGAAGACCACCCGCGTCGGAGGCGGCCACCCCGGCTACCTCGTGCGCACCGACCCCGTCGGCGAGGACCTCACCGAGGGGCGCACGACGTACCAGCAGGATCTGTGGCACTACACGATCGCGCGCATGGTCGACGCCTGCACGGCCAACGACATCCTCCCGTTCTACGGTCCGTTCGGTGACATCAAGGACGTGGTGGCCTGCGAGGACCAGTTCCGCAACGCCTTCCTCCTCGGCTGCGTCGGCGCGTGGAGCCTGCACCCGGTGCAGATCGACATCGCCAAGCGGGTCTTCTCCCCCACCCCGGAGGACGTGGCGCACGCCAAGCGCGTCGTCGAGGCCATGGGCGACGGCTCGGGTGCGGTGATGATCGACGGGAAGATGGAGGACGACGCGTCCTGCAAGCAGTGCCTGGTGATGCTCGACCTGGCCCAGGCCCTGGCCGAGCGCGACCCCGAGCTGAAGGAGCTGTACGACCTGTGAGCACGCCCCAGACCAGCCCCGACCTGCGCCCGCGCCCGCGCCGCTCGGTGCTCTACATGCCCGGCGCCAACGAGCGGGCGCTGGAGAAGGCCAAGACCCTCGACGTCGACGCGCTCATCCTCGACCTCGAGGACTCCGTCGCCCCCGACGCCAAGTCCGACGCCCGCGAGCGGGTCGCCACCGCCGTGGAGTCCGGGGAGTACGGCCACCGTGAGCTGACGATCCGGGTCAACGGCATCGGTACGCCGTGGCACGACGCCGACCTGGCGCGTGCCGCGAAGGCCGGTCCCGACGGGATCGTGGTCCCGAAGGTCAACTCCGCCGACGAGGTCCGCGCGCTGGTCGCCGCGATCGAGAAGGCCGGGGCGCCGGAGAAGACGAAGCTCTGGGCCATGATCGAGACCCCGATCGCGATCCTGCACGTCGAGGAGATCGCCGCCGCCTCCGACCGGCTCGCCGTCTTCGTCATGGGCACCAACGACCTGGTCAACGAGTCCTACGCCCTGCACGTGCCGGGCCGGGCGCCGCTGATCCCGTCGCTGACCTGGGCGCTGCTCGCGGCCCGGGCCCACGGCCTGAGCATCCTCGATGGCGTCTACAACGACGTGAAGGACCTCGAGGGCTTCGCCGCCGAGGCCCGCCAGGGCCGCGAGATGGGCTTCGACGGCAAGACGATCATCCACCCCGGCCAGATCGACCCGGCCAACGAGGCGTTCGCCCCGTCGGCCAAGGACGTCGAGACCGCCCAGGGCATGATCGCCGCCTTCGAGGAGGCCCAGGCCGAGGGCAAGGGTGTCGCGACCTACAACGGCAAGATGATCGAGAACCTGCACGTCCGCGACGCCCAGCGCATCCTCGCCTTCCACGAGGCCATCGCCGCGCGTGGCTGAACCCGCACAGCTCACCCTGGAGCTCCCCACGCACCGTGCCGCGGCACTGGCGTGGGGAGACCCGGGCGCCCCGGTGGTCGTCGCCCTGCACGGGTTCCCCGACACCGCCTGGGCCTGGCGTGAGGTCGGTCCGCTGCTCGCGGCCGAGGGGTGGCGCGTGGTGGCGCCGTTCGCCCGCGGCTACGCGCCCAGCGAGCTGCCGGCCGACGGGTGCTTCGACGTCCCCGCGCTGATGGCCGACGCCGTCGCGGTTCACGCCGCGGTCGATGCCGGCACCGACGCCGTCCTGGTCGGCCACGACTGGGGCGCGATCACGGCCAACGGCCTCGCGGCCCACCCCGACACGCCGTACGCCGCCACGGTGGCCCTGTCCGTGCCCCCGATCGGCGCCATGCCGACACCGGGTCCCGCCGCCCTGGCGCGGCAGGCGTGGCGCAGCCGCTACATCGCCTTCCACCAGCTCCCGGTCCTGCCCGAGCGCACCCTGCACCAGCGCGTGCCGGGCCTGTGGGCGCGGTGGTCGCCGGGCTTCGACGCGACCGACGACCTCGCCCACGTGCGCGCCGCGCTCGACACCCCGGCGAGGCAGCGGGCCGCGATCGAGACCTACCGCGGCCTCACCCGACCCTGGCGGGTGCCGGCGGCGTACCGCACCTGGGCCCGGACCTGGACCGGCGTGCCCCGCGGCCCCTACCGCTACCTCCACGGCGCCGACGACGGCTGCATGGGACCCGACCTCGTCACCGGCCTCGGCGAGATCGTCGCGGGCGCCGGGCACTTCGTCCCGCAGGAGCGCCCCGACGCGGTCGCCGCGGCCGTCCGCGCGCTGGGGTCCGCCGGTTAGCGTCGCGGGCATGGAGCGCCACGAGCTGGAGACCACGGTCCGCGACCGGCTGGGCGACGGGCTCTGGGGCGCCGGTCTGGTGACGCCGGAGGCGACCCACCTCGTGCGCAACGGTCTCCCCGAGGACGGTGACGTCGAGATCGGGTCGATCTCGAAGGGCGTCACGGGACTCCTCTATGTCACCGCGCTCGACCGCGACGAGGTCACCGCCGACGATCGCCTCGCCCAGCACCTTCCCGACCTCGGCGGCTCGCCCGCCGGCGACGTCCCGCTCGGCAGCCTGGCGCGGCACCGCTCCGGTCTCCCCCGGCTGCCGAAGATCGACGGGATGGGCCGGCGCAGCTGGGACATGCTCGTCCACGCCGCCAACCCCTACGGCGACTCGCTGGCGGACCTGCTGGCCCAGACCCGCCGCACGAAGGTCGGCCGGCCGGGCCGCCCCGCCTACTCCAACCTCGGCTTCCAGCTGCTCGGCCACGCCCTCGCGGCGGCCGCCGGCACGACGTACGCCGATCTGGTGCGCCAACGCGTGAGCGACCCCCTCGGCCTCGGCTCGTGGCACGTCCCGGCGACCACCGACGACCTGCGCCCGACCGCCGTCCACGGCACCACCCGGCGCGGACGCGCTGCCGCGGCCTGGACCGGGGAGGGCATCGGGCCCGCAGGCGGTATCCGCTCCACCCTCGCCGACCTGACCGGGTTCGCCGAGGCCCTGCTGGCCGGCACCGCGCCCGGCATCGCCGCCCTCGACCCGGTCGCCGACTTCCTCGGACGCGGCGTGCGGATCGGCGCGGCGTGGATCACCACCGAGGCCGACGGTCGCGCCATCACCTGGCACAACGGCGGCACCGGCGGGTGGCGCACCTACCTCGGCCTCGACCGGGCCGCGGGCCGCGCCGTCGTGGTGGTCCAGGGTCGCGCCGCGTCGGTCGACGCATTGGGGGTCGAGCTGGTGCGCGGGTCGTGATCGACCGGTTCACCGGGCACATCGCCGGCCTCGGCACCACCTCCGGCACCCGGCTCGTCGTCGGGGCCTGGCACTCCTCCCCCTGGGGAGCGTTCGCCGACGTGATGGTCGAGCAGCCAGACGGCCACCGCCTGCTGCTCGCGCCCGATAAGCAGGTCGCGGACTACGTCGCATCCACCTACACCTTCGACGAGGTGCGCGTCGGACCGGTCGCGGTGCACGCGGGCGACCGCTGGGTCGTGGACGCACCCGGGCTCGCGTTGACCTTCGCGGTAGGGCGTCGCCGGCCCGTCACCGTCGCCCTGCGCGTGATCCCGCCACCGGTGCGCCACAGCGAGCTCTTCGCGCGCCTGTGCGACCCGGTCGCGCGCCGGCTCATGCCCGGCGTGCGCACCCACGGGAGTGCCGGCAACGGTCGCACGGAGTGGTACGCCGCCCGCGAGGTCCGTGCGATCACCGCCTGCACGGCGACCTGGCAGGGCGGGGACCTGGGGGCGCTCGCACCCGTCCGGCCGGCAGTGCGGTTCGGCTTCGGCTCCGCCCCCGCGGCACCGTCGTGGACCGAGATCACCTCGCACGTGCGCACCTCGTCCCCGTTAGCCTGAGCCCATGACCTCCCCCGTTCCCGCCAGCGGGTCCTGGCAGGACCCCGAGACCGTGCGGTTCCTCCTCGAGGACTGCCAGACCTGGGCGATCGTCGGGCTCTCCGGCGACCCGTCGCGCACGGCGTACCGGATCGCGTCCTACCTCCAGGACCTCGGCAAGCGGATCGTCCCGATTCACCCGTCGGCGCCCGAGGTGCTCGGCGAGCAGGGATACGCATCCCTGGCCGACGTCCCGTTCGCGGTCGACGTCGTTGACGTGTTCCGCCGCTCCGAGCAGGCCGGACCCTTCGTCGACGAGGCCGTCGCGGTCGGCGCCAAGGGGGTCTGGTTCCAGCTCGGCGTGATCGACGCGGCCGCCTTCGAGCGTGCCCGCGACGCCGGCGTCCCGATGGTGATGGACACCTGCCCCGCCATCGAGTGGCCGAGGCTCGCGCGGTGAACCTGGTCGAGTTCGAGGGCAAGCGGCCGCAGATCCACCCCGACGCCTGGGTCGCGCCGACCGCCACCCTCATCGGCGACGTGCGAGTCGAGGCCGGCGCCAGCGTCTGGTACGGCGTGGTCATCCGCGCCGACATCTGCACGATCGTCATCGCCGAGGGCACCAACGTCCAGGACGGCACGATCATGCACGCCAAGGGCGGACAGACCCTTGTCGTCGGGCCGAACTCCACCGTCGGGCACGGCTGCGTCATCCACGGGCTCCGTGTCGGCGAACGGACCCTGATCGGCAACGGCGCCGTGCTGTCCGACGACGTCGAGGTGTCCCCCGGCAGCGTGGTCGGCGCCGGCGCGCTCGTGCCGCCCGGCATGGTCGTGCCGCCCGACGTCGTCGTCGCGGGCGTGCCGGCGAAGGTCCGCGGCCCCGTCGAGCCCGACACCTGGCCGGCGATCCTGCTGGAGTACAACGCCAAGTTCTACGTCGAGCTCTCCGACCGCTACGGCTCCTCGGCGCGGGTGCTGGAGGACGCCGAGGTCGAGGCCAGCGTGCGCTCCGACATCGAGGCCTACACGCCGCACCCGTTCAGCGAGAGCTGAGCGCGGAGCGTCAGCCGAAGCCGACGGTGCGCGCCTTCTCGCCGCGCACGACCTTGCCCTTGTCGTACGCCGCCTGGCGCAGCGTCTCCTGGAACTCCACCATCCGCTCCTGCAACGCGGGGTCGGTGGCGGCGAGGATCCGCACGGCCAGCAGGCCGGCGTTGCGGGCGTTGCCGACGGCGACGGTGGCCACCGGGACACCCGCGGGCATCTGCACGATCGAGAGCAGCGAGTCCATGCCGTCGAGGTGCTTGAGCGGCACGGGTACGCCGATGACCGGCAGGGGCGTCACAGCGGCGAGCATGCCGGGCAGGTGCGCGGCGCCGCCCGCCCCGGCGATGATCACGCCCAACCCGCGACCGGCCGCGTCCTTGCCGTAGGCGAGCATCTCCTCGGGCATCCGGTGCGCCGAGACGACGTCGGCCTCGTAGCCGATGCCGAACTCCGCGAGGGCCTCCCCGGCGGCCTGCATGACCGGCCAGTCGGAGTCGGAGCCCATGACGATCCCGACGCGCACGCCGTCCGGGGTCTGCTCGCTCATTCGCTGTCCTCTCCGAGGTCGCCGCGGAACCAGGCCGCGGCGTGCCGGGCACGGTCGAGGACCTCGTCGAGGTCGTCGCCGTACGCGTTGACGTGTCCCACCTTGCGACCCGGACGCACGTCCTTGCCGTAGAGATGCACCCGCAGGCGCGGGTCGCGGGCGAAGGCGTGCGGGTAGCCCGCGTACAGGCTGCCGACCTCCGCCTCGCCGCCGAGGATGTTGACCATCACGGTCCACCGCTCCCGCGGGCGGGGGTCGCCCAGCGGCAGGTCGAGGACCGCGCGCAGGTGGTTCTCGAACTGGCTGGTCACCGCGCCGTCCTGCGACCAGTGCCCGGTGTTGTGGGGGCGCATGGCCAGCTCGTTGACCAGCACGCGCCCGGCGCCGGTCGTCGGGTCGACGGTCTCGAACAGCTCGACGGCGAGGATGCCGGTCACGCCCAGCTCGGCGGCGACCCGCAGCGCGATCTGCTGTGCCTCGTGGGCGAGCTGGGGGTCGAGGTCGGGCGCCGGGGCGATGACCTCGTGGCAGATGCCATCGAGCTGCGTGGTCTGCACAACGGGGTACGCCGCTGCCTGGCCGGACGGCGAGCGGGCGACCAGGGCGGAGAGCTCGCGGGTGAAGGCGACCTTCTCCTCGGCCAGCACCTCGACGCCGGCGGCGTCGGCCGCGGCGAAGGCCTCGGACGCCTCACCGGCGGACCCCACGACCCACACGCCCTTGCCGTCGTAGCCACCCCGGGTGGTCTTGAGGACGACCGGGAAGCCGTCCCCCTCCGCGGCGAAGCGGGCGACGTCGTCGGGCGTCGCGACGACGGCGTGCCGCGGACACGGGATCCCCATCGCGCTGAGCCGGGCGCGCATCACGGCCTTGTCCTGGGCGTGCACCAGGGCGTCGGGGCCGGGGCGGCACGCGACCCCGTCGGCCTCGAGGGCGCGCAGGTGCTCGGTGGGCACGTGCTCGTGGTCGAACGTCACCACGGCACACCCGTGCGTGACCGCGCGCAGCGTCGCCAGGTCGCGGTAGTCGCCGACGGTGTGGTCGACGACCACCTGAGCGGCGGAGACGCCCGGCGCCTCGGCGAGCAGCCGCAGCGGCAGACCGAGCGCGATCGCCGGCTGCGCGAGCATCCGCGCGAGCTGGCCGCCGCCGATGACGGCGAGCGTCGGCGCGGTCGGCTGCGGCGACGGGGTCGCGGGGGGCACCTCGGACACGCGCCGAAGCCTAGTGCGGCGCCTCGAGCTGTCGTGCAGCGGTGCTCTCGCCCGCCGGCGGTCCCTGCTCGAAGCGCAGCCCCCGGCCGCGGACGGTGGTGATGAGGCGCGGGCGCCGCGGATCGTCCCCGAGCTTGCGGCGCACCCACCCCAGGTGCACGTCGATCGTCTTCGACGACGTCCAGAACGTCGTCTGCCAGACCTGCTCCATCAGCTCGGCACGCGTGACGATCTCCCCGGCGCGCTGGATCAGGACCGCCAGCAGGTCGAACTCCTTGCGCGCGAGGGTGACCTCGACCCCCGCGCGCCAGCACCGCCGAGCCTCGAGGTCGACCGCGACATCTTGGACGGTCAACACCCTTGCAGTATCACCGCGGCACGGCGCGGACCCCGGGAAGTCGCGCCATACCCCCCGAAGGGACTAGCCGCCCGTGGCCCGGATGGGCCATCACGGGGGTAGGTGCGTGGTCACCGCACGCGGCGTACGGCGACGGGCTCGACCACGCCGAACCCCCGCAGCGGGCGGGCCGGCAGCGCCTGGGTCGAGAACAGGTCCCCGGGCAGCACGGCGGCGGTGTCGGGCGCGACGATGACCCGGTTGCGCCGCGCGACCGCGGTCAACCGGGCGGCCAGGTTGACCGGCGGGCCGTAGACGTCGCCGAGCCGCTGGGTGACGGGTCCGGACGCGAGCCCGACACGCACGTCGGGCAGGCGCTTGTCGCGCCCGATGACCTGCACGATGTCCTCGGCGATGTGCACCCCCGTCACCGGGTCCTCGGCGACGTAGAGGACCGAGTCGCCGATGCTCTTGATGACCCGACCGCGCCGGCTCGCGACCACGTCGGTGCAGCGGCTCTCGAAGACCTCGACCAAGTCGCCGATCTCGTCCTGGTTGAGCTGGTTCGACAACGCCGTGAACCCGACCAGGTCGGCGAAGCCGACCGTGAACTCGACGACGTGCAGGTCGCTGCCGGGTGCGTGCAGCGCCTCGAGGCGGCCGACGGCGACCGCGAGGTGACGGCGCCAGGCATAGACGAGCAGCTCCTCGAACGTGGGCCCCACGCGCTCGACGAGGTCGAGTGCCCCCTCGACGAGCCGGTCGGGGCCGAGCTGGAGGTGCCCCAGCTCCTCGACGCGGGTGCTGAGGGTCGCGATCTGCCAGTCCGCGAGCTTGCCCATCGTCTGGCCCAGCGCACGGGTGAGCTGCACGGCCGTGTCGAGGTCGACGATCTCGTCGCCGATGGCGTCCACGAGCAGGCTCAGGGCTTGGGCGTCCGCTTCGGAGAAGGCCGCCTCACCACCGGCGTCGGGGAAGCCCAGCGCGCGCCAGAGTCGCCGGGCGTCGGCCTCGTCGACCCCGGCCGCTGCCGCGACCTCGGTGCTCGTGAGCGCCGCCTGGTCCTCACCGAGGCCGAGGATCGCGTGCGAGAGCTGGTCCCGCCTGGGAGGTGGCGGAGGCGTGGGCGTGGACACCGCTCAGGTGCCGTCGTCGCTGCGGTCGCGCGACGACAGCTGGTGCAGCTCCTCCGCGACGCGCATCTGGACCCGCTCGACCTGCGGGATGTCGTGCAGCTGCACCGACCCGGCCTCGCTGGCATCGCTCACGACCAGGGTGCCGCACCGGAAGATCCGGTCGACGACCCCGATGTCGAAGTCCACGCCACTGATGCGGTTCAGCGGGATGGTGCGTCCCTTGCGGGCGATGAAGCCCGAGCGCGCGATGAACCGGCGGTTGGTGAACGTGTAGGTCGTGGTCAGCCAGTTGACGAGGGGCCGCAGGAAGCACCACGCCAACAGCAGCGCCGCGACCACCCAGATCACCCACAGCAGCGGGGTGCGGGCATCGCCGTCGGGCAGGGTCGAGGCGAACGCCGCGACCCCGACGACGATCAGGGCCACCAACGTGGGCACGAACATCGCCTTCACGTGGGTGCGCGTGGTGACGACGATGGTCTCGCCGTCGTTCAGCAGGCGCTGCGGAAAGGACACGCGCGCATCATGACACGGTCAGGGCGTACGCCGCGCGTGCACCACGTCGCCCGCGTGGAACGTCCGGCGCACCGGGGTGCCCGCGTCGTCGGTCCCGGACACGACCAACGCCCCGGACGCGTCCACGGACGTGACCGTCCCCGCGAAGGCGGTGCCGTCGGGAAGCTCGACGGTGACCTCGCGGTCGACGGACACGCAACGGCGCAGGTACGACGCGTGCAGACCCCGCGCCGGGTCCCCGGCCTCCCCGCGCCACTCCAGGTAGAGCGCCTCGAACGTGCGCAGGACCTCACGCAGCACGACGGTGCGGTCGGGCACCGCCTCCCCCGCCCCCACCTCGAGCGCGAGCGAGGTGGCGGTGGCCGCAGGCAGCTCGCCGGCACGCATCCCGACGTTGAGGCCGACACCGACCACGGCGGCCGGGCCGTGCGCGCCCTCGACCCGCTCGACCAGGATCCCGGCGACCTTGCGGTCGTCGACCAGGACGTCGTTGGGCCACTTGACCCCCGCGGCGACGCCGGTCGCACGGCGTACGCCCTCGGCGACGGCGACCCCGGTCAGCAGCGGCAGCCACGGCCAGCGCTCGGCCGGCACCGGTGCCGGCGTCAGGAGGACGGAGAACGTCAGCGCGGTGCCGGGTGGTGTCGTCCAGACCCGGTCCAACCGGCCCCGGCCGGCGGTCTGGTGGTCGGCCACCACGACCAGACCCTCGGCCTCCCCGTCCCGGGCGGCAGCGGCCGCGAGCGCATTCGTGGAGCCGGCGGCCTCGTGCAGGTCGACGCGGCGCCACAGGGAAGCCCCCCGCGTCAGCGCCTCGTGGAGCGCATCACGGTCAAGGGGTGGGCGGTCGAGATCGTCGAAGGTCACAGGTACTAGATTGACCGACGGCCTGTTGAGGACCCGAGGAGGTCGTGTTGAGCGCAGCAGTCAACCCCGCGATCGGTGAGGGGACCGATGTCCCCGACGACATCGACGTCCACACCACGGAGGGGAAGCTCGCTGATCTCGAGCGCCGCATCGACGAAGCGGTGCACGCCGGTTCGGCGAAGGCGGTCGAGAAGCAGCACGCGAAGGGGCGCCAGACCGCCCGCGAGCGCATCGAGATGCTCTTCGACGAGGGGTCCTTCGTCGAGCTCGACGAGCTGGCCCGCCACCGCTCCACGGCCTTCGGCCTCCAGGAGACCCGACCGTACGGCGACGGGGTGATCACGGGCTACGGCACCATCGACGGTCGCCAGGTGTGCGTGTTCTCCCAGGACTTCACCGTCTTCGGCGGCTCCCTCGGCGAGGTCTACGGCGAGAAGATCACGAAGGTCATGGACCTGGCGATCAAGACCGGCTCCCCGATCATCGGCATCAACGAGGGTGCCGGCGCGCGGATCCAGGAGGGCGTCGTCTCCCTGGGTCTCTACGGCGAGATCTTCAAGCGCAACGTCCACGCCTCGGGTGTCATCCCCCAGATCAGCCTGATCATGGGCAACTGCGCCGGCGGCCACGTCTACTCCCCCGCCGTCACCGACTTCACGATCATGGTCGACCAGACCTCGGCCATGTTCATCACCGGTCCCGACGTGATCAAGACCGTCACCGGCGAGGACGTGACGATCGAGGACCTCGGCGGCGCGCGGACCCACAACACCAAGTCGGGCAACGCGCACTACATGGCCTCCGACGAGGAGGACGCGCTGGAGTACGTCAAGGCGCTCATCTCCTACCTGCCGCAGAACAACCTCGACGAGGCACCCGTCTTCGACGCTCCCGCGGAGCTGTCGTTCACCGACGAGGACCGGACGCTCGACACGATCATCCCGGACAGCCCGAACCAGCCCTACGACATGCACGACGTGATCGCCACCGTCGTCGACGAGGGCGACTTCCTCGAGGTCCAGCCGCTGTTCGCGCCCAACATCATCGTCGGGTTCGGCCGGGTCGAGGGCCGCTCGGTCGGTGTCGTGGCCAACCAGCCGATGCAGTTCGCCGGCACGCTCGACATCGACGCCTCGGAGAAGGCCGCCCGCTTCGTGCGGTTCTGCGACGCGTTCAACATCCCCGTGCTGACCTTCGTCGACGTGCCCGGCTTCCTGCCCGGCACCGACCAGGAGTACAGCGGCATCATCCGCCGCGGCGCCAAGCTGATCTACGCCTACGCCGAGGCCACCGTCCCGCTGGTCACGATCATCACCCGCAAGGCCTACGGCGGCGCGTACGACGTCATGGGCTCCAAGCACCTCGGCGCCGACATCAACCTCGCCTGGCCGACGGCGCAGATCGCGGTCATGGGCGCGCAGGGCGCGGTCAACATCCTGCACCGCAAGACCCTGGCCGCCGCCGAGGAGGCGGGTGAGGACGTCGAGGCCAAGCGCGCCGAGCTCATCGACGACTACGAGCGCACCCTCGCCAACCCCTACATCGCCGCCGAGCGCGGGTACGTCGACGCCGTCATCGCGCCGCACGAGACCCGCGTCGAGGTCGTCCGCGCCCTGCGCCTGCTGCAGACCAAGCGCGAGACGCTGCCGCCGAAGAAGCACGGGAACATCCCGCTGTGACCGCCCAATCCGCGACGAAGGAGCCTGGATTGGGCGGAACGGAGAAGGGCGCGAGCGAAGCGAGCTCCACGCATTTTCTGATCCGTGGCGATGCTTCCCCGGAGGAGGTCGCTGCGCTGACCGCGGTCCTGACGGCACTCGCCTCCGGTGCCGGTGAGCCGGAGCGACCTGCGCGGTCGGTCTGGGCGTCGCCGCAGCGCGCCGTACGCCGGCCCCACGCGCACGGTCGCGGGGCGTGGCGCAGCAGCGGCCTGCCGCGCTGAGCCTGGGCGGTCGACCCGTCAGGAGTTGCGCCGAACCTGCAGAAACCTTGCGGTGTAGTCCGACGCCGGTTGCAGCCGGTCCCCCAGACTGAGGTCGTGAACGGGAACCAGGACTCCCCCGCACCGCGCGGTCACGACGCGCAGCGGTTGCAGGGCACACCACGTGATGCCGACCTGTCGGCGTACGTCCGTGCGCTCCCTCCCCCGGACCCGCAGATGATGGCCTACGCGCCGTCGTTCCTGTCCGAGCTCGAGCAGATCCCGGTCTACCGCCCGACGGTCGGCTGCGTCATCCCCTGCTACAACGAGGAAGCCACCATCGGTGCGGTCCTCGACTCGCTGCTCAACCAGACCCGGCTGCCCGACGTCATCCACGTCGTCGTCAACAACACGACCGACGACACCGTCGAGGTCGCCAGCCACTACGCCGGTCTGCACGTGCGCACCGACAAGACCGGCAACGAGCAGACCTGCGAGATCTTCGTCCACGACATCGGCGAGAACCCCGACAAGAAGGTCGGCGCTCTCAACTACGGCTACTCGCTGGTCGAGGGGTGCGACTACCTGCTCGGGGTCGACGGCGACACGACCGCCGAGCCCAACGCCGTGCAGTCGCTGGTCGACGAGATCGCCAGCGACGACCGCATCGGCGGCATCTCGGCGATCTACAGCATCGACGACAGCGCCCTGAGCAACCCGATGGCGAAGTTCCTCATCGCCGGCCAGCGCGCGCAGTTCGCGGCGTTCAACATGCAGAACCTCCTGCGCGGACGCAACATGGCCGTGCTCGGCGGCCAGTTCTCGATCTTCTCCACCCAGGCGCTGCGCGACGTCGTCAACCGGACCCACCAGCGCTACCCGTGGGTCCGCGACAGCGAGGTGGAGGACTCCCTGCTGTCGCTGGAGATCAAGAGCGCCGGCTACCTGACCAAGATCAGCGCGGTGGCGCGTGCCCACGTCGGCGGCATGACCACGCTGCGGTCGCTGGACGCCCAGCAGGTGAAGTGGAACTTCGGCGCGATCGAGCTCATGTGGCCCGGCCAGCGCGGCGACACGAAGGGCCAGCCGTTCCACCCCAACCTGCGCCTGCGGTGGTTCGAGCAGGCCTCGATGGTCACCAACCTGCTCACCCGCACGCTGTTCTTCATGCTGCTGGGCGGCTCGTTGTCGATCAGCGCGTTCGTGTTCAACCCGCTGTGGCTGATCCCCCCGACGGTCGCGACGATCCTGAACTACCGCGTGGCGAAGTCGATGCACTACGCCAACAAGCGCGACTACGCGTTCGCCCTGTTCATCCCGTTCGCCGAGGCCTACATGTGGATCCGGCTCGGCCACTTCGTGCGGTCCTGGGCGAAGTTCGCCAGCCGCACCCAGACCGACAACTGGGCCGCCCAGGCGAAGGCCGAGCGCGGCGCCGGCAACAGCCACTGGACGCCGGTGATCGTGCTGGTGGTCTTCCTCGGCGTGATGGCCGCGGTGTGGACCCAGCTGTCGATCACCACCAAGTCCGACATCCTTGCGGTCGGCTGGCCGATCCTCGGTGCGATCACCATCGCCCAGACGGCATGGATGATGTTGAAGATCCTGCGACGCTACAAGGGGTTCAAGGCATGACGCCCACGACCGGCACGACACCTCGGCAGACCCCGCGTCGCCGCACCCGCGCGGCACTCGCCCTCGCCTTGGCGCTGACACTGCTGCTCTCGGGCTGCAGCATGCTCGGCGACTTCACCGCTGCCGACCCGACGCCCACGCCGACAGCCACCCCGTCGAAGAACCCCACGCCGTACCCGACGCAGTTCACCAACGACGGCACCTTCCAGTCGCACACGCGGGTGCGCAACCTGGACTTCGTCTACACGCTGTGGCCGACCAAGGCGACCCCGGAGACCAACCTCTGGTTCCCCCGCGGGGACAAGTTCTTCTCGTTCACGTTCACCGTCTACGACCTCAACCGCAAGCTGCGCGACCGGTTCGCCACGAAGCGGAAGGTCTGGCTGGGCAACATCATGGTGACGTCGCAGACCAAGAACACCTCCGGCACCATCGAGGAGCCCTACTACCTCGACGCCGACGCGAAGCGGATCACCTTCGACCCTGAGCCGGTCTCCAACCGCCACGGCATGCTGATCACGTCGCCGAAGGGCGCCTTCGAGCTGCGCAACCAGAAGATCGGCACGCTCGACATGGACACGATCGGCGTCGACCTGACCTTCCGCGCGACCGTCTTCATCGAGACCCGTCCCGGCTCCGACGAGTACCGCCGCCGGGTGATCCGGCAGAAGGTGCCGATGTCGATCTTCCCGTCGGAGCAGGCCACACAGGTGAAGAAGATCCCCTTCACCGCCAACTGACAGGGCCCGCCCCCGGGCCCGCTCAGTCGGGGATGGCGAGCCGGTAGCCGACGCCGCGCACGGTCTCGATCCAGCGCGGGTTGGCGCCGTCATCACCGATCTTGCGGCGGATGCTCTCCACGTGGGCCTCGACCTCACGCTTGTCGGCCTCGTTGACGAAGTAGGCCGTGACGTAGTTCTGGCCGCGCATCGTCAGGACCAGGTCGGCCTTGCTGCGCACGCGTCGCCCTGACATCAGCAGCGACGTGAGCAGCTCGAACTCCACGCTCGTGAGGTCGACCTGGCGCTGACCGACGGTGACGACCCGCTGGTCGGTGTTGACCGCCAGCTCGCCCACGCGGATCCAACCGCCCGTCGGCATGACCTGCGGCTCCGGGGCATACGGCAGCGGGGCCTGCGCGGCCGCCGCCGGCGCGGCGGCGTAGGCGGGCTGCTGCTGGGCCGGGGCCGGCTGCTGCACCGGCGGGGGCGCGGGCTGCGGGGCCGGCTGCTGGACCGGCGGGGGCGCGGGCTGCTCGGGTGCGGAGGTGCCGCTGATCGGCTGCAGCGAGGTGTTCTCCTGCAGCTGGCGCACAGCCTGCTCGGCCCAGGACTCGGCCGGCGGAGGCGGCGGGGCCGCGGGAGCCGGATCGGCGGGCGGCGCGACCGGCTCGTTCGGTCCGGTGCGGTGGCGCGGGCGGCGCAGCATCGACTCCGCGCGGGCGCGCAGCTCCCGGGGCCGGAACGGCTTGACGAGGTAGTCGTCGGCGCCGGCCTCGAGCCCGGAGATCACGTCGATCTCGTCACCGAGGCCGGTGATCATGATCAGGTAGGTCTGGCTGAACTCGCGGATCCGCTTCGCGACCGCGAACCCGTCCATGCCGGGCATGTTGACGTCGAGGGTGGTGAGCAACGGGTTGTGCGCCCGCACCGCCTCGAGGCCCTCGGGACCGTCGGTGGCGACCACCGTGCGGAACCCGCTCTGGGTGAGAACCGTGTCGAGGAGCATCCGTACGTCGGGTTCGTCCTCGATGATGACGGCCACCCAGGCCTCGGCTGGATCCATGAGGCCGACTCTAACAACGCGCACGCGGGCAAGGCGCTTCCTGCGCGCCGGACCTCTGCAAGGAAGTCCGAAGATCGCTCACCAGCCGGCAGCGCGCGCCAGCTCGACCGCGCGCTCGGGCCAGAAGGTGCCGGCCGGTGGTCCGCCGTTGCAGGTGCCGTCGCTCTCGCCGGGCGGCTTGATCCACAGGCGCGCGTCCCAGACCTCCTCCTCGGCGGCGCCGGGCGGGGCGCCGAGCGCGAGACCGGGGGCGTTGCAGAAGGTCTCCCCCGCGCCGTTGCCGTTGCGGCCGGTGTCGACGACGGCGTGCACGGCAACGGGCAGCTCGGCGTTGATCGCGTCGGCGTACGCCAGCTCCAGCGCCTCCGGCTGGGAGTTGGCGACGTTGGTGGCGAAGCCCCGCACCCGCTCGACCCCCACGTCCTCGAGCAGGTCGGCGACCTCCTCGGGTGTGCGCCAGCCGGAGTGCCCGGCATCGATATACACCGCGGCCCGCGACTCGGCCAGGAGGCCGACCGCCTGCCGGATCAGGTCGATCCGGGACCCGAGCTCGGCGCACTCCAGCACCGAGACGAGCGCGTCTGGCTCGAGCACCACCGCCGCCCGGTCGGCGCGCTCGAGACCCTCGACGATCTCCCCGATCCAGTCGACGTACTCCTCAGCGGCGAGCCCGCCGGCCGAGAAGCCACCGGTGCAGTCCCGTTGGGGGATGCCGTAGACCACGAGCACCGGCACGGTGTCCCCGGCCTCGGCGACGACGCGCTCGACGTGCCGGCCGACGTCACCCGGACCGTGCTCCTCCGGGACCAGCCAGATCCCCTGCGGGGTCTCGGCCAACCGACGCAGGACCGGCGCGTCCGGGCTGCCCGCGTCCTCTGCCGCCTGAGCACCCTGCGCCGTGCGGGAGGAGGGGTCGGCGTACGCCGGGTGCTCGGCGAACGGGTTCACCTCCTGCGAACCCGGGCCCCAGGGCGCACGGAAGTTCGTGACCAGCCCCAGGACGCCACCGACGACCAGCGCGATGACGACCACGCCGACCACGACGAGCGGTGCGACGACCCACCACGGCGGGCGCGGACGGCGCGACGGCTCCGGGGGCGCTGGTTCGAAGAGGTGGGCCCACGCGGACGTCGGGCGCTCGTGGGGATCCACGGCGTCACGATAGTGGGCGTACCGTTGCTCCATGTGCCGCAACATCCGCACCCTGCACAACTTCGCGCCGCCGGCGACCGACGACGAGGTGCACGCCGCCGCGCTGCAGTACGTCCGCAAGGTCAGCGGCTCGACCAAGCCGTCCCAGGCCAACCAGGAGGCCTTCGACGCCGCCGTCCGCGAGGTCGCAGCGACGACCCAGCGGCTGCTCGACCAGCTGACGACCACCGCGCCACCGAAGGACCGCGAGGTCGAGGCGGCGAAGGCCCGGGCCCGTGCTGAGATCCGCTACGCGCGCTGACACCCGAGCCGATCCGCTGGCCGACCCGCTGGCCGCCGCGCTCGACCTGCTCGCCGGTCGCGCGCTCGTGACGCTGACCGGCGCCGGTCTCTCCACCGACTCCGGGATCCCCGACTACCGCGGACCGTCGGCGCCGGACCGGACGCCGATGACGTACGCCGAGTTCCGCTCGGGACCCGCCGCCCGCCAGCGCTACTGGGCGCGCAGCCACGTCGGGTGGTCGCGGATGCACACCGCCAACCCCAACCCGGGCCACCAGGCACTCGCCCGCCTCGAGGCCGCTGGCGCGCAGCGCTTCCTCATCACCCAGAACGTCGACGGCCTGCACGAGCAGGCCGGGTCGACCTCGATGGTCGCCCTGCACGGCCGGATCGCCGACGTCGTCTGCCTCGACTGCGGTGACCACAGCTCCCGGGCTCGCCTGCAGCAGGAGCTCGCCGCCCTCAACCCCGGGTACGCCGAGCGCCACGCCAGCGCGGCGGTGCGACCGGACGGCGACGTGCTCCTGGACGACACCGCTGACTTCGTCGTCCCCGACTGCGCGCGCTGCGGCGGCATGCTCAAGCCCGACGTGGTGTTCTTCGGCGAGAACGTTCCCAAGCCCCGGGTGCGGCGGTGCTTCGACGCGGTCGATGCGCTGACGCCAGCCGACGGCGCACTGCTGGTGGCGGGCTCGTCGCTGACGGTGATGTCGGGGTTCCGCTTCGTGCGTCGCTGCGCCCGTGCCGGCGTACCCGTGGTGATCATCAACCGCGGCGCGACCCGTGGCGACGAGCTCGCCACCCTGCGCCTCGACGCCGGGTGCAGCGAGACGCTGGGTGCGCTCGTTGCGGCGCTGTGTGGCGTCGAAAACGATTCGCCTTCGGGGGTCGCTGCTCCGTAGCGTTGCCCGGTGCGCGCACTCCCCCTCGCCGATCCCGGCACCCCCGACCACCGCTCCCCGGCGCGCTTCCTGGTGTGGCTCATGCGGTCCCAGGTCGTGACGCTCCTCGGTGGGATCTTCTTCGGCGTGCTGTGGATGTCGGCGCAGGCCGTGCTGCCGGCGGTCATCGGCCGCGCGATCGATGCCGGCGTGACCGCCCGCGACACCAGCGCCCTGCTCGGATGGGCCGGCGCGCTCCTGGCCGTCGGGAGCGTCCAGGTCGTCGCCGGGATCGTCCGCCACCGGTTCGCGGTGACGAACTGGCTGGCGGCCGCCTACACGACCGTCCAGGTCGTCACCCGCCAGGTGACCCGGCTGGGTGCGGAGCTGCCGCGCCGGGTGTCGACCGGCGAGGTGGTCGCCATCGGCAGCAGCGACATCGGCCACCTCGGGCACGCGCTCGACGTGACCGCGCGCGCCTCGGGCGCGGTGGTGTCGATCGTGCTGGTCGCGGTGATCCTGTTCCAGACGTCCCTGCCGCTCGCCCTGCTCGTCCTGGCAGGCGTGCCGGCGCTGCTGCTCGCCCTCGGTCCGCTGTTGGCCCCGCTGCAGCGGCGTACGACCCGGCAGCGCGAGCTCACCGGCTCCCTGACCAACCTCGCCACCGACATCGTCGGCGGCCTGCGGGTCCTGCTCGGCATCGGGGGCGAGCGCGTCTTCCACCGCCGCTACGTCGAGCGCTCGCGCGACGTCCGCCGGGCCGGGGTCGAGGTGGGACGGGTGCAGTCCTGGCTGGACTCCGCCCAGGTGTTCCTGCCGGGTGTCCTGGTCGTCCTCGTGGTCTGGATCGGCGCGCGCTTCGCGGTCTCGGGACGGATCTCGCCGGGAGAGCTGGTCGCGTTCTACGGCTACGCCACGTTCCTGCTCATCCCCGTGCGCACGCTGACGGAGTTCGCCAACAAGTGGATCAAGGCGTTGGTCTCCGCGCGCCGCGTGGTGCGCGTGCTGGCTCTCGAGCCGGCCGGCCACGGCGCCCGGCCCGCGCCGGCGCCGGGAGCCGAGCTCACCGACCCCGCCAGCGGGGTGACGATCCGTGCTGGTCGCGTCACGGCGATCGTCGCCGACCCGCCCGAGGAGGCGGTGGCGCTCGTGGACCGGCTCGGCGGGTTCGCGCCCGCGGCACCGGGCGCGGAGCCCACGTGGGGCGGCGTACCGATCCCCGAGGTGGACCCCGCCGAGCTGCGCTCGCGCGTGGTCGTGGCCGGCGCCACCGACGGGTTGTTCTCCGGCCGGCTGCGCGAGGTGCTCGACGTGCGCGACCGGGGCGAGGACGCCGTACGCCGGGCCGTGGAGACGGCCTCCGCCACCGACGTCGTCGCCGCCCTGCCGACGGGCTGGGACGCGCCCGTCCACGAGCGGGGGCGATCCTTCTCCGGCGGGCAGCGGCAACGGCTCGTGCTGGCCCGCGCCCTCGCCGTCGACCCCGAGGTGCTGCTGCTCGTCGAGCCGACCTCTGCCGTCGACGCCCACACCGAGGGCCGGATCGCCGACCAGCTCGGCGCCCACCGCCGGGGACGCACCACCGTGGTCACCACGACGAGCCCGCTGGTCCTCGACCGGGCCGACGAGGTCGTCCTCCTGCTCGACGGGCGCGAGACGGCCCGCGGGACGCACGCCGACCTGCTGGAGCGGGTGCCCGCCTACCGCGCCGTCGTGACCCGTGAGGAGCTGCCCGTATGACCGCCGCGACCCTCGAGGAGGCCCGCACCGACCTGCCGGTCGCCGACCCCCACGCAGTTCGTCGGTACGCCGTCCGCGTGTTGGCGCGCTACCCCCGCCAGGTCTGGCTCGGCGTGCTGCTTAACGCCCTCGCCGCGGGTGCCGCGCTGGTCGCACCCCAGCTGCTCGGCCGCCTCGTCGAGGCGGTGGAGCAGGGCACGAGCGTTGCGCACGTCGACCGCGTCGTCGTGCTGCTCGCGGTGTTCCTGGCCGCCGAGGCGCTGTTGACCCGGTGGGCGCGGTTCGTCTGCTACGTCCTCGGCGAGCGGGTGCTCGCCCGGCTGCGCGAGGACTTCGTCGCCAGCGCGCTCGGCCTGCCGCTCGGCGTGGTCGAGCGGGCGGGCAGCGGAGACCTCTTGACCCGCACCTCCCGGGACGTGGAGGCCGTCGGCTGGTCGGCCCGTTGGGCGCTGCCCGAGGCCGTGATCGCGCTTGTCACCACCTGTCTGACGCTGGTGGCAACCGCGACCGTCGGCTGGTGGGCGCTCGCGTGCTGCCTCATCGGCGTCCCGCTGCAGGTGACCGCCTCACGGTGGTACCTGCGGCGCGCGCGTCCGGCGTACCTGAAGGAGAACGCGTCGTACGCCGCCATCAGCGCCTCGCTCACCGAGACCGCCGAGGGAGCCCGCACGGTCGACGCCCTCGGACTGGGCCCCGAGCGCGTCGAGGATCTCGACGCCGCCATCCGCGGGTCCTACGCCGCGGAGCGCACGACCCTGCGGCTGCGGACGTTCTTCTACCCCTCGATGGAGCTGTCCTACCTGCTGCCGACGGTCGCGGCACTCGTGGTCGGCGGGCTGCTGTACGCCGACGGCAGGGTCGGCCTGGGGGCCGTCACCGCGGCCGTGCTCTACGTGCAGATGCTCGCCGACCCGGTCGACCGGCTCGTGATGGTGCTCGACGAGCTGCAGGTCGGCCTGGCGTCGCTGGCCCGGCTGCTCGGCGTCGGGGAGGTCGCCGACGAGGACCCGGCGCACCGACGGCCCGACGCCGCGACACCGGTCCGGGGCGAACGGCTGGTCGCCCGCGACGTGCGCTTCGCCTACGTCGAGGGCACCGACGTGCTGCACGGCGTCGACCTCGTGGTCGAGCCCGGGGAGCGGCTCGCGATGGTCGGCCCGTCCGGCGCCGGCAAGTCCACCCTCGGCCGGCTGATCGCGGGCATCCACCCGCCGCGCTCCGGCGAGCTGCGGCTCGGGGACGTCTCGCTCGCCGATCTCCCCCAGACCGAGCTGCGCCGGCACGTCTGCCTGGTCACCCAGGAGCACCACGTCTTCGCCGGCACCGTGCGCGACAACCTGGTGATGGCGCTCGACCACCCCCTCGAGCACGGGCCGGACGCCGGCCCGGTCGACGACGCCCGCGTGCTCGCGGCGCTGGACGCCGTCGACGCCCGCGGCTGGGTCGAGGCGCTGCCGGAGGGGCTCGGCACCGAGGTCGGCTCCGGTGGTCGCGCCCTGACTCCCGCGCAAGCTCAGCAGGTCGCGCTTGCCCGCCTCGTGCTCGCCGACCCGGGCACCCTCGTGCTCGACGAGGCCACGTCGCTCATCGACCCCCGGGCCGCGCGCCACCTCGAGCGCTCCCTGGCCGGCGTGCTCGAGGGTCGCACCGTCATCGCCATCGCCCACCGGCTGTTCTCCGCCCACGACGCCGACCGGGTCGCCGTCGTCGAGGATGGCCGGATCACCGAGCTCGGCACCCACGACGAGTTGGTGGCGCGGGGCGGTTCGTACGCCGCGCTCTGGGCCAGCTGGCACCAGTAGCCGCACGTTTCTGCTCCCCGCGAGCCGGGGAGGGGGAGGCCATGCCCCAGCAACCGCACGCTCCCGTACCCCCGAAGGGCAACAGGGCTGCCAAGATCCTCTACCGCCCGATCGGCCTCATCGGCGGCCTGCTCGCCGGCGTCCTCGCCGGCAAGGTCACGAAGGTGGTCTGGCACAAGGCCTCCGGCGTCGACGGCGACCCGCCGAAGTCGCTGGAGTCGGAGTACTCCATGAAGCAGGTGATCGCCGCCGCCGCGCTCCAGGCGGCGGTGTTCGCCGTGGTCAAGACCGCGATCGACCGGGGCGGGGCGCGGGTGTTCCAGCGCTGGACCGGGGAGTGGCCCGGGGACTGAACCGCCCCTCCCCAACGCGACAGTGACACTGCTACTGTCACGGTCATGAAGATCTCGACGATGCTGCAGTACGCCGGGAATCCCCGCGACGCCGCCGACCAGGTCGCCGCGTGGGAGAAGGCCGGGTTGGACACCGTGTGGGTGGCCGAGGCCTACGGCTTCGACTCCCCCACGTTGATGGGCTACCTCGCGGCTCGCACGGAGACCGTCGAGATCGGTGCGGCGATCCTCAACATCTACTCCCGCACTCCCGGCACGCTGGCGCAGACCGCTGCCGGTCTCGACAACGTCAGCGGCGGCCGCGCGATCCTCGGCCTCGGCGCCTCCGGCCCCCAGGTGATCGAGGGCTGGCACGGCCTGCCCTACACCAAGCCGCTGGGTCGCACCCGCGAGGTGGTCGAGGTCGTCCGCGCGATGATCCGCCGCGAGACGATCGAGTACTCCGGCAAGCAGATCACCCTGCCGCTCCCGCCCGACCAGGGCACCGGCCTGGGCAAGCCGCTGAAGATGCTCACCAAGCCCGAGCGCCCGGTGGTCCCGATCTACATCGCTGCCCTCGGCGAGGCCAACGTCCGGGCCACCGCGGAGTACGCCGACGGCTGGCTCCCGCACCTCTACGCCCCCGAGAAGGTCGACGTGGCCTGGGGTGAGTCGCTGCGCGCCGGCAAGGAGAAGCGCTCGGCCGACCTCGGCCCGCTCGAGGTGGTGGCCGGCGGACTCGTCGCGATCGGTGACGACGTCAAGGCGATGCTCGACCTGGCCCGCCCGATCGTGGCGCTCTACGTCGGCGGCATGGGTGCGCGCGACAAGAACTTCTACAACGAGCTGGTCTGCCGCTACGGCTTCGAGCAGGAGGCCAAGGAGATCCAGGACCTCTACCTCGACGGCCACAAGCGCGACGCCGAGGCGAAGGTGCCGATGGAGCTGCTCGAGATGATCAACCTCGTCGGCCCGGCCTCCTACGTCCAGGAGCGCATCGCCGCCTTCCGGGAGTCCGGCGTCACCAACCTCAACATCATCCCGGCCAGCGAGGACCCCGCAGCCACGATCCGGCAGCTGAAGGAGTGGACCGCGTGACCAGCGCCGCGACCAAGCGAGCGATCTTCGACGAGGAGCACGACGCCTTCCGGCAGACCGTGCGCTCCTTCATCGACAAGGAGATCACGCCCCACCACGAGGAGTGGGACAAGGCCGGGCAGGTCCCCCGCGAGATCTGGACCAAGGCCGGCGAGCTCGGGATGCTCTGCTTCGACGTGCCCGAGGAGTACGGCGGCCCGGGCGTCGACGACTTCCGCTACAACGCGGTCGTCACCGAGGAGCTCTCGCGTGCCGGTGCCGGTGGTCCCGGCTTCCCCGTGCACAGCGACATCATCGTCCCCTACATCGTCTCGCTCGGCACCGAGGAGCAGAAGCAGCGTTGGCTGCCCGGCTGCGTCAGCGGCGAGACGATCACGGCGATCGCGATGACCGAGCCGGGCGCGGGGTCCGACCTGCAGGGCATCCGCACCCACGCCGTCGACAAGGGCGACCACTGGGTCCTCAACGGTTCGAAGACCTTCATCAGCAACGGCATCATGGCCGACCTGGTGATCGTCGTGGCCCGCACCGACCCCGACGCCGGCCACCAGGGCATCAGCCTGCTGGTCGTCGAGGCCGGCATGGAGGGCTTCGAGCGCGGGCGCAACCTCGACAAGATCGGCCTCAAGGCCCAAGACACCGCCGAGCTGTTCTTCAACGACGTGATCGTGCCCAAGGAGAACACCCTCGGCGAGCCCGGCTCCGGCTTCATCTCGCTGATGGTCAACCTGCCCCAGGAGCGGCTCTCGATCGGCGTCATCGCGGCCGCTGCGTGCGAGCGGATCCTGGAGCTCTCCATCGCCTACGCCAAGGAGCGCGAGGCGTTCGGCAAGCCGATCGGCAAGTTCCAGCACAACCGGTTCCTGCTGGCGGAGATGGCCACCGAGACCCACATCGCGCGGACGTTCATCGACGACTGCCTCGCCAAGCACCTCAGGGGCGAGCTCGACAGCACGCTGGCGTCGATGGCGAAGTACTGGACCACCGAGCTGCAGACCAAGCTCGTGGACCGGTCCGTGCAGCTGCACGGTGGCTACGGCTACATGATGGAGTACCCCATCGCGAAGGCCTTCATCGACAGCCGGATCCAGACGATCTACGGCGGCACGACGGAGATCCAGAAGGAGATCATCGGGCGCTCGCTCGGGATCTGACGCTCGGCCGTGGCCTCGCGGTCGCCTCACCGACGACGAGACCGAGGCGCTACGCCGGCGCGCCGAGCTCGAACGACGTTCCATGCAGGACGTCGCTCGCGAGGCGATCCGCACGTACGTCGAGACGACGAGCCGACGCGAGTTGCTCGACCGGGTCCTCGACGAGGAGCTGCCGCGCTACGCCGAGTCGCTCGAGCGCCTCGGCCAGTAGTGGTGTGCTCTACCTGGCGCTGGAGGAGCTCCTCCATGTCGCGGACCGCACTCTCGACGGCCTCGTAGACGTGCGCGACCACGGACTGATGGAGTCCGCGCTCGCACGGCCCGCCACGACGGTGTTCGGCGAGGACGCCTACAGGTCGATCCACGAGAAGGCGGCGGCGCTGCTGCACTCGTTGGCGCGCAACCACCCGTTCGCCGACGGGAACGAACGGCTCGCTCTCGCCGGCACGATCGCGTTCTACGGCATCAACGGCTACCGGTTGACCCTGACCAACGACGAGGCGTACGACCTCGTGATCGGCGTGGCATCCGGCGAGCTCGACGAGGTTGCCGTCATCAGCGCACGCCTCGCCTCGGGCGTGCAGGAGCGCTGACCCGTCTCCATCTGGGCCAGTGCTACGCGGGCCCGCCATCGCGGGTAGCGTGCGAGGCCTCACCCTGGGAGGAACGTGAGCGACCACAGCACGGACACATCCACCCCGACGCCCCAGCAGGTACGCCGGGCGCTGGCCCGAGCCGAGCGGGGCGCGAGCCTCGACGTCGGTGAGGCGACGGCGCTGTTGGCCGCGCGGGGCGAGGAGCTCGAGCGGCTGTGTGCGGTGGCGGCGCGGGTGCGCGACGCCGGCCTGGAGGGCGCGGGGCGCGCGGGCCAGGTGACGTACTCCCCCAAGGTGTTCATCCCCGTCACGCACCTGTGCCGCGACAAGTGCCACTACTGCACGTTCGTCACGGTGCCCGGGAAGCTGCGCGCCGAGGGCAAGCAGATGTACCTCACCCCCGACGAGATCGTCGAGATCGCGCGCCAGGGTGCGGAGCTGGGGTGCACCGAGGCACTGTTCACCCTCGGTGACCGCCCCGAGGACCGCTGGCCCGAGGCGCGGGAGTGGCTCGACGAGTACGGCTACGACTCCACCCTCGACTACGTGCGCGCGATGTCGATCCGGGTGCTGGAGGAGACCGGGCTGCTGCCCCACCTCAACCCCGGCGTCATGAGCTGGGCGGAGATGAACCGGCTCAAGCCGGTCGCGCCGTCGATGGGGATGATGCTCGAGACCACCTCGCGGCGACTGTTCGAGACCAAGGGTGAGGTCCACTACGGGTCCCCCGACAAGGACCCCGCGGTGCGGCTGCGGGTCCTGGAGGACGCCGGCCGGCTCTCGATCCCGTTCACCACCGGGATCCTCGTCGGCATCGGCGAGACCCTGACCGAGCGGGCGGAGTCCATCTTCGCGATCCGCCAGGTCGCCCGGCAGTTCGGTCACGTGCAGGAGGTGATCGTCCAGAACTTCCGCGCCAAGCCCGACACCGCGCTGCGCCACCACGACGACCTCGGCCACAGCGAGTACCTCGCGGCCCTGGCCACCTCCCGGGTCGTGCTCGGCCCCAAGATGCGGATCCAAGCACCGCCCAACCTCACCGACCCCGGCGAGTGCGGCCGGCTGCTCGCCGCCGGCGTCGACGACTGGGGCGGGGTCTCCCCGCTGACGCCCGACCACGTCAACCCCGAGCGTCCGTGGCCCTCCCTGGAGCGGTTGCGCGAGATCACCGCCGAGGCCGGCTTCGAGCTCGTCGCCCGGCTCACCGCGCACCCGGAGTACGTCCGCGGCTCCCGCGATGCCGGCGACCCGTGGATCGACCCGCGCGTCCTGGGCCACGTGGACGCCCTGGCCACGCCTGCCGGCCTGGCCCACCCCGGCGTACGCCCGCAGGGCAGGACGTGGCAGGAGCCCGAGGGCGGCTTTGCCCAGGGCGCCGGTGTCGGTCGGGTCGACCTGCACACCGCCGTGGACACCGAGGGCCGCACCCACGACCGGCGCGCGGACTTCGACACCGTCTACGGCGACTGGCAGACCCTGCGCGACCAGGTCGCCAGCGGATCAGGAGCAGGGGCAACCAGCACCGGGGAGGTCCTGGAGTCCGAGGTCAAGGCGGCGCTGCGCCAGGCCGAGCGCGACCCGCAGGGTCTGAGCGACGACCAGGCCCTCACGCTGATGCAGGTCGACGGCGCCGGCCTGGTCGAGCTGTGCGGCATCGCCGACGGCCTGCGCCGCGACGTCGTCGGCGACACCGTCACCTACGTCGTCAACCGCAACATCAACTTCACCAACGTCTGCTACGTCGGGTGCCGCTTCTGCGCCTTCGCCCAGCGCCGCACCGACGCCGATGCCTACTCACTGTCGCTCGACCAGGTCGCCGACCGCGCCGAGGAGGCGTGGAACGACGGTGCGACCGAGGTGTGCATGCAGGGCGGCATCGACCCCGAGCTGCCCGGCACGGCGTACTTCGACCTCGCCGCCGCCGTGAAGCAGCGCGTGCCGCAGATGCACGTGCACGCCTTCTCCCCCATGGAGATCGTCAACGGCTCCTCGCGCACCGGCCTTTCGTTCCGCGACTTCCTGATCAAGGCCCGCGAGGCCGGCTTGGACACGATCCCCGGCACGGCTGCGGAGATCCTCGACGACGAGGTCCGCTGGGTGCTGACCAAGGGCAAGCTGCCGGCCGCGACCTGGATCGAGGTCGTCACCGCGGCTCACGAGGTCGGTCTGCGCTCGAGCTCGACGATGATGTACGGCCACGTCGACAACCCCCGCCACTGGGTCGGCCACCTGCGCGTGCTCTCGCGCATCCAGGACCAGACCGGCGGCTTCACCGAGTTCGTGCCGCTGCCCTTCGTGCACCACTCCGCGCCGATCTACCTCGCCGGCGTCGCCCGCCCGGGCCCGACCCTGCGCGACAACCTCGCCGTGCACGCGATGGCCCGCATCCTGCTGCACGGCCGCATCGACAACATCCAGGCCTCCTGGGTCAAGCTCGGCGACGAGGGCATCCAGGCGATGCTCCGCGCCGGCGCCAACGACCTCGGCGGCACCCTGATGGAGGAGACCATCTCCCGCATGGCCGGCTCCGAGCACGGCAGCGAGAAGAGCGCCGAGGAGCTCGAGCAGATCGCCGCCGCCATCGGACGACCGGTGCGTCAGCGCACCACGACGTACGGCGAGGTCCCCGCGCGCTGATCGAGCTGGTCAGCGCCGGGCGCGGATGGGGCCGTCGAGGTCGGCGAGCGGGGCGCCGGTGCCACCCCAGCGCTGCGCGATGATCTCCGCGGCGATGGCCACGGCTGTCTCCTGGGGGGTGCGGCCGCCGAGGTCGAGTCCGATGGGGCTGGAGAGCAGGGCGATCTGCTCCTCTGTCACGCCAGCCTCGCGCAGACGGCGCAGGCGATCGGCGTGGGTGGTGCGCGATCCCATCACGCCGATGTAGGCGGGCCGGACGTCGGCGGGCAGGTCCGTGACGGCCTTGAGGACGGGTACGTCGAACTTCGCGTCGTGGGTGAGCACGCACACCACGGTGCGCCGGTCGACGCGCCCGGCATCGGCCTCCGCGGCGACGTAGCGGTGCGGCCAGTCCACGACCACCTCGTCGGCGCCCGGGAACCGCTCCGGGGTCGCGAAGACCGGGCGGGCGTCGCAGACGGTGACGCGGAAGCCGAGGAACGACGCCTGCTGGGCCAGGGCCGCGGCGAAGTCGACGGCGCCGAAGATCAGCATGCGGGCCGGGGGCTGGAAGCTGGCGACGAAGACCTCCATCTCCTCGCCCATGCGCTCGCCGCGCGCGCCGAAGTGCATGAGCCGGCTGTCGCCGGCCGCGAGCACCCCACGCACGTCGCTGACGACGGCGTGGTCGGCGAACCGCTCGCCGAGGCTGCCGTCGTGGGTGTCCGGGCGCACCACGAGCCGACGGCCGAGCCAGTCGGCCTCGGGGTGGGCGACGACCGAGACCCAGGACACCGGCCGTCCGGCAGCGACGTCGTCGGCCACGGCCGCGACCAGGTCGGCCACATCGGGGTCGAGACGCTGGATGAAGACGTTGAGCACCCCGCCGCAGGTCAGGCCGACCGCGAACGCGTCCGCGTCGGAGTAGCCGAACTCCTCCCGCACGGGCGTCCCGTCGGCCAGCACCTGCTGGGCGATGTCGTAGACCGCGCCCTCCACACAGCCACCGGACACCGAGCCCACGACGGTGCCGTCGGCGAGCACCAGCATCGAGGCGCCGGGGTCGCGCGGCGAGGATCCGTCGGCCCCGACGACGGTGGCCAGCGCGACCGGGTGGCCCGCGCGTAGGTGCGCGACCGCCTCACCCACGACGTCAAACACGCGCCACCACCTCCATCAGCTCCTCGAACGTGGCGAACGTGTGCCCGGCCACCAACTGGTCAACGTGCGGCAGCACCGCGTTCATCCCCGACTGCACCGGCGCGAAGCCCGGCTTGCCCCGGTGCGGGTTCACCCAGATGACCCGGTGTGCCAGGCGCTGCAGCTGGGCGGCCTGCTCGGCCAGCAGTGACGGGTCGCCGCGCTCCCACCCGTCGCTGACCACCACGACCACCGCGCCGCGAGCCACCCCGCGCCGCCCCCACCGGTCGATGAACGCCTCCAGCGCCTCACCGAGCCGGGTGCCGCCGGACCAGTCCGGGATGACGTCGCCGGCGGCGGCCAGCGCGCGTTCGGCGTCGCCGACGCGCAGCGCCCGCGTGACGCGGGTCAGCCGGGTGCCCATGGTGAACACCTCGACCCGTCCCGGCGCCGCGGCGCTCATCCGGTGTGCCAGCCGCAGCATCTGGTCGGCGTACGGCGCCATAGAGCGCGAGACGTCGACCAGGACGACCAGGCGGCGGGGTTTGCGCCGCCGCCGGCGGTGATGCAGTGGTCCGGGCTCCCCCGCCAGGCGCAGCCGCGCCCGGAGCGTGGCCGCGACGTCGACCTCGCCCCGATGGTGCGGCTCGCGGCGGCGGACCTCCCGCAGCGGCAGCCTGACCCGCAGCCGGGCATACAACGCCGCGAGGTGGCGGGCCTCGGCCGGGCTCAGGCCGGCCACGTCCCGGTGGCGCAGCATCTCCGCCCGCGAGGAGAGCATGGCCAGGTCCTCGGGCTCTTCCAGGCTCGGTCGGCCGCCGCCGTCGTCACCCGACCCGGTGGACATCGTCACCGACTCGGTTGCCGGGACCCGCGCGACGTTCACCCCGCTGAACCAGTCCGCGAAGAGCCGGTCGTAGACCACCACGTCGTCGGGTGAGGAGCACACCGTCGCCCGTCCGGCCCAGTAGACGTCGTCACGGCTCATCGGCTCGAGCACGTCCAGGGCGGCGACGAACACCTCGGTGCGCACCGCCGGCAGGCCGGCACGACGCAGCGCCTGGCAGAACCCGACGACCTCGCCGAGCACGTCCGCGACCGAGTCGCTCATGTCAGCCGAGCTGCTCACTCAGCAGCGTCCGCAGGTGCCCGGTGTCCTCGCGGTACTTGCTCAGGGCCCCCAGCGTCAGCAGCGCGGCGTCGAGGTCGAGGTCGGTGCGCCCGAGCTCGTGGACGGCCCGCGCCCAGTCGATGGTCTCGGCGACGCCGGGCAGCTTCACCAGGCGGTTCTCGGCCCGCAGCTGCTGCACGACCTCGACCACCCGTCGGGTGAGCCGCTCGCTGACCTGCGGCAGGCGGGCCCGGACGATCTCGACCTCCCGGTCGAGGTCCGGGTGGTCGATCCAGTGGTAGAGGCAGCGTCGCTTGAGGGCGTCGTGGACGTCGCGCGTGCGGTTGGACGTGAGGATGACGACCGGCGGCGTCGCCGCCCGGATCGTGCCGAGCTCGGGGATCGAGACCTGGTAGTCGGACAGCGTCTCGAGCAGGAACGCCTCGAACTCGTCGTCGGCCCGGTCGATCTCGTCGACCAGCAGCACCGCCGGGCTCTGCTGCAGCGCACGCAGCACCGGGCGGGCGAGCAGGAAGCGCTCGCTGTGCAGGACCCCCTCCGTCGCGGCGACATCGAGCTCGACGGCACTGGCCTCGAGGGTGCGCAGGTGCAGGATCTGGCGGGCGAAGTCCCAGTCGTAGAGCGCCTGCTGGGCATCGATGCCCTCATAGCACTGCAGTCGGATCAGCGGGATCTCCAGCGCCTCGGACAGCGCCACCGCGAGAGCGGTCTTGCCGGTGCCGGGCTCGCCCTCCATCAGCAACGGGCGCTGCAGGGCCAGCGACAGATGGGCCACGGTCGCCAGACCCTCGTCGGCGACGTAGTCGACGCCGGCGAGCAGCTCGGCCAGCTCGGCGGGATTGGAGTGCGTCTTCATGCGGGAGGCAGCCCTTCGGGGGTGTCGACGTCGGCGCCCGTGGCGAGGTCACCACACTCCACCAGTGTCGCGCCGTGCCGGGCGAGGTAGCCGCGCGCCCCCTGGTCGCCGTCCAGTTCGGCGACCAGCGCCGGCCAGTGCCGGCGGCCGACGAGCACGGGGTGGCCCGGCGTTCCGTCGTACGCCGCCCGGGCCAGGGAGTCGGCGGGTGCGCCGGGAGCCGCGTGTGCCAGGACCCGGCGCATCACGGCCGCGGTGACGTCGGGAAGGTCGACGAGGTGGATGAGGACCGCGTCGGCCGAGCCCTGCTCGGCCGCCTCGAGCCCGGCACGCAGCGAGGCGCTCATGCCGTCGGCCCAGTCGGGGGCGACGACGTGCTCGGCGTCGCCGAGGAGCTGCTGGGCCGCGTCGGACTCGGCGCCCAGCACGACCAGCACGCGGTCACAGCCGGCCGCGAGCAGCCCGGACCGGCTGCTGAGGAGCCACGGGACTCCGTCCGCACCACGGACCAGGGCCTTGGGCGAACCCATGCGAGAACCCTGGCCCGCGGCGAGGAGAAGCCCCAGCGTGCTCACGCGTCGGTCGGGTCCGTCTCGTCGAGCCAGGCCCGCACCGAGGCGTTGTGCTGACCCAGCACCGGCGGGGCGATGACGTCCGGGCGGGCACCGCCGTACGGGTTGTCGTCGAACCGGATGACGGGACCGGGGATGGAGAAGGTGCCCTTCGTGGCGTGGTCGACCTCGACCAGCAGACCCTGCGAGCGGACCTGCTCCCACTCGTAGACCTCCTGCAGGTTGCGCACCTTGCCCGACGGGACCCCCGCCGACGACAGCAGCGCGAGCCAGTGCTCGGCCGGCTGCGTGGCGAAGATGTCGTTGAGCACCTGCACCAGCTCGTCGCGGTGGGAGACCCGCTCGCCGTTGGTGGCGAAGCGCGGCTCGTCGGGGTCCAGCCCCACCGCCGGTGCGAACTTGCGCCACAGACCCTCGGACCCGCAGGAGAGCTGGATCGGCGCGGTCGCGGTGTGGAACAGGCCGTACGGCGCGATCGACGGGTGGTGTGATCCGGAGAGGCCCGGGAGCTCTCCGGCCACGGTCCACTTCGTGCCCTGGAAGGCGTGGACCCCGACGATGCCGGCGATCAACGACGTCCGCACGACCCGGCCGCGACCGGTCTGCTGACGCTCGAGCAGGGCAGCGAGCACACCGAAGGCGCCGTTCATGCCGGCCAGCAGGTCGGCGATCGGGACGCCGACCTTGGTCGGCTCCTCGATGCCGGTGAGGCTCATGAGGCCGGCCTCGCCCTGCGCGATCTGGTCGTAGCCCGCGCGTTGCGACTCCGGTCCGTCGTGGCCGAACCCGGTGATCGAGCAGATGACCAGGCCGGGGTTGAGCTCGTGGAGTCGCTCGACGCTGAAGCCGAGCCGGTCGAGCACACCGACGCGGAAGTTCTCGATCAGCACGTCGGCCCGCTGGACGAGCCGGGCGAGCACGTCGGCGTCGTCCGCGTCCTTGAGGTCGAGGGTGATCGACTCCTTGTTGCGGTTGGCGGCCATGAAGTACGTCGACTCGCGGTCCTCCCCCTCACCGAGGAAGGGCGGACCCCAGCCACGGCTGTCGTCGCCGCCGTTGGGGGTCTCGACCTTGATGACCCGCGCGCCGAGGTCGCCGAGCATCATCCCGGCGTGCGGACCCGCCAGCGCCCGGCTGAGGTCGAGGACCAGGGTCCCCGACAGCAGCCCGGCGCCGGCGGCCGGCTGATCGGTGTGATCAGCCATCTCAGCTCATGTCGACGATGGCCGCGACCGGCCCACCGCCCTCGGGACCCTGGTGCGCCGCGGAGACGGAGACGAAGACGGCGGGGTCGCCGGTCACCGCAGCGGTGACGCCACCGACGGCCGCCTTGATCTGGCGGTGCCAGTGCACGTCGGAGTCGTCGAGCATCGCGTTGCGACGCCCGCGCACCATGCCGTCCTGGCTGGCCTCGCACTTGAGGAAGACGTTGACCAGGCGACCGTCGAGGTCGGAGGTGTGCGGACGCTCGGGCAGGTCGAGACCCGCGTCGCGGATGGCGTTCCAGATGCCGTCAGCGTCGAGGGCGTCGTTCATGACGGAGTGACCGATGCGGTACTTGCCGCCGATGCCACGGACGTTGCCGACCACGACGACCTGGGCACGGTCCAGCTCGACACCCGACGAGCAGGACGCCACCGCGGAGTAGAGGTCGCGGTTGTGCATGACGTCGGCGTCGGTCGGCATCTCGATCTCGCCGAGGGCCACCGCGATGCCGAGGGCGGTCACGCCGTTGGAGAGGTCCATCGACTCGTGGGTGTGCTCGGTCCAGACCTTCTTGCCGCGACTCTTGGCGTCGCGGATGGTGTGGATCGTCAGCAGCGGGGTCTTGGTCTGGACGTAGTGCACGTCGGCCGGGTCGGTGATGCCGGCCTCGCCCATCGCGGCCTTGACGGCGTCGGCGACCTTCTTGACCATCGCGACGTAGCCGATCTCCTCGGGGAGGAGCTGCTCGCTCATCGCGAAGCCCACGCTCAGGCGCGGCTCGTCGGTCTTGACGGTCTTCTCCTCGGGGAGGGTGGCGAAGATCGTCGCGTGCGGGCTGATGACACCGTCGGTGCCGCCGGACCACACGATCGGGATCTGGCCGACCTCCTCGGCCGAGCGGGTCCCGTGCTCCTGGATGACCTCGCGGAACGCGCGGTCGGCGATGATGCGCGTGTAGTCGTTGACGCCGCCGTTGCCCTCGGTCTTGCCGATGATGGCGATGATCCGGTCGGCCTCGAAGACACCCTCCTCGATGAGCTTCGTCAGCTCGCTGGCGTCGGCGACGGAGTGGATCGGGACCTTGCGGACTTCAATTGCAGATGGCACCTCAGGTGTCCTTCCTTGTCATCAGCGGTTAGGCGTCGGTCGCCCGGACCACACGGGTTCCAGCTTCGGCGTCGACCGCATCGGCGATCTTCGCCAGGGACGTGATGACCCCGGGCCCCAGCCCGGAGTCGGCAAAGCTCACGACGGCCTCGACCTTGGGTCCCATGGAGCCCTCGGCGAAGCCCTGCTCGGCGGCGATGCTGCGCATCTCCTCCACAGTGACATGTCCGATCGGACGGGCGCGATCGGTCCCCCAGTCGGCCACGACGGCGTCCACGTCGGTGGCGATGATCAGGACGTCGGCCTCGACCTGGCGCGCGATCAGCGCGGCGGTGAGGTCCTTGTCGATCACGGCCTCCACTCCGGACAGCCGGCCGTCGGCCTCGCGCACGGTGGGGATCCCACCGCCACCGGAGCAGACCACCACGAACCCGGCGCGCATGAGCTGGTCGGCGGCGGGCGCGTCGAGGCAGTCGAGCGGGCGCGGCGAGGAGACCACCCGGCGCCAGCCGCGGCCCTCGACCTCGACGAACGACTGGCCGCGCTCACGCAGCGGGGCGGTCGCCTCGGCGGTGAGGTAGCGCCCGATCGGCTTGGTCGGGTGGGCGAAACCGGGGTCGTCGGCGGCGACCAGGGTGCGGGAGACGAGCGCGGCGGCGCGCCGGTCGACCCCGCGCTGGGCGAAGGCGTCGTCGAGCGCGCTGAGCATCAGCATGCCGATGGTGCCCTGGGTCTGCGCCCCGCACCAGTCGAGCGGCACCGGCGGCACCTCGCCGGCGGTCAGCTCGTTCTTGACGAGCAGGTTGCCGACCTGGGGCCCGTTGCCGTGGGTGAGCAGCACCTCGTGCCCCCGGGCCACGAGGTCCGCGATCGGGCCGGCGGCCTCGCGGATCGCGGCCTGCTGGTCCTCCGGGGTGGCGCGCCCGTCCGCAGACGTCATGGCGTTGCCCCCGAGGGCGATCACGATTCGCATGCTCTCGACACTAGGTGAGCCCCATCACCCGATCATGGGCAGATACTTCCGGAACTTCCCCGGGACCCTCGGCAGAACCTGACAAGCGACGTGACGAGCGCCCTCAGGGTGCCAGTTCGCGCTCCAGCACCAGCGCCAGCGGGGTCGGGACGCGTCCCAGGACCGCCTGCACGCCCAGGGGGCCGGCGGCGAGCCCCTGGGCGTCGTAGGAGGCGAACATCGCCATCAGCCAGTCGCGCTCGCGGGGGTCGAGGCCGGCACCCGGCCCCGCCGCCCACTCCTGAAGCGACGTACGCCGGACACCGACGTCGCGGCCCAGCACCACCTCGGCGACCCGCGCGACGTCACGCACGCTGACGAGGTCCGGTCCGCCGAGCTCGAGCGTGGAGCCGCTCGGTACCTCGCCGAGCAACGCAGCCGCCGCGACCTCACCGACGTCGGCCAGGTCGACCAGCCCGAAGGGCCGGTCGGGGTCGTAGGCGACGACCAGCTCCGGCGCGGAGCCGACCAGCTGGCCGAGGAAGTTCTGCACGTAGGCGCACGGCTGGAGGATCACCCAGTTCAGCCCCGACGCCCGGACGAGACGCTCGGCCTCCGCCTTGCCCAGGTGGTGGGGCATCTCGGGCAGGTACGGCGCCGCGACGGAGTGGTGGACGACCCGCGGCACGCCGGCGTCGTGCGCGGCGGCGAGCAGCGCGCGGACCAGGCCCGGCTCGTCGGGGTGCATGTTGGGCGCCATCAGGTAGACCGCGTCGGCGCCCCGGAACGCAGCGACCGGGTCGCGGAGCTCGGCCCGTCCCACAGGACGGGCCGAGGCCCCGCGCGCCCGGATGCTCTCGATCACGGCGCGACCGCTCTTGCCGCGTCCTCCGACGACGGCGATCTCGACGGTCACGCCACCCACCTCAGAGCCAGTCGACGTCGGCGGCGTCCTTGCCACCGCTGAGCCGCGCGTAGCCCGGGCCGCGGTCGAAGAACGGCTCCTCGCCGCGCTCGGCCCGGCGGCGCTCCCGCTCCGCGGCCGTGGCCTCGGCGTCGTGACCGAGGTCGTCGGTCTCGAGCGAGCCGGTGAGGACCACGCCGTAGTCGGCGAGTGCGGCTTCGGGGGTCACCTTGTGCCAGGTGACGTCGCGGACCACCAGCGCGGGGTCGCGGTCCAGGGGGTCGCCCCAGCCGCCACCACCGGTGGTGCAGATCCGGATGACGTCGCCGGCCTTCACGAACTCGGCGTCGGCCAGTGCGTCGACGTCGCGCTCGTCGGGCGTGCCCGGGTTGATGGTGACCCGGAACGGCGCGCCCGCCTTGCCGCCCTTCACGCCCCAGCAGGCCAGGATCGACCGGTCGGCGATGGACATGAAGTGCGCGTCCTTGAGCATCCGCAGGTGCTTCTCGTAGCCCAGGCCGCCGCGGAACTGGCCCGCTCCCCCGGAGTCGGGGGCCAGGGCGAGCTTCTCCACGAGGAACGGGAAGCGCGACTCGGTGAACTCGGTCGGCAGGTTCCGCGAGTCGGGCACCACGTGGATGGTGTCCTCGCCGTCGGCGTAGTAGCGACCGCCGGCGCCACCGCCCAGCACCTCACGCATGAGGTAGGGGCGACCGTCGAGGTCCTCGCCGTACACACCCGTGTAGCGGATGGTCTCCTGGTCGGCCGGCATCCGCCCGTCGACCGCCTTGGCGATCACGCCGGCCAGCACGCCGAGCATCCGCAGGATGACGAAGGTGCGGGCGTTGGTGGGAGCCGGGAAGATCGGCGTCACGAGGGTGCCGGGCTCGGGGAACCGCATCTCGATCAGCGGCACGATGCCCTCGTTGACGTCGAGCTCGGCCATGCGCTCCGGGGTGTCGGCCAGGTTGCGCAGGATCGGCGCCAGCCACTTCTTCATGAAGACGCCGTCGGAGTAGTCCGCGCAGTGGTTGATCGGGCCCTTGGCCTGCTTGGACGTCCCGGAGAAGTCGATGACCAGGCGCTCACCGCCGGGGTCGTCCTCCGGCGTGCGGGTGAGGGTGATCCGCTGCGTGTGCAGCTGCGGCTCGTCCACGCCGTCGTGCTCGGCGTAGTCCTCCCAGACCCAGGTGCCGACGGGGATCTTGCTGAGGATCTCGCGCCGGTAGGTCCGCGTGGAGTTGTCGATGATCGCGTCGAAGGCCGACTCCACCGACTGCACGCCGTAGCGGTCGAAGAGCTCACCGAGGCGCTGGGCGCCCATGAGGCAGGCCGAGCACTCGGCGTCGAGGTCGGCGGCGAGCGCCTCGGGGGTCCGGGAGTTGCGGGTCATGATCGCCAGCGCCGAGCGCACCGGCTTGCCTGCGTCCCACAGCTTGATCGGCGGGACCATCAGCCCCTCCTCGTAGACCGAGGTGGCGCCGCTGGGCATGGAGCCCGGGACCGCGCCGCCGATGTCGTCGTGGTGCCCGAACGCCTGGACGAACGCGACGACCTCCGGCTTGCCGGTCTCGGTGTTGGTGTGGAAGACCGGGACGGTCACGCACAGGTCCGGGAGGTGGCCGATGCCGCCCTCGGACCGGTAGACGTCGTTGTGGAAGAAGACGTCGCCGGGGACCATCTCCTCCAGCGGGAAGTCGCGGGCCACGGGGTGCACCAGCGCGCTGTAGGAGCGCCCGGTCAGCTTGCGCATCTTCCGGTCGTGGATGCCGGCCCGGAAGTCGTGGGCGTCGCGGATCATCGGCGAGCGGGAGGTCCGGCCGATGGCCGTCTCGACCTCCATCTCGACCGCGGCGAGGGTGCCCTGGACGATCTCGACGAGCACGGGGTCGGCGCTGGCGCCGGCGTCCTCGGTGAGGGCCTCGAAGGGGAACTCGGTCGGGACGAGGCGCGATCCGGTGTCGGGGTGGATGCCGAGGTCAGGCGTGGTGGCGGTCATGCGTCGCTTCCTTCACGGGTCACGATGAGGTTGCGGTACTCGTCGACGCGGACCGCGAAACCGGGGTGGATGGGGACCGTGGAGCCGAACTCCTCGACGATGGCCGGACCGGTGAAGGTCGTGCCGGGAGCGAGGTCGAGGCGCCAGTAGACCGGCGTCTCGACACGGCCCTGGGCGTCGTCGAAGAGCACCGAGCGCGTCGACTTCGGCGTCGGCGTGGACCCGGTCAGCGGCTCGCGCGGGAGCTCGGGGCGCTTGATCGGACCGATGCCGGTGGCCCGCAGGTTGACCCACTCGACCTGCTGGTCCGGGTCACCCTTGAAGTCGTAGCCGTAGAGCGCGCGGTGCTCGGCGTGGAACACCTCGGCGACCTGCTCGGCGACCTCGGCCGTGAACGGACCGTCGGAGACCGGCACCCGCACCTCGAAGGCCTGCCCGAAGTAGCGCAGGTCGGCACTGCGGGCGAACTGGTGCTGCGCGGGGTCGAAGCCCTCGGCGATGAGCGCGTCCGTGGCGCGGCGGGTGAGCTCGTCGTACGCCGCGGCGACCGTGGGCACGTCGAGTGCCTCGTGCAGCTGGATCTGGGTCTGCACGTAGTCGTTGCGCACATCGACGGTGAGCAGACCGAACGCCGACACGTTGCCCGGGTTGAGCGGGACGACGACCGTGGCGATGCCGAGGATGTCCATCAGGCGGCACAACAGCAGCGAGCCGGAGCCGCCGAACGTCGTCATGGCGAAGTCCCGGACGTCCAGGCCGCGCTTGACGGTGATCTGGCGCAGGGCGTTGGCCTGGTGCCATGCGGAGATCTCCAGGATGCCGGTCGCGCACTTCTCGGGAGTGAGGTCGAGGCGCTTGGCCAGGTCCTCGATCGCCTGACGCGCGCCGTCGGTCTCGAGCGGGATCTCGCCACCGAGCAGGTGCGGAGGGATCCGGCCGAGGAAGACGTGGGCGTCGGTGATGGTGGGCTCGATGCCGCCGTTGCCGTAGCAGACCGGGCCCGGGTCGGCGCCGGCCGACTGCGGGCCGACCTTGAGGGTGCCGTCGGGCGAGAGCCAGGCGATCGAGCCGCCGCCGGCGCCGACGGTCACGACGTCGATCATCGGGATCTTGGCGGGGAACGCGCCGACCGAGCCCTCGGTGGTCAGGGTGGGGTCGCCGTCGATGACGACCGACACGTCGGTCGAGGTGCCGCCGCCGTCGAGGGTCAGGACCCGGTCGAAGCCGGCGACCCGGCTGATCAGGGCCGCGCCGAGGGCGCCGGCGGCCGGGCCGGACAGCACCGTGGTGATCGGCTGGTGGACGACCTCGTCGGCGCTCAGCACGCCGCCGTTGGACTTCATCACGTAGAACGGCAGGCCTTCCCGGCCCTCCGTGAAGTCGTCGAGGCGGTCCTTGATGCTGTGGATGTAGCGCGACAGCTTCGGCTTGACGGCAGCGTCGACCAGGGTGGTCATCGACCGCTCGTACTCGCGGTACTCGCGCAGCACCTCCGACGAGACCGAGATGACCGCCTCGGGGTGCTCCTCGGCGAGGATCTCGCGCAGGCGCTCCTCGTGGGCGGAGTTGGCGTAGGAGTGCAGCAGGCTCACGCCCAGGGTGGCGATGCCGTGCTTCTTGAACCAGCGCGCGACCTCGCGGGCGCCGTCCTCGTCGAAGGGCTCGACCTCCTCGCCCTTGACGTTCATGCGCCCGCGCACGCCGCGCACGAGGTGCCGCGGCACGATCCGCTCGGGCTTCACCCAGAAGTAGGAGTTGCCGTAGCCGTCCGGGACCGACTGACGTGCGATCTCGAGCAGCGACTCGTAGCCGGCGTTGGTGATGAACCCGAGGTTCTCCACCTTGCCCTCGAGCAGCTGGTTGGTCGCCACCGTGGTGCCGTGGCTGACCGCGGCGATCGCGTCGCCGTCGAGCTCGAGGATCCCCAGGACCTTGCTGATGCCGGCGAGGAAGCCGTCGGCGGGGTTGCTCGGCGTCGAGGGAGTCTTCGTGGTCACGGTCTTGCCCGTGGCCTGGTCGAACGCGACGACGTCGGTGAAGGTGCCGCCGGTGTCGATGCCGATCCGGATGTGGCCGTCCCCTGGTGCGGACGCTTCTGGCATGGGACCTCCTGTAGTGGGTGCCCCCTATTCGACCGTGAGGGCCGGCGAATACCTATGGCAAAGCTTGACGAAGAACGACTGGATCTCTGTGAGATCAGCCAAGAGTCGGGCGGTTCTCCCCCACCCTCGTGGCTGCCTCGAACGCGCGGGCGATCGCCAGCAGGCGCCGCTCGTCGTTGGGCCGGACGACGATCTGCAGGCCGACCGGCCAGCCCTCGGCGGTGAAGCCCGCGGGCACCGAGATCGCCGGGCAGCCCGTCACGGTGACGAAGTACGCCGAGCGCATCCAGTCGAGGTACGTCGCCTGCTCCTGGCCGTTGATGTCGGCCGGGTACTCCTGGTCGGCGGGGAACGGCGGCACCTGGCTCACCGGCAGCACGAGCGCGTCGTAGGTCTCGAAGAACCGCACCATCCGCTGCGCCAGCGCCGTGCGCTGGCGGTAGGCACGGGCGACGTCGCGGCCGGTGAGGTCCTCGCCCACGCGGATGTTGTCGGCGAGCGACGCCTTGAACTCACCCTCGTGGGCAGCGAGCAGCTCGCCGTACGACGCCTGGAAGTGCCACGCCCGCAGGGTGCGGAAGGTGTCCTCCGCCTCGCGCAGGTCGGGCGCCGCCGACTCCACGCTCGCTCCGAGCGACTCCAGCACCGCGCCCTGCGCCGTGACGATCTCAGCCACCTGGCGGTCGACCTCGAACGCCCCGTCGAGGTCGACCGACAGCGCGAACCGCATGCCGGCGAGCTCGACCTGGTCGACCCGGGCGAAGCTCTCGCCCGGGGTCTCGTGCCCGGCCGGGTTGCCCGCGACGGGTCCGGCGAGCACCGACAGCAACAGCGCGAGGTCCTCGACGTTGCGCGCCATCGGTCCCTGCACCGAGGTGGTCTCGAAGATGTTGGGGTTGGGCAGCTGCGGCACCCGCCCGAAGGACGGTCGCATCCCGACGACGTTGCAGAACGACGCCGGGTTGCGCAGCGAGCCGCCCATGTCGGACCCGTCGGCCAGCGGCACCATCCCGCTGGCGAGCGCGGCGGCCGAGCCGCCGCTGGACCCCCCGGCCGAGCGGCTGGCGTCCCACGGGTTCAGGGTCGTGCCGAAGATCCGGTTGAACGTGTGGGACCCGGCCGCGAACTCCGGCACGTTGCTCTTCGCGACGATGACCGCCCCCGCCTCGCGCACGCGCTGGACGACCAGCTCATCGTGCGCGGGACGGTGGTCGGCGAAGAGCACCGAGCCGAACGTCGTACGCCAGTCGGCCACCTCGTGGGTGTCCTTCACGGCGTACGGCAGTCCGTGCAGCGGCCCCAGCGGTGCCCCGCTCATGGTCCGGGCGTCCGCCTCGTCGGCAGCCGCCCGGGCCCGGTCGGGATCGATGCTGACCAGCGCGTTGACGTCTCCGTTGACCGCGTCGATCCGCTCGAGATGGAGCTCGAGCAGCTCGCGGGCGGAGATCCGCCGTGCCGCCACTGCGGCCGCCATCTCGCGGGCCGTGGAGAAGCAGGTGATGTCGCTGCTCATGCGCACCGCCGTCAGCGGCGGCGGGCAGCTGCGGCGCCCACCGCGACACCGAGGAGGGCGATGGCCGCACCAGCGACCAGTCCCTTGAGGAAGTCCTGGCCGCTGGGGGCGGCGACGGCCGCGACCGGCGTACCGAACGTGCGGGCGCCCTCGGCGGCGACGGCACCGGGGGAAGCAGGTGCGTCGACCCCGGCGGCGGGGGCAGCCGCCGGCAGCTGGCCGGCGAGCGCCTTGTCGACGTTGCCGAAGAACTCCGCGGCCATCCGCTTGCTGACCGAGGTCAGCATCCGCTGGCCGACGCCGCCGATCATCCCGCCGACGATGGCGTCGGCGTCGTAGTCGATCTGGGCGGTGCCGTCACCGTTGTCGGTGAACCGCACCCGGACGTCGACACTGATCGTGCCGGCGGCGCTCGCGCCCTCGGCGTGCATGAGCAGCGACTCGTGCTGCTGCAGGTCCGAGAGCTGGACCTTGCCCTGGTAGGTGCCCTTGATCGACGCGACGCCGGCGGTGATCACCATGGCGTACTGGTTCTCGCCCGTCTCGGAGAGCTGCTCGCAGCCGGGGATGGTGCGCACGAGCACCTGCGGGTCCAAGATCCCCTCCCACACCCGCTTGACGGGGGCCTGGAGTGTCGCCGTACCGCTGACCTTCATGAGCTCGCACCTTCCTGGTTCGTGGCACCGCCGGCGGCGGCCTGCAGACGCAGGTCGAACAGCTGCGACGGAGAGATGGGCATCGACGTGATCGTGATGCCTTCGGCGTCCTCGATCGCGCTGGCGAAGGCCGCCGCGGTCGGGATGACCCCGGCCTCGCCCGCACCCTTGATCCCGAGGGGGTTCAGGGGCGAGGGCGTGACCTGGTGGTCGATGTCGATCTTCTTCGGGATCTCGGTGACGTAGGGGATGAGGAAGTCCATGAACGAGGCGTTGAGCAGCTGCCCGCTCTCGTCGTACTCCATCCGCTCGTAGAGGGCGCCACCGACACCCTGCGCGACACCGCCGTGGATCTGGCCCTCGACGATGCGCGGGTTGATCAGGGTGCCGCAGTCGTGGACCACGGCGTACTTCAGGATCTCGATCTCGGCCGTGTCGGGGTCGGTCTCGACGATCACGGCGTGGATGCCGCTCGCGAAGGTCGACCGCATCGGGGAGTAGAAGTCCTTGCCTT